>CAYVPF010000046.1:9522-16088 GCA_964453355.1 uncultured Acidimicrobiaceae bacterium | reverse complement strand
GGCCAGCGGTGCCCTTCTGCTGGACATTGACCCCCCCCCCAATTCAAGACCCCGAACCGCAGAAACGGTCGTCATGCCGCCGGGACGACGGCCGCTCGATGGCAGCAGGTTAGTCGTGTCTGACCGCCGGCGACGGCCGCCGACGAGCCAGGCCACCCGCCGGTTGGGACCCCACCGGATCATGTTCTTGGCGACTCACTGGCACCAGTTTTAGAGCGTATACGCTCACTTTTCCGCGCCAGTGACGTAAAAACACATACGCCACCGCCGCCCCAGGACGAGGACCGACCAGGACTACGGGCCCTGCGGCGCGGCCACGGGGTCGGACCGGTGGGCGGCGGCAACCCGCTCCCACAGCGCCTCGTCGGCCTGGTCCAAGGACACGAGGACGGCGTCGGCGATGCCGAAGGCCGGCCGGTCGCGCTCGGCCGCCTCCGGGACGGCCACGCAGGCCATCCGGGCGGCCTTGGCCGCCAGCACCCCGGCCGGAGCGTCCTCCCACACGAGGCAGCGGTCGGGGACCACCCCGAGCTTCTGGGCGGCGGTGAGGAAGACGGCGGGATGCGGCTTGCCGTAAGGCTCGTCCTCGGCCGAGTGCACCAGGTCGAAGCACGATGCCAGGTCGAAGTGGTCCAGGACCAAGTGGATGAGCCGGTACTCCGACGACGACGCCACGGCCAGGGGCAGGCCGTGGGAACGGCACAGGTCGATGGCCCGGTGCACGCCGGGCTTCAGCTCCCCCTTGGCCATCACCAGGGCCATCACCCGGTCCACGACGGCCACGGCCACCGCATCGGTGTCCGGCCCGGTCCACGGGTACCGCTCGAACCAGTGCCGGGTGACCTCGTTCACGAACATGCCCTTGGTCTGCCGGCAGGCCGACGCCACGAGGGGCACCCCCAGGGCGCCGAGGATCTCGATCTCGGCCTCGTGCCAGAGCGGCTCGGAGTCGATCAGGAGGCCGTCCATGTCGAAGATGGACGCCCCGAACGGGGGCTCGGTGCTCAGGACGGCAGTTGGGCTTCGATGGCCTCGACCAGGGCCGGGTCCTCCGGGGTGACCTGCGGGCGGAACCGGCCCACGATCTCACCGTCGGGCGACACCAGGAACTTCTCGAAGTTCCAGGCGACGTCGCCGGCCTCGCCGGCGCCGTCGGCCACCGAGGTGAGCTGGTCGTAGATGGGGTGCCGCTGGGCCCCGTTGACGTCGATCTTCTCTAACAGGGGGAAGGTGACCCCGTAGGTGGTGGAGCAGAACTCCTGGATCTCCTCGGCCGTGCCGGGCTCTTGGCCCATGAACTGGTTGGAGGGGAACCCGAGGACGGAGAAGCCCTTGTCGGCGTAGTCCTTCTGCAGCTTCTCCAGCCCCTCGTACTGCGGGGTCAGCCCGCACTTGGAAGCCACGTTGACCAGCAGCAGAGCCTTGCCTTCGTAGGGAGCCAGGGACGACGGCTCTCCCTGGAGGGTGTTGATGGGGATGTCGTAGAGCGCCATGCCCGCAGGCTACCGGGACTGCAGCGAACCTGCCCCGCCGACGGCGGGCGTCGGCGGCGTAACGTAACCATCCGTGCCCGATCTGACCGCCAACGGTGTCCGCCTGAGCTACCAGGTGGACTGGCCCGACGGCGCTGACGGCACCGGGAGGGCCAGCCGCCCACCGGAGCCGGCCCCGGTGGTGCTGGTCTGCGGCACCGGCCAGCCGGCCATCTCCTGGCAGTTCACCTTGGTGCCGGCCCTGGTGGCGGCCGGCCACCCGGTGGTGACGTTCGACAACCGGGGGGTGGAGCCCTCCGAGGCCACCCCCCCGCCATACTCCGTCGCCCAGCTGGCGGGTGACGCGGCCGGGCTGATCGAGACCCTGGGGCTCGGGCCGTGCTGGGTGGCGGGGCTGTCGCTCGGGGCCCTCATCACCCAGGAGCTGGCCCTGGCCCGGCCGGAACTGGTCCGGGGAGCGGTCATGATGGGGACGGTCGGGCGGACCAACGTGACGCTGCGGGCCTGGGCGGGGGCCCAGCTGGCGGCGGCCCGGGCCGGGGTGGTGCTGCCGCCGGAGCTGGACGCAGTGACGGTCGCCATGCAGGTGATCAGCCCCCCGCACCAGCTGGACGACGCCTTCATGGCGCCGTGGCTGGAGCTGATGGCGGCGGCCCCGGTGTGGGACGGCCCGGGCCGGGAGGGGCAGTACGCCGCCGACCTGGCCTACGACGACCGCTTGGAAGCCCTCGGCGGGGTCGGGGTACCGTCGTTGGTGGTGGCCTTCGAGCATGACATCGTGACCCCGCCGGCCCTGGGCCGGGAGGTGGCGGTGGCCATTCCGGGGGCTCGGTACGTGGAGATCGCCGGTCTCGGGCACCTGGGCCCGATGGAGGACCCCGAGGCGGTCCTGCCGGTGCTCCTGGACTTCTTCACCGGAGGCTGACATGCAGGCAGTGGTGGTCCACGATGACGAGACGCTGACCTTCGACGAGCGGCCGGACCCGGTGCCGGGGGACACGGAGCTGCTGGTGGAGGTCCACGGCGCCGGGCTGAACGGGGCGGACATGCTGCAGCGGAAGGGCCGGTACCCGGCGCCGCCGGGGTCGCCGCCGGACATCCCCGGGATGGAGCTGGCCGGGGTGGTGGCCGCCGTCGGGCGGCAGGTCACGCGGTTCTCGACCGGCGACCGGGTGATGGGGCTGGTCGGCGGCGGCGCCCAGGCCACCCTGGCGGTCGTGGACGAGACCCACGTGCTGGCGGTGCCGGACGGGCTGGGCTGGGCCGAGGCCGGGGGGTTCCCGGAGGTGTTCGCCACGGCGCACGACGCCCTGTTCACCCAGGCCCAGCTGACCATGGGCGAGCGGGTGCTGGTGACCGGGGCGGCCGGTGGGGTGGGCACCGCCGGGGTCCAGCTGGCCCGGGGCGCCGGGGCCCACGTGGTAGCGGCGGTCCGGCACGAGGGGGCCCGTGCCCAGGTAGCGGCGCTGGGGGCCGACGAGGTGATCGACCCGGTGGCCGTTGCCGACCACGGCCCCTACGACGTGGTGCTGGAACTGGTCGGAGCGGCCAGCCTGGTGGTCGCCCTCCGGGCCCTGGCCACCGGCGGCCGGGCAGTCGTCATCGGGGTGGCCGGGGGTGGGGCCAAGACGGAGATCAACCTGCAGCAGCTCATGATGCTGCGCGGCCGGATCTCGGCGTCGACCCTGCGGAGCCGGGACCGGCAGGGCAAGGGGGCGGTGGTGCGGGGCCTGGAACGGCACGTGGCGCCGCTGCTGGCCGACGGCCGCATCACCGTGCCGGTGTGCGACACGTTCGCCATGGCCGACGCCGAGGCCGCCTACGACCGGTTCGCCGCCGGGGCCAAGTTCGGCAAGGTCGTACTGGTCCGCTAGACGGTGCCGGCCGGTGCCCGGTCAGGCAGTGCCGGCCGGTGCCCGGTCAGGCAGTGCCGGCTGGCGCCAAGTCAGGCGGTGCCGGCCTCGACCAGCTGCAGCTGGTCGAACTCCCAGTAGGACCGCAGCGACGCCAGCTTGCCTTCCGGGGTGGCCCGGTAGGTGAAGATGCACCGGACCACCGCCACATGGGCACCACCGGCCAAGGTGGTCTTGATGGTGCCGACGGCGGCGGCCTCGTCGCCGCACAGGTACGACTCCTGCATGTCGAAGTCCACGGCCTCGCTGCCGGCGATGACGTTGTCGTAGAAGGCGGCGATGGCGTCCCGGCCGCGGTGGCCGTGGCCGTCGGGGTCGAACGGGGACGGGCCGATGGGGTCCTGGACGATGCCGTCGGCGGCGAACAGGTCCAGCCAACCCTCCCGGTCCTTGGCCTTGACCGCCGCCAGCGACAGCTCGCCCAACCGGCGGGCGGTCAACGGCGCCTCTCCCCCTGCGGCTTCGGCCCCTGCTCCTTCTGGCATCGTCACTCCTCCCTTGCTCTTGTCGTGCTTACGCGTTGACCTTGCCGATGACGCTGTCGGCGAACCACCGGAGCTTGTCGATCTTGTCGGCCAGCGGCTCGATGTCCGGGCCGATCTCGTAGGGCCACCGGAACCCGACGATGACGTCGGTCACCCCCTGCTCCTCCAGCCGGTGGACCCCGTCGACGCTGAAGGCGTCCATGGAGATGACGTGGACCTCGAACGGCCGGTCGGCCGTGCCCTCCTCCTGGCGTAGCTCCCCGAGCCGCGCCAGCAGCCCGGGCAGGTCCTCGGGATTGCCGCCGCCGTGCAGCCAGCCGTCGCCGACACGGGCGGTCCGGCGCAGGGCCGCGTCGCCGTGGCCGCCGATCAGGATGGGCAACGGCTTGGTGGGCACCGGGGTCATCTTGATGGACGGGACGTCGAAGATCTCGCCGTGGTACTCGAAGAAGCCGCCGGCGGACAGGCCCTTGATGATGGCCACCTCCTCGTCCATCCGGCGGCCGCGGCGCTCCCAGGGCACCCCGAGGATGTCGTAGTCCTCCCGCCACGGGCTGGTGCCCACGCCGAGCAGCAGCCGGTTGTTCGTGAGGACGGCGGTGGAGGTGGCCTGCTTGGCGATGAGCACCGGGTTGCGGATGGGCAGCTTGATGACGAAGGTGGTGAACCGCAGCCGTTCGGTCACCACGCCCAACGCCGGGATGAGGGAGAACGGCTCCAGGAACGGCTTGTCGTCCAGGAACTCCCGGGTGCCGTCGGGGTTGAACGGGTACACGCTGTCGGCCTCGGCCGGGTAACAGATGCTGTCCGGGATGACCATGCTGTCGTAGCCGGCGGCCTCGGCCGCCCGGGCCAAGGGCACGTAGAAGGTCGGGTCGGTCATCGACTCGGCGTAGGAAAAGCGCACGTCACCCCCCTGCGGTCGGGCTCGCACCCGCCTGCGTCCGCCCAGGGGTGGCCACCATGCCCCCCCGGGTCCACCGGCCTACCATCGGCCGCATGAACGTCCATCCTGTCAGGCCGCCGGCCGTGCCGGCCACCCGCGGGACCGTCGGCCCGAAGGCCCGGGGCGACGTCCAGCTGGACCTGGACCTGTTGGAGCAGACCGCCCGGCAGGCCATCGGGGAGATGGCCTACGCCTATTACGCCGGGGCGGCCGACGAGGAGCGGCAGCTGGCCGACAACGTGGCCGCCTGGGCTCGTTGGCGGCTCCACCCCCGGGTCCTGGCCGGGAACGGGTCCTGGTCGACGGCCACGACCGTCCTCGGCGCACCGGTGCGCTCCCCGGTGCTGGTGGCCCCGACCGCCATCCAGGGCCTGGCCCATCCGGACGGCGAGGTGGCCATCGCTGTCGGGGCGGCCGCCGCCGGGGCCGGCATGGTGCTGTCGTCCCTGGCCACCCGGCGACTGGAGGACGTGGCCGCGGCCGCCCCGGATGCGGTCCGCTGGATGCAGGTGTACGTGCTCCGCGACCGGGGGGCCACGGTCGAGATGGTGTCCCGGGCCAAGGCCGCCGGGTACCGGGCCCTGGTATTGACCGTCGACACCCCGGTGCCGGGCCTGCGCCGGCGGGAGATCAGGGAGGGCGTCCACCTGCCGGACGACCTGGCCCTGCCCAACCTGGGCCGCGAGTCGACCGAGCGGGCCCGGGAAGGCGGGTTCATGACGGTGGTCGGCGCCGAGTTCGATCCGGCCCTGACCTACGACGACATCGGCTGGCTGGCCGGCCTGAGCGGCCTGCCGGTGGTCGTAAAGGGGGTGCTCCGCGGCGACGACGCCGCCCGATGCGTCGACGCCGGGGCCGCCGCCGTCCTCGTCTCCAACCACGGCGCCCGCCAGCTGGACGTCGGTCCGGCCACCGCCGACGTGATCGGCGAGGTGGCCGACGCCGTCGGTGACCGGGCCGAGGTGTACGTGGACGGCGGCCTCCGCCGGCCAGCCGACGTGGTGAAGGCCCTGGCCCTCGGGGCCGACGCCGTCCTGCTGGGCCGGCCGGTCATCTGGGCACTGGCGGCCGGCGGGGCGGCCGGCGTCGCCGACCTCCTGGACTGGTTCGGCCGGGAGCTCCGCCGGGCCATGGCCCTCTGCGGAGCCCCCACCGTCGCCGACGTCGACCGGTCCCTCGTCCGCCCCGCCCCGGGCTGGCCAGTCCCCGGGTGGCCAGTCCCCGTCTGGGCCGCCCCCGGGCGGACCCCGGGCCGGCCATGACCACGGTGGCCGGGCTGCTGGCGGCTCGGGCCGACGACGACCACCCGGCGGTGCTGGACGCCACCGGGTCCTGGACGTGGCGGCAGGTGGTGGCTGCCGGCAGCAGCCGGGGGGCACTGGCGCAGTCCCTCCGCCAGCCCGGGCCGTTCCACGTCGGGGTGCTCCTGCCCAACGTCCCCGAGTACCTGTTCTGGCTGGGCGCCGCCGCATTGACCGGGGCGACGGTGGTGGGCCTCAACCCCACCCGGCGGGGGGAGGCGCTGGCCGCCGACGTCCGGGCCACCGACTGCCAGCTGATCGTCACCGACGACGACGGGGCCGCCCTCCTGGCCGGCCTGGACCTGGGCGTCGACCCGGCACGGCTCCTGGTGGTGGGCACCGAGGCCTACGACCGGGCGGTGGCCGCCTTCGACCCGGACGGGGCCGGACCGCAGGCGCCTGGTCCAAAGGCGCCTGGTCCAAAGGCG
>CAYVPF010000046.1:0-9422 GCA_964453355.1 uncultured Acidimicrobiaceae bacterium | reverse complement strand
ACAGCCGCCCGGGCGGTGCTGGCCGCGGCCGCAGGCGTGACGGAGGACCAGCTGTTCCTGCTGCTGTTCACCTCCGGCACCACCGGCCGACCGAAGGCGGTGCGGTGCACCCAGGGTCGGCTGGCCGGCATCGCCGAGGTGGCCGCCCCCGGCTACGGGTACCACCGGGACAGCGTCTGCTACTGCCCGATGCCCCTGTTCCACGGCAACGCCCTCATGGCCCTGTGGGGCCCGGCCCTGTACGTGGGGGCCACCGTGGCCCTGCGCCCCCGGTTCAGCGCGTCGGCGTTCCTGGACGACGTCCGCCGCTACGAAGCCACGATGTTCAGCTACGTCGGCAAGGCCGTCGCCTACGTCCTGGCCACCCCCGAGCGCCCGGACGACGCCGACAACACCCTGGTCAGCGCCTTCGGCACGGAAGCCTCCGCCCGGGACCGCCGGCGGTTCGCCGACCGGTTCGACTGCGTCCTGGTGGAGGGCTACGGCCAGAGCGAGGGCGGGGCCACCATCAACCCGGCGGCCGGCATGCCGGCCGGCTCCCTCGGCCGGGCCGCCCCCGGGGTGGACCTGGCCGTGGTCGACCCGGCCACGGGCAACGAGTGCCCGCCGGCGACCTTCGACGGCGACGGTCGGCCGACCAACGCCGCCCTAGCCACCGGGGAGCTGGTCAACCGCAGCGGGCCCGGCAAGTTCGAGGGCTACTACGGCGCCCCCGACGCCGAGGCCGACCGGACCCGCAACGGCTGGTACTGGACCGGCGATCTCGCCTACCGCGACGCCGACGGCTTCTTCTACTACGCCGGCCGCGGCGGCGACTGGCTGCGGGTGGACTCCGAGAACTTCGCCGCCGGCCCCGTCGAGGCCGTCCTGTCCCGCCACCCCGACCTGGTCGTGGTCGCCGTCTACCCGGTCCCCGACACCGCCACGGCCGCCGGCGACCAGGTGATGGCCGCCGTCGAGCTCCGGCCCGGCGCCACCTTCGACCCGGCCGGCTTCGCCGACTGGCTGGCCGCCCAGCCCGACCTCGGCACCAAGTGGCCGCCCCGGTACGTCCGGGTCACCGACGCCATCCCCCAGACCGCCAACGGCAAGATCACCAAGGCGGAGCTGCGGGCCAACCGTTGGGAGACCGACGATCCGGTCTGGTGGCGCCCCCAGCGGGCCACATCTGATCGGAACGGGGCCTACCGGCCGCTCACCGCCGAGGACCGGTCCCGGCTGGCCGCCGAACTGGCCAACCGGCGGCGGTAGCCGGCCAGGGCCAGCCCGCCGGCCAGGGCCACGAACAGGATCGAGCCACCGACCACCGTCACCACCAGCGGCGTCCCGGTGAGGCCGCCCGACCCCGACACCGTGGCCAGGACCGGCGCGCCCACCGGGGCGGCCCCCCCGATGCCGCCCGAGGAGGGGGCGGAGTAGAGCTCGGCGGTGGCCTCGGTGGTGATCTGCGGCTTCTGGCCCTCCGCGCCGGACACGTCGCCGCCGCCGGCCACCAGGACCTGTCCGTTCGACAGGGCCACGGCCGCCGCCCCGGTCCGCGCTGTCCGCATGCTCCCGGCGCTCGTCCACGACTCGGTCGCCGGCTGGTACACCACCGACGTCGCCCGGGTGTTGCCGGCGCTCTGGCCGCCCGCCACCAGCACCCGGCCGCCCGGCAACCCGGTGACCATCGGGGCGTCCGTGGCGCTCGGCATCCCCTGGGTCGCCGACCAGGCGCCGGAGGTGGGGTCGTACAGGTCGCCGTCGGCCCCGTTCCCCACCACCAGCACGTCCCCATCCGGCAGGGTGGCGGCGCTGGCCATCAGCCGGGCCTGGGTCATCGTCCCCGCCGACGCCCAGTCCCCCGTCGACGGGTCGTACCGCTCGGCCGTCGCCAACGACCCACCCGGGCCGTCGCCCCCGGCCACCAGCACGTCCCCGCCGGGCAACGCCGTCATCGCCGCAAACGCCCGCGGTGTGGCCATCGTGCCGGTGGCCGAGAACTTCCCGGTTCCCGGGTGGTACAGCTCGGCGGACGCCAGCGGCTCGTGACCGGCCCCCGTGCCCCCGGCCACCAGGACGTCACCGTTCGCCAGCACCGCCGCAGTGGCGAAGCCATGGGCCGTCCCGAGCGAGCCGGTCGGCGTGAACGAGGCCGTCGTCGGGTCGTAGAGCTCGGCGGACGCCAGCGGGGCGTGGGCGCTCCCCAGCCCACCGGCCACCAGGACGTCGCCGTCGGGCAGTACCGTCGCCGTCGCCCCGGCCCTCGCCGCTCCCAGCGACCCCACGGTCGTCCACTGCCGGGTGGCCGGGTCGTAGACCTCCGCCGACGACAGCACCGACTTGCCGGGTCCCACCCCGCCGGCCACCAGGACGTCGCCGTCGTGGAGGGTGGCCACGGCGGCAAACGCCCGGTCCGTACCCATCGACGGCGCCGCCGACCAACGGCCCTCGGCCTGGCCGGAGCCGGTCGGCGCAGCCTGCATCGAGCCGCCCGACCCCGAAGCCCCTGTCCCGGACGTCCCTGTCCCGGACGTCCCTGGGGCGGACCCACCGCCGGCGGCCGATGTGGCGGTGCCGGTGGCCGTTGTCGTGGGCGCCGATGTCGTGGGCACCAGCACCGCCTGACCCGGCATCGGCGTCGAGGTCGGCGGCGGTGTCGTGGGGGGCAGCGGATGCGCTGTCGGCCGGACCGCACTGCCCGTGCCGCCGGTGCCGACCGATGCCAGCGGCGTCGATGTCGAAGCCAGCTCGACGGGAAGGCGGTGCTTCCGCCCTTGGCGGCCGGCCTGGTGGAGGTCGGCGAACACGGCACGGCTGCCCCCGGTCCGGCCGCCACCCCGCCGGTGGACGTCGGCCGCGGTGTGCACCGAAACGTGACCGTCGTAGTCGAAGGTGACCGAGTAGCCGTCCACTTCGAGGGTGACGCCGGAGCTTGTGACGGCGAAGCCGGTCTTACCCAGGTGGAGCGAGAACCCGGTGGACTTCCACTGGTAGTTGCACGGATACGGCCAGATTGTGTCTGTGTAGCAGGTTGTCTGGGCGATGTCGGCCGACAGTGTCACGGCGACTGTCCCCCAGATGAAGGCGCTGAAGCCGGACTTGGACAGCTCCACCTGGACGGTGGCGCTCAGCTCACCGCCGATCTTCAGTGTCCTGCCGATGTCCACCGTCCCCGGGCCCAGCGTGGCGGTGCCGGTGAACTGGAACTCGAAGTTCGACGGCGACACTGTGAGCAGCACCGACACGGGGCCGACCGACAGCGACCCGACGGTGATCTTGGACATTGTGGCCTTGAAGTAGATGCTCGGCGGGCTGAAGCCGATCCTGGCTGTGATGGATACATTGACGTGGAACAGTGTGGCGGCGAACCCCAAGCTGACGCCGGCTGTGAAGTGTGTCGAACCGATTGTGGCGCCGGTCGGGGCGATGTAGAGCGAGGCGTAGTACACCTTGATCAATGTCCCCTGGCCGAAGTAGCTGAGCGGCTCCAAGGCGGGCGTGGTGGAACCCTTGGTGCCGATGCTGAGCGACAGCAGGAACGGATCGAGGTTGAAGGCGAAGCTGATCGGCGCCCCGGACTGGTAGCCGATCGGGTTGGCCACCACGGACGGGAGCGACGTGATCGTCCCGTCCAGCCCCACGTCGATGAAGGGGAACTCGTCGGTGATGCCGCCGGTCAGGGCGGCGCACCTGACGGTGAGCCCGGATAGCCCGAAGGCGTTGGTCCACCCCGGTGTACTGCCCTTGCATGTACCGAGCGAGAGGGACACGTCGATCCCCGAGGTGCCCACCGTCAGCTGGCCGGTCAGTTTCACTGTGGACGGGCTGGCTGTGGACGTCGGTGCGGCCACGTGCAGCCGGGCGTTCAGGCCCACCCCGAACTGGACGAGCGAGGGCGCCAGCTTGACCTCCAGGAACCCTGTCATCAGGTACATCCCGGTACCGTCCGATGTGAACAGCTTGAGGCCTGTTGTCCCGAGCTTGATCGAGACCTTGAGCTCGTACGTGTCGGTGACGAAGTCCGCCGTGCCGATGGCCGCCAGCGCGGTGTTGGCCGGCAGGTGGATGCCGACGTCGGCCAGCCCGGAGATCACCGATGTCGGCAGGGTGATGGCCAAGGCGAAGCTCAGCCCCTGGACCAGGTTGATCTTGCCGAGGGTGGGGTCACCGGTTGTGAACCCGGTGACCGCCGCAGACGCGTAGTACAGGTAGGCGGTGTCGGCGGCGGAGCCGAGCCACTGGGACAGGTTGGCCTCGGCCCCGATGACCGCGGTGCCCCCCGGTTCGATGTCGAGGACGGCCTCGACGACCAGTGTCCCGCCGGAGGGCATGGACAGCCGCAGTGTGGCGTCCACCTTCACCTGGTAGGTCCCTGTCGCCTCGCTGACGACGACCGTCGGTGCGGTCAGGCGGAGGTGCCCTGTCAGGGCACTGAAGGAGAGCTGTGTGATCTTCGCCGACACGGTGAAGCTGTGGGCGGTGAGGTCGAAGCAGCCTGTGGCCGTCGCTGTCCCCGAGACGCCGGCGAACGACACCCCGATGGAGCCGCCCACGGCCAGCCACAGGTCACCGACCTTCTTCACCGTGCACCCGTCGGGTGGAGCGGCATTGCCCAGGCTCACCGAGATCACCTTCAGTGTCACCCCCGGCGGGCTGATCGAGAACAGCGACGAACCCCCGGCCCCGGTGGCCGACAGGACGAACGTCACCGTGCCGGCGGCGTCGGTGACGTTGCCGGTGAAGGACGGGGAGAACGAGACGTCGGGGGCGGGGCTCCAGGTGCGGGAAGCGGCCGCGGCCGCGGTGATCGACCATGTCTTCAGGTTCTTGAGCACCCCCTTCACGGTCAGGTTGCCCAGTGTGTCAACGGACATGGTGCCCGCCACGGAGAGGCCTGTCGTGCCGAGCGAGAAGGACACTGTGGTGAGCTGCAGGGGCACCCCGCTGAAGGGGGTGAGGGGACCGGCGATCGGGCCCTTCGTGCACCCTGTCGCGGTCGGCTGGCAGCTGGAGATTGTGGCGGTGATCGCCCCCTTTGTGCTCCGGGCGATCGTCCCCACCAGTCCCACCGGCTGCCCGAAGACCGTCAGGCCGCTCACGGTGGCCGACCCGGAGAAGGTGCCGCCGGTGCCCACCGTGAGCTGCAGGTCGATGGTGGCCGGGGCACTGCCGGGCACCGGGATGGTCCCGGTGACCGCCAGCGTGAGACGGCCCGACGAGTAGGAGAGGGTGGCGCCGGTGATGCTGCCCCCGTCCGGCAGGCTCAGGAACGGGAAGCCCGACGAGGGGGCGGCCAGGGTGGCGGTGAAGGTGGGGGAGCTCTTCGGTGTCCAGGCCGCGGTGAAGGTGACGGCGTCACCGGCCGGCAGGGTGAAGCCCACCTGCCCCAGGACGGCGATCACCCCGGCTGTGGGGCGGTAGACGGCGAACCCGTTGAACCCCTTGGCCAGGTGGACGGTTCCGAATGTGGCCTCGCCGGTCACGTATGTGGCGACTGTGGCCGAGGCGTAGGCGAAGAAGCCCGTCAGCGGTACCCCCAGCGAGGCCAGGCTCACGCCCCCGACGGCTACCACCAGCGTGCCGCCGTGGTCACTGAACGCCGCCGTCAACGGCGTGGACCCCAGGGCGGCCACCGTCGCCGAGGCCTTCCCTGTGACGTCCAGGCTCCCGACCTTCCCGCTCACCGCCAGTGTGGTCAGCGAGAGCGTCAGGCCGGTGACCGGGGTGACCGACACCGGACCGGCGGCGGGGTCGAGAGAGAAGGCGAGGGCTCCCGACTTCAGGTCTACCGAGCCCTCGAAGCCGGCGGTGATCCCCTCGGCGCCACCGAAAGCCAGTGACCCCTGGACGAACAGGGTCGGATCGGTCGGGCTGGTCGTCGTTGTCGGTCCGCCCGGGCAGGTCGGGATGACCCCGTAGGCGAGGGCGACGCACCCGACGGTGAGGGTGACCCCACCCCCGGGGGACCAGGTGGCCAACGGTGTGGCGGTCGATCCGCCTGTCGGGACCTTCCCGCCCTCGAAGTCGTAGGCGATTTTGGTGGTGCCGGCCGTTGTGAAGATCAGGGTGCCGCCCAGGGTCGGCGACAGTGTGAGCCCGCTGAAGGGGCTCCACGGCCCTATACGGGTGGTCGAAAGGGTGAAGGTCCACTTCGACGAGGCGTAGGCGCCGGCGAGTGTCACCGTGACCGTCTTCGTGCCGTAGCCCAAGACCGCGCTGGCGGCGATGTCGAAGGTGGTCTGCCCTGTCGTGTGGGCCAGGGTGAGCGAGATCCCCTTCAAGGTCAGGCCGGGGACCGCTGAATATGTTGTGAGGGCGGACAACGACACCGACTCGGCCATCGTTCCTGTCGGTCCCGGCGCCACGGTGAAGGTGGCGGTCGGTGGCTTGCCGAGGAAGGGCACGTTCTTCAGGACGAGCGCCCCGGTGGCGGTGAAGCTCCCTGTCTTGCGGCTCACCGTCACCGTCGCTGTGGCGTACGGCGTCGTGGCCGGCGCGGTCGTCGGGGCCACGTGGAGGGTCAGGGTGGGTGTGGTCGTCCCGGTGAAGGTGGCCAGCAGGCCGTACCCGACGGAGGCGTCAGGGACCCCGAAGGGAAGGCTGGTGCTGCCGACGCTGAGGGAAGCGGAGTCGAACCCCGTGAGCTTGGCTGACGTGCCCGACACTGTGCCGACGGCGAAGCACAGCTTGGCCGAACCGGACAAGGAGAGGGAGCCGAGCCCCCAGCCGGCGGGTAGCGACAGGGACCCCGCCGTGAGGCACACCCGCACCGAGCCGGTCCCTGTTGTCTCGGCGAAGTAGCCGCTGACCGCGGCGCTGCTCGCCAGGGTGTCCCCGAACAGCTTGAGCGAACCACCCGTGAACGGGACGGTCAGTGTGGCGGTGCAGTTCCCGACCACGCCGCCCAGCCCCGCCGAAAGCTGGTCGGCGGAGGTCAGCACACCACCGACCGAGAAGGAGAACGGTTGGCCGTTGGCGTTCCAGATCCCCCCGAATGTGGCCGAGCAGGCCGCGCCGGGATTGAAGACGCGGGCCGGCGAGGACGAGGCGGCGAAGTCGCCGTCCGACGGGGCGAACGAGGCGGTGTAGCTCGTCTGGACCGCCGGCGTGGCGACCACGCAGGTGGCCGTGGCCGTGGCGCCAGTACCGGCGGTCAAGGGTTGGGCGCCGCATGTGGCCATCCCGGTGCCGCCGGCCTGGAAGGCCACGGTGCCGGTCGGGGGCAGCGTGGCGCCGGCCGCGGCGTTACCGACGGTGGCGGTGATCTCCACGTGTCCGGCCACTGTCGGGTCGCCGGCGACCGCCACCGACGTGGTGGTGGGCGCGGCGGCGACCGACAACCCCTGGCGGCCGGTACTGCCGGCGTATGTGCTGCTGGCCGAGGCGAAGGTGCCGGTGACCGTATAGCCGGCCGCGGCCGGGGCCGGCAACGTGCAGGTGGCCACGCCCGAGGAGAGGTTCACCGGGCTGCAGGAGGCGACGGGGGCGCCCCCGAGGGTGAAGGCCACCGTGCCGGCGGTCACCGGATTACCCCCCGAGGTGACCGTGGCCGTGGCGGTGAGGGGCACGCCGTAGGGGACGGCGGCCCCTGTGGCCACCACTGTCCCCGGGGCCTCGGTGACGGCGATCGAGGTGGTCGTGGGCAGGCCACTGACCTTCAAGTAGCCCTTGGCCGATGTGGACGGCTTGGTGAGCGAGGAGCCGGCCGGGGTGTAGGCGGCCACGACTGTGTCCTCGTTGCCCGGTACCGGGACGAAGGTGCAGGCCACCTGGCCTGTCGAGTGCACGACCTCGGTGGAGCAGGTTCCGCCGCCTGTCGCGGTGATGCTGCCCCCGTTCTGCTCGAAGGTGACCGTCCCTGTCACCGTCCCCGTTCCGGCGGTGACGGCCACGGTGGCGGTCACCGTGACGGGCTTCCCCCCTGTGGCTGTGCCCGGGTGGGTCTGTGTCCCACCGGGGCTGAGGGACACGGACGTGGGGTCCTTTGTCGCGGTGTAGGCGACGGTTCCCGATGTGCTGCCGGTCCAGTCGGCGCAGGCGCCGTTGCCGGTCTGGCAGTAGGCGGCCGAGAAGTCGACGGTGACGAGGGTGGTCGGCGCCGGGGCGGCGGTGCAGGTGGCGACGCCGCCGGTGACGGCGACCGCGGTGCAGCCGCCGACGGCCACGCCCGCGGACTCGAACCGGACCGTGCCGGCCGCCACCGCTGTGGCGTCGTCCGGATCGGTCACGGTCGCCCTGAGGGTGATCGGGACGCCGACCCCGGCCACGTTGCCGGCGGGTGTGACGGTCAACGAGGTCGCCGACGTCGCCTTGGCCACGCGGAGCGAGGTGGTCGACGACCTTTCGGCATCGGCCTCGGCGTCCCCGGCGAACGAGGCCGCCACCTGCTCCGACGTCACGGTGCCCCCGGCCCCCGGCACGAAGGTGCACGATCCGGCCGTCCCGGAGGGGGCCGTCACTGTCACCGGGTT
This sequence comes from uncultured Acidimicrobiaceae bacterium, assembly GCA_964453355.1. Lineage (GTDB taxonomy): Bacteria > Actinomycetota > Acidimicrobiia > Acidimicrobiales > RAAP-2 > DASZUK01. The sequence continues at coordinate 969 of CAYVPF010000046.1, read as the reverse complement.
CGAGCCACTGCAGCTGATGGCCGTCCCGGCCGGCTCCAGGTCGTAGGTCACCTGTCCGGGGTGGGTGTCCCCCGAGGGCAGTCCGGTCACCGTGGCGTGCAGGGTGACCGACTGGCCGTAGGTCACGTTCGTCGCTGTGGCCGACAGTGTGACGTGGGGCGTCGCCTTGGCCACTGTCAGTGTCGTGGTCGGCGAGCCAGCGGCGGTGTTGTCGTGGACGCCCAGGAATGTGGCCGTGACGGTATAGGTCGTGCCCGGCACCCCTGTGGCCCACTTGCAGCTGGCTGTGACCGCCGCCCCGGGACCGGCGGACGGCAGGGTCGTTGTGCAGGCCAGCTTCCGCGCTGTCGCCGATCCCTTGACCAAGGCGTAGAACTTGACCTCCCCGCCGGACAGCGCTGTCGTGGCGTAGGTCGGCGGCGTCACGGTCGCCTTCAGGTGCAGCCCCCCCTCCGTTGTGGCCGTCACCTTCGAGACGGTCGTCGTGTCGTCGACCGTCTTCACCGCCACCCCGGTGCTTGTGCCGTGGAGGTAGGCGTCACTGCCGCCGTAGCTGGCGTAGTACGAGCGGCTCCCGAGGGACGAGGTGTTGTCGAAGGTGCAGGTGGCGACACCGCCGGCCAGCGCCACCCCGGTGCAGAGCGTTGTGTCGATGCTGTTCCGGAAGGTCACGGCTCCCGTCGGGGTGGAGCTCCCCCCGCTCACCACCGCCCGCAGCGTGATCGGGTGGCCGGCCGGCACTGTGCTCGACCCTGTCGTCCCCGTCAGCGACAGGGACGTCGTGCTGGACTGCAACGTCCAGCTGACCGAGACCTGGGCGTAGCCGGTGCTCTGTCCCGAGTAGCTCGTGCTGGTCACCCATGTTGTGCCGTGGACGCCGCTGGAACCACCACCGCCGCCGCCGCCGCTCCCGTCGGTCCCGCCGCCACCCCCACCGCCGCCGCCGAACCAGCCGGCGCCCCCGCCACC
>CAYVPF010000045.1:0-16099 GCA_964453355.1 uncultured Acidimicrobiaceae bacterium | reverse complement strand
CCACCGCCCGGTCCACCCGGATGCCGTCCAGGACGGCCGGCACGGTCATCGGGGACCCGGTCACCGGGGCCCCGGTGACTGGGACCCGGGTGACTGGGGGCGCCGGGCCGGCGAGGCGGCGTGCCAGTAGAACACCACCAGCAGTATCACCCCGACGGTGATGCAGCCGTCGGCGAGGTTGAAGGTGGGCCAGTGGGTGAGGGTGATGAAATCGACCACCCGGCCCCGGACGATCCGGTCAACCAGGTTGCCGAGGGCTCCGCCCAGCACCAGGCCGACGGCCACCGCCACCGGGACGCTGGGGGCCCGCCAGGCCAGCCAGCCGAGCACCCCCACCAGCACCACCGCCACCGCCGTCACCACCGGGGCGTCGGCGGTGAACAGGCTGAAGGCCGACCCGGTGTTGTAGCCGAGGTCCAGCCCGAAGGGGCCCACCAGGTGGACCGGCCGGTGCAGCTGGGCGACGGCCACCGCCTTGGTGACCTGGTCGGCGGCCACCACCACGGTGGCGGCGACGGCCGTCACCGCCAGCCGTCCGGGGCGGCTCAGCGCCGCGACAGCCCCCCGCTCTTGCAGGCCACGCACAGCCGGGCGTACGGCAGCGCCCGCAGTCGCGGTTTCGGTATCGGCTGGTGGCACCGCTCGCAGGCCCCGTAGGTCTTGTCGTCGATGCGGGTCAGGGCGTCGTCGATCTCCTCCACCGCCAGCAGGGCCTGGGCGGACAACGCCAGGTCCCGCTCGCGGTCCACCGTGACGGTGCCGCCTTCGCCGGACTCCTCGTCGAACTGGACGTCCCCGGGCTCCCGCTCCTGGGCCAGCGAGTCTGCCTCGGCCTTCAAGTCGGCGGCCTGCCCCTCGTAGATGGCCCGTTCGCTGACCAGCAGCTCCCGCTGCTCGTCCAGGAACTTGGTGTCCTTGGCGTACGGGCCGGGCTCGATCTTCTTGGCCGGCTTCTTGGCCGCCGCCGCCTTGGTCGGGGGGATCTTCTTGGCCGTCGTGCTCACTGCGTTCCCCTTCTGGGCTGCCGGTGCGTCGGTCTGGGCGGACGTGTCCGCCGCCCGGGTACTGGGCGTCTTGGTACTGGGCGGCCGGGTACTGGGCGTCATGTCGTTCCCCTCTCTGCCGGCCGCGGACGGCCAACTGGTGGCCGCGGAAGGCTAGCGGGAGGCGGTGACCCTACAGGACACCGCGGGCCGGTGCTAGCCGGCGTCAGGGGCGTGCAGGTCGAGGACGTTGTCGCCGTTGCCGGTCGGCCGGGCCCCGGCCGCGGCGGCGGGCGGGCGGCCCTGGTCGCCGCCGGCCCGCGGGCGCAGGGCCATCAGGGAGTTGGCCGGCTGGATGTTGTCGTCCACCCACTTCAGGATCTCGGCCAGGCTGCCCCGCAGCCGGTTCCGCTCGGCCTCCAGGTGGCGGGCCATGTTCTCCACGTCGGTGGCCAGCTGCCCGCGCATGCCCTCCAACCGGGTGACCTCCTCGCGCAGCCGGTGCTCGGCCTCGGCGCTCATCTGCCGGGCCCGCTCCTCGGACTGGGCCAGCGTGGCCCGGGCCCGCTCCTCGGCCTGGGCCAGGATGTCGTTGGCCTCGGTCTCGGCGTCCCGCTTGGTCTGGTCCACGAACCGCTGGGCCATCACCAGGGTCCGCTGCAGGGTGTCGTCGCTGATGGCCCCGTCGGCCGCCGCGGCGGCGGCCACCGCCGGCTGCGGCGCCGGCCCCTCCCGGCCCTCCCGCTCCAGCTAGCCGATCCGCTCGGAGGCCTGCCGCAGCCGCTCGGTCATCTGCCGGACCTGCTCTTGGAGGGCCTCGGCCTCCACCGCCGCCTTTTCCAGGTACTCGTCGACCTCGTCGACGTTGTACCCCTTCAGGCCCAGTCGGAATTCAACCGTTCGCAGGGTCTCGAGGGTCGACTGGGTGGGCTGGGCGCTGTCCATGGCCGGCGAGTCTATCGCCGGCGACCGTCATGCCATTGGATGGCCGGCCCTCGGCGGCGCGACCGGGGATCAGCGCAGCAGTGGGATGACCACCACCTGGGCCACGATGACGACGATCAAGATGGACAGGTCGATGCCCATGCCGCCGGCCCGGATGGGGGGGAGGATCTTGCGGATCGGGCGCAGCACCGGCTCGGTGATGGCGTCGAGAACCCGCATGAGCCCGGCGAAAGGGGTGCCCTCCCGCACGGGGAACCAGCTGAGGAGGGCCCGAGCGATCAGGATGACGACGTAGGCCTCGATGAGGCCGGCGATGATGCCCACGGGCGGCCTAGGCCCGGCCGAACCCTCGTTCCTGCAGCCGCTGCCGTTCCTCCTCCGACACCTTCACGTTGGTCGGGGCCAGCAGGAATACTTCGTCGGCCACCTTCTCCATCTCGCCGCTCAGTGCGTAGGTGACGCCGCTGCAGAAATCGATCATCCGTCGCTGCAGGTCCCGGTCGGCGACCTGCAGGTTCACGATCACCGGGCGGTTGCCCTTCAGGCAGTCGGCAATCTCCTTGGCGTCCCCGAACCGGGTCGGCGCCACCACCTGGACCTTGGCGCTGTCTCCGGGGCTCATCGGCCGAACCGACGGCGTGGACGGCCGGGCCGTCACGGTGGCCGACTGCGCCTGCGGCGGCACCCCCTCCCGGGTCAGGGTACGGATCCGGCCCACCGGCGCCGGGGGCGGCCGGTCGTCGGGGACGTCCGCCTCCTGGGCCCGGGTGTCCGCCCGCGCGGAGACGGCGGCGAACCCGCGAGGACTGCGGTCGTCGTACTCGTCGTACTCGTCATACTCGTCGTCGAGCAGGCCGAGATACACCATGGACTTCTTGAAAAACGAGTTGGCCATCGGTTGTCTCCTAAAGACACAGAGTACTGCCTCTACCACCCAACTGGCGGACCCCTACTGTCGGTTTTGGTTCATCGGCGAGGAGGTCGGTCGCCAAATAGTGCCCGGCCGACCCGGACCATGGTGGACCCGGCCCGCACGGCGTCGTCCAAGTCGGCGGTCATACCCATGGACCGTTCCGGCAATCCCAGCCGGTCGGCCAGTTCCCGAACCGCCTCGAACGCCGGCCGGGCCGGGCCGTCGAGCGGGGCCACGGCCATCAGGCCGCGGACGTCCAGGCCCAGGTCCGAAAGGGCCGCCACCAGCTCCGGGGCATCGGCCGGCCGGCAGCCGTTGCGGCCGGCCGCCCCGGACAGGTCCAGTTCCACCAGCACCTCGGCCCCGGGGCGACGCCGGGCGATGGCCTGGCCCTCGGTCAGCCGGGCCACGCTGTCCCAGCGGTCCACCACCGGCGCCAGCGCCGGCACCTTGTTCCGCTGCACCGCCCCCAGGTAGTGCCAGCGAACCGTGGCGCCCGGTGGCAGCCGGTCGGGGACCGCCGCCGCCTTGGCCACGAGCTCCTGGGCGTAGTTCTCCCCCACGTCGCTCAGGCCGGCGGCGTGCGCGGCGACGACGGCGTCGGGGCCGAACCCCTTGGTGACCGCCACCACCGCGACGGCGTCGGGATCACCACCGGCCGCCTGAATACGCTGGCGCACCTGCTGCAGCCGGTCGGCAACCGACCGGTGGTCAACGGCCGTGGCCGCCTACCGGAGGAAGGAGGGGACGTCGAAGTCGTCGTCCCCCAGGTCCACCTCGTCGTTGTCGGCGTCCGAGAAGATGTCGACCGGCTTCACCTGCTCCAGGCCGAGCACCTGGCTGCCGCCGGCCGGGGCGTCGGCACCGGACTGCGCCGGTCGGGGGCTGCCCTCCTCCCACCGCTCGAACCCGGCGGCGATGACCGTGACCCGGACCTCGTCGCCCATGTTGTCGTCGATGACCGCCCCGAAGATGATGTTGGCGTCGGGGTGGGCCACCGAGTGGATGATCTCGGCGGCCTCGTTGACCTCGAACAGGCCGAGGTCGGTGCCGCCGGCGATGTTCAGCAGGATGCCCCGGGCCCCCTCGATGGACGCCTCCAGCAACGGGCTGGTGATGGCGGCCCGGGCGGCGTTGACCGACCGGCCCTCACCGCTGGACGACCCGATACCCATGATGGCGGTGCCGGCGTTGGTCATCACCATCTTGACGTCGGCGAAGTCGGTGTTGATGAGCCCGGGCACCGTGATCAGGTCGGTGATGCCCCGGACCCCCTGCAGCAGCACCTCGTCGGCCATCTTGAAGGCGTTGACCATCGACGTCTTGTCGTTGGACACCGTCAGCAGCCGGTCGTTGGGGATGACGATGAGGGTGTCGACCTTCTCCTTCAGGATCTGGATGCCCTTCTCGGCCTGCATGGCCCGGCGGCGGCCCTCGAAGGTGAACGGCCGGGTCACCACCCCGATGGTCAGGGCGCCGACGCCCTTGGCCACCTCGGCCACCACCGGCGCCGCCCCGGTGCCGGTGCCGCCGCCCTTGCCGGCGGTGATGAACACCATGTCGGCCCCCTGCAGGGCCTCTTCGATCTCCCCGCGGTGCTCCTCGGCGGCTTGGCGACCCACGTCAGGGTCGCTGCCGGCCCCGAGGCCCCGGGTCAGCTGCCGGCCGATGTCCAGCTTCAGGTCGGCATCGCTCATCAGCAACGCCTGGGCGTCGGTGTTGGCGGCGATGAACTCCACGTTGCGGAGCCCGGAGTCGATCATCCGGTTGACAGCGTTGACCCCGCCGCCGCCGACCCCCACCACCTTGATCACGGCCAGGTAGTTGCTCTGTGACGGAACGGTCATGGGCTCCCTCGGTACTGGGGCGATCGCCGACCGATCGCCATGTTCGGAACTCCCCAACAGGCCGTCGCGGCAGCGGGCTCCCCACCGTCCGGACCACGCCCCTCAACCTGTCGGGAAGGTCGAACAGTAGTGGAAATCAGCGTAGACCCACGATACGGGGGGTGTTCCACGTGGTCAAGCATGGTTCACCCGGCGGTCACCGTGGGGGATTCCGGCACCGTGACGTCGATGACGTCCCCGTCGGCCAGGCCGGCCCCGGCCAGGATGGCGGCCACATCCTCATATTTTTGCGGCAATTGCGCCGTCGTCCCCAAGTTGACGGTTAGCGGCGACGTCAACTTGAGGTTGACCTGGCCATCGGCGGCCACGTCCACCTCGGCGACCTGGCCGGCGAACGCCTGGGGCAGCGACCCGGCCACCACCAGGCCCGGCCCGGCCGACGGCATGACGGTCCCCGGCGCCCCCGGCGCCGCCGGGGCCACCAGGTGGGGCAGCCCGGCCGGCGGGGAGGCGACGTCGGCCAGGACCCGGCCGGTGCGGTCCACCAGGGCCCACGGCTCCGCCGCCGGCACCGTGGTCGTGGTCGACGGCGCCGTCGTGGTCGTCGACGGCGCCGTGGTCGTGGTCGTGGCCTCGGTCCCGGCCGGCGCCACGGTGGCGGTGCCCTGGCCCGCCGGGGCCTGCCCTGCGGCGGCGGTCGTCGACACCACTGCCACCGGGGTCCGTTCGGTGACGACGATCCGGACGCCGTCCGGCCACTGCCGGCTGACGGTGGCCGTGTCCACCCACGGCAGCTGTTCCAGCCGGGCGGCCGCGGCGTCGGCGTCGACGTCGATCATCGGCGGATGGCCGGCCAGACCGGCGGTGGCGATGATGGTCGACGCCGGGGTGTGCACGGACCCCGCCACGGTGATCGACCGGGCCGCCAGCGCCTTCGTGTGCAGGAACACCAAGCCGACCACGGCCAGGAGCAGCACCACCACCACGCCCAGGAGGATCCGCCGGCGCCGGCGACCGGCGGCCCGGGTGACCTCCGTCCGGCGCTCCCGGATCCGCGGGTCGATGCCGCCGGCCGGTCGCCGGTTGGGCGGGCTGCCCGCCGAGCTGCCGGCCGTCGGACGGCGGCTCGGCGGGCGGCGGTTCGGCGGGGTCTCGGGCGGCCGCGTGCCGGTTCCGGTGGGGCTCATCGGCCACCATTGTCGGTCGTCGGGAACCCGATGAGGCGGACCTCCGGGCGCAGGGCCACCCCGGACCGGTCGGCCACGACGGCGGCCACGTGGTCCATGAGCCGCCGGACGTCGTCGGCCGACCCGCCGTCGTCGGCCTGGATGAAGTTGGCATGCTTCTCCGACACCCGGGCCGAACCCAGCCGGAACCCCTTCAGGCCGGCCGCCTCCACCAGCCGGCCGGCCGAGTCACCGTCCGGGTTGGCGAACACCGACCCGGCGTTGCTGCCGCCGGGCTGGTGCTGCCGGCGCCAGGCCACGATCTCGGACAGCTGCCGCCGCCCGGTGTCCACCGGCCCCGGTCGCAGGGCGAAGTCCGCCCACACCACCACCTCGGTGGCGGACACCGCCGACGTCCGGTAGCCGAACGCCAGCCGATCCGGTCCGTCTTCGCCGCCGGCGTCGTGGGCCAGGTCCACCCACCGGTACCGGGCCAGCACCGCGGCGGTGTCCGAGCCGTGGCCGCCGGCGTTCATCCGCACCGCCCCGCCCACCGAACCGGGCACGCCGACGGCCCACTCCAGGCCGGTCAATCCGGCCTCCACGGTCCGTCGGGCCAGCACCGGCAGGCCCGCTCCCCCACCACCCCGCACGATCGTGACGCCCCCGTCTCCGGCGCCAATGGCGGGTGAGGGGATGTCGATCCGGCTGAGGTCGGGGCCGAGGTGGACTACCAGGCCGGGGAAGCCGCCGTCGGAAACCAGCAGGTTGGACCCGTTGCCGAGCACCAGCACCGGCACCCGGCGGCCGAACAGCGCCCGGCGGGCGGCCAGGAGGTCGTCCTCGGACCGGGCCTCCCAGAACACGGCGGCCGAACCGCCGACGCGGTAGGTGGTCAGGGCACCGAGCGGCCGGTCCCGCTCCGCCCGGGGCCCGAGGGTGTCGGCCACCTTCTGCAGGTCCCGCCGGGCCGGATCGCCGTGGGCTGGATCGCCGTGAGCGGGGGTCACCAGCCCGGGGTGGCCAGCAGGTCGTCGGGCAGGGTCGTCAGGTCGCCGGCGCCCATGGTCAGGCACAGGTCGCCCGGGGACAGCACCGCGGTGACGATGTCGCGCAACTCGTCGCGGGACGGCGCGTAGATGACCGGTATGTCGCTGGTGGCCGCCACGGCGTCGGCCACCAGCTTGCCGGACACTCCGGGCACCGGCGGCTCCCCGGCGCTGTAGACGTCGGTGACCACCAGCAGGTCGGCCCCGGCGAAGGCGCCGGCGAACGTCGTGGCCAGAGCGGCGGTGCGGGTGTACCGGTGCGGCTGGAACACCGCCACCACCCGGCGCCAGCCGCCGCCGCGGGCCGTGGCCAGGGCCGCCTGGACCTCAGTCGGCAGGTGGGCGTAGTCGTCGACGAACGTCACCCCGTTGGCCTCCCCCCGGAACTCGAACCGGCGGGGCACCCCGGCGAACCGGGCCAGGGCGGCCACCGCCGCCTCGAAACCGACGCCGGTCGACAGGGCGGCCACCGTGGCCAGGGCGGCGTTGCGGGCGTTGTGGGCTCCCGGCACCGCCACCTCCAGCCGGCCCAGCCGACCGTCCGGGCCGGACAGGTCGAAACCGACCCCGCTGCGCCGGTGGGACAGGTCGGTCATCCGGTAGTCGGCCACCGCGGACGTCCCCACCGTCACGGCCCCGGCCGCCCGGCCCAGGTCGGCGGCCACCGGGTCGTCGGCGCACACCACCTTGGCCCCCGACGTCGCGGCCAGGAACCCGGTGAAGGCCGCCAACAGGGCGTCGAAGGTGCCGTAGTGGTCCAGGTGGTCGGCCTCCACGTTGGTGACCACCGCCACCTCCGGCGCCAGGGCGGTGAACGTGCCGTAGCTCTCGTCGGCCTCCAGCACCAGCCAGTCGCCGTCGTCCCAGACGGCGTTGGTGCCGATCTCGTTGACGTCGGCCCCGATCAGGAACGACGGCCGGCGACCGGCCTGCACCAGGATCAGCGACAGCATGGACGAGGTGGTCGTCTTGCCGTGGGTCCCGGCCACCGCCACGCACCGGCGGATGCCGGCCACCGCGGCCAGCACCTCGGACCGGCGCGCCACCGGGATCGCCAGCCGGGCGGCTTCCACCAGCTCCACGTTCGTCGGCGACACCGCCGGTGAGTACGTCACCAGGTCGGCCCCGACCACCTGGTCGGCCCGGTGGCCGATCGACACGGTGACTCCCTGGGCCGCCAGCCGGTCGGTCACCGGCGACCCCTTCAGGTCGCTGCCGCTCACCTGGTGGCCCATCGCCGCCAGCACGCTGGCGATGGCGCTCATGCCGGCCCCGCCGATGCCGACGACGTGCACCCGCAACGGCGCCGACAGGTCCACGGGGTTAGCGGGCACAGTCGTCCACCAGTTCGGCCACCCGGGCGGCGGCGTCGGGACGGCCGACCCGCCGGGCCGCCGCGCCCATGGCCGCCAACCGGTCGGGGTCGGCCAAGAGGTCGCCCAGCACCGCCTGCAGGCGGCCGGCGTCGCACTGGTCGTCGGGCACCAGCACGGCCGCGCCGGCGTCGACCAGGGCCCGGGCGTTGGCCGTCTGGTGGTCGCCGGGGGCCCCGGGCAGGGGGACCAGGACCCCGGGCACGCCGGCCACGGCCAGCTCGGCGGTGGTGGTGGCCCCGGACCGGCACACCACCACGTCGGCGGCCTCGTACAGCCGGGCCATCTGCCGCTCGAACGGCACCCGGCGATAGGCCAGGGCCCCGGCCGGGGCGTCCCCCATCTCCGCCCAGTCGCGGCTGCCGGTGACGTGGTACACGGACAGGTCGTCCCGGTCGGCCCAGGCCGTCGCCAGGTCGGCCACGGCCCGGTTGATCCGGCGGGCGCCCAGCGAACCGCCGAACACCCCCACGGTGGTCCGGTCCGGCGGCAGCCCCAGCTCGGCTCGGGCCTTGGCGGCCGACCCCGGCGACCGGTCCACCGCCTGCACCTCCGCCCGCACCGGCGTGCCGGTGACCACCGCCCGGGGCAACGGGGTGCCGGGAAAGGCCACCGCGCTGGCCGCCGCCAGCCGGCCCAGCACCCGGTGGACCAGGCCGGGGACGGCGTCCAGGTTGACCAGCACCACCGGGACCCGCAGGACCACGGCGACGACGGCCGGGGCGAAGCTGGCGTAGCCGCCGATGGACACCACCACCCGCGGCCGGGACCGCACCGTCGAGGCCACCGAGCGGGCCAGCGCCGAGGCCAAGCCGGTCATCGCTTCCAGGTTGGCCAGCAGCCCAGCCAGGGACAGCTGGCGCGACAGCCCCCGGCCCGGCAGCAGGGTGACCGGAAATCCCTGGTCGGCCAGCAGCGGCCCCTCGGGACCTCGGCGGGTGCCCACCAGCTCGATCGTGGCGGGGTCGTGCCCCCGGTCGGCCAGAGCCCGGGCCACGGCCAGGGCCGGCAGGGCGTGCCCTCCGGTGCCGCCGCCGACGACCACCGCGAACCGGGTCACGCCGCCCGGGCCCTCCCGGCCGGGGCCGGACCGTGCCTCGGTGCCCGCTCCTGCCGGGCGATGTTCACCAGGATCCCGGCGGCCACCATGGTGATGACCAGCGACGATCCACCGAAGGAGATGAACGGCAGCGGGATGCCGGTGACCGGCAGCACGCCGACCACGGCCCCGACGTTGATGATGGTCTCGGTGGCGATCCAGACGACCAGGGCCACCCCCAGCAGTCCCCCGAACCGGTCCGGGGCCCGGGAGGCCGCCCGGAAGCCGAACCAGCAGAAGGCGGCCAACAGCAGCAGCAGGGTGATGGTCCCGACGAGGCCCAGCTCCTCACCGACCACCGAGAAGATGAAGTCGGTGTGGGCGTTCGGCAGGTACCCCCACTTCTCCCGGCCGTTCCCGAGGCCGACCCCGAAGAAGTGCCCGGACCCGAGACCGATGAGGGACTGCACCACCTGGTAGCCGGACCCCGAGGCATGGGCGCCGGGGTTCAGGAACGACAGCAGCCGGGCCCGCCGGTACGGCTCGATCAACCCGACGACCAGGGCCAGGACGGCCACGGCACCCAGCAGCTTGGCGATCGGCTTCATCGGCACCCCGGAGGCGAACAGGATGGCCATGGCGATGCAGCCGACCACCAGGGCGGTGCCCATGTCCGGCTGCATCAGGATCAGCCCGCCGGCCGCCGCGGTGACGATCAGGAGCGGCCCCACGATCATCCGGTAGGGCCGACCCTGCTGCTCCCGACGGACCACCAGGTCGGCCCCGAAGATGGCGATGGCCAGCTTCATGAGCTCGGACGGCTGGATGGCGAAGGAGCTGAACCCGATCCACCGGGTGGACCCGCCGACATTGGTCCCGATCCCCGGCACCAGGACGGCCAGCAGCAACAGGATCGTCACTGCCACCATCACCACGCCCAGCTTCCGCCACCGGCGGTAGTCGAAACGGGCGACCACGAACAGGGCCACGCCGCCGATGACGACCCACATGCACTCCCGGATCAGGATCGCCCAGGGGGACCCGTAGGTGTCGATGGAGATGACTTCCGAAGCCGACCCCACCATGACCACCCCGGAGAGGCACAGCACCACCACCAGGCCCAGCAGGATGGACGACGTCTGCACCTTCCGGACGGCGGTGACCCACCGGGCCCGGCCGGGGGCTTCTGTCCGGCCGTGCCGCGGCGGCGCGTGCCGGGCCGGGGCATGCCTAGCTGGGGTGTGGCCGCCGACCGGACGGTCGGGCGGGGTGGCGACGATGGTCATCGACTGCTCCCCCGCCGCCGCCATCGCGCCGGCGCGCCGCGCGGCCGGGCCGGCGGTCCCTGGTCAGACCGGTCCATGTGACCATGGTCGCCGACCCGGTGGCCGAAGAGGTGGACCCTGGTCACGTGAAGTGGGCCACCGTCAGGAACTCGCCGTAGAAGATGCCGAGGGCCAGGGCGGCGAACAGGCCCGCCAGGATCCAGAAACGGACGATCACGGTGGTCTCCGGCCAGCCGAGCAGCTCGAAGTGGTGATGGAACGGCGCCATGCGGAACACCCGCTTGCCGAACGCCCGGAAGCTGACCACCTGGATCAGCACCGACAGGGTCTCGAGGACGAACAGGCCACCCAGGATGGGCAGCAGCAGGTCCAGGTTCATCAGCAGGCACAGCGCCGCCACGCCGGCCCCGATGGCCAGGGACCCGGTGTCCCCCATCATGATCCGGGCCGGGGCGGCGTTCCACCACAAGAACCCCAGGCAGGCGCCGGCGAGGGCCACCGACGAGAGGGCCAGGTCGATGGCCGATGCCGGGAGGATGTGGTAGATCGACACGTGCCGGAAGATCCAGTAGCCCATGACGGCGAGGACGGCGAAGCAGAACGTGGACGACCCGGCGGCCAGGCCGTCCAGCCCGTCGGTGAGGTTGACGGCGTTCGAGGTGCCCACCAGCACGAACACGGCGAAGATCACCCAGCCGGCCTCCCCCAACTGGAACCCCGGGCTGGCCAACCGGGTGAACGACAGGGCGGTGGACGTGTGGGCCCAGTGGAGGGACAGCTCGGCGAACAGCACCGCCACGGCGATCTGGGCGACCAGCTTCCCCCGCTTGTTGAGGCCCAGGCTGCGGCGGTTCCGGTACTTCATCCAGTCGTCCAGGAACCCGATCAGGCCGTAGAGGAACACGGTGATGATCACCACATAGCCGGTGGCCGAGAACTTGACCTGCGTCCCCACGTGGCCCATGGCGTACCCGCAGACCACGGCGGCCACGATGGCGATGCCCCCCATGGTGGGGGTGCCGGCCTTGGCGCTGTGGCTGGCCGGACCGTCCTCCCGGATGTGCTGGCCGATGCGATTGCGGATGAGCCACCGCATCAACAGTGGGGTGGCCAGGATGGACACCAGCAGGGCGAAGCCGCCTGAAGCCATGAGGGAGAGCACGGCTCAGACTGCCGGTTCGCCCTTGGGCCGCCATCCGGCCGACACCTCCGCCAGCACCTCGGCCACCACCGCCCGGTCGTCGAACGGCAGCCGCCGGTCCCCGATCTCCTGGGTCGTCTCGTGGCCCTTGCCGGCCACCAACACGACGTCGCCGGTCGTGGCCTCGGCCAGCGCGGCGCCGATGGCCCGCCGCCGGTCCGCTTCCACCACCAGCCGGCCGCCGTTCACGGCGTCGCCGACCCCGGCCAGCACCTCGGCGATGATCGCCGCCGGGTCCTCGTGCCGGGGATTGTCCGACGTCAGGTAGGCCCGGTCGGCCAGGCGGACGGCGGTCTCCCCCATCAGCGGCCGCTTGGCCCGGTCCCGGTCGCCGCCGCAGCCGAACACCACCAGCACCCGGCCACCGCCGGCCAGCCGGCGGGCCTCCGCCAGGGCTACCGCCAGGCCGTCGGGGGTGTGGGCGTAGTCCACCAGCACCGCCACGTCCGGTGACGGCACCACCTCGAGCCGTCCCGGCACCGGCCCGGCCGTGGCCAGACCGGCGGCCACCTCCACCGGCGCCAGGCCCAGGGCCACCGCCGCCTCCGCCGCCATGACGGCGTTGTGCACGTTCACCGCCCCGGTCATCGCCAGGTCGACCCGCTGGCGACGCCAGGTGAACGACGACCGGCCCACCGCTAGGTCCACCTGCGATGCGGCGTCGGCCCGGACCGCCACCATGGGCACCCGGGCTTCCGCCAGCAGCCGCCGGCCCCAGCGATCCTCGGCGTTGACCACCCCCCGGACGGTCCGCTCGGGGGTGAACAGGGAGGCCTTGGCGGTGAAGTAGTCCTCCATCGTCCCGTGGTAGTCCAGGTGGTCGTGGCTCAGGTTGGTGAACACGGCCACGTCGAAGTGGATGCCGTCCACCCGGCTCTGGGCCAGGGCATGGCTGGACACCTCCATGGCCACCGCCGCCTGGACCCCGGCCGGGGCGCCGTCACGGACGTCGGCCAGGATCTGTTGCAGCTCCGTGGCCTCCGGGGTGGTCCGGGCTCCGGACAGGGTCCCGAGCACCCGGGTGGGCCGGCCGACGTGGCGGAGGACGGCCCCCAGCAGGTGGACCACGCTGGTCTTGCCGTTGGTGCCGGTGACGCCGGCCATCAGCAGGTCCCGGGACGGGAACCCCCAGAACGCCGTGGCCACCTGGGCCATGGCCGGCCGGGCCTGGCCGGCCGGTACCCGGGCCTGGGGCACCGGCAGGTCCATGACGTGCTCGCACAGCAGCCCCACCGCGCCGCGGCCGACCGCCTCGGCGGCGAACTGGTGCCCGTCGGTCCCCTGACCAGGGACGCAGCAGAACAGGTCCCCGGGGCCCACCCGACGGCTGTCGTGGGTCACCCCGCGGACGTCCACCGCGGCAGGGTCCCCCACGGTCTCTTGGACCGGTATGTCGTCCAACAACAGGGTCATCTGCACTGGCGGGGGTGGGCGGCCGGGTCTGCACCGGGCACGGACCGTCCGTGCGGTGCCCGACCGACCGACCGATGGTACCTGCCGCTCACGTGACGTCCTGTGTCTGCGTCGACGCCACTGTCCCCGACGGCGGCGGCGTGGTCGCCGCCCCCGGTGTCGTCGGGATGTCGTAGTGGTGCAACGCATAGCTCATGATCTGCGAGAACACCGGGGCGGCCACCGTGCCGCCGTAGATCGGCGTGGGATGGTCCAGGACCACGATGGCGGTGAACACCGGGTTCTTGGCCGGGGCCATCCCGACGAAGGTGGCCATGTAGTTCCCGGCTGTGTAGCTGTCCTGGCCGGTCGTCGGGACCTCGGCGGTCCCGGTCTTGCCGGCCACGGTGTAGCCGGGGATGAACCCGCTGGTGCCGGTCCCGGTCTTCACCACCTGCTCCAGCATTGTGACCAGCTCGCCGTCGGTCGACGCGGAGATGACCCGGTGGGTCTTGGAGGGCGCCGTGGCCTTCACCGCCCCTGTGGCCCCCACGGTGGCCCGGACCAGCTTCGGGGCCACGAACACCCCGCCGTTGCCCACGGCGTTGTAGGCGTCCAGCACCTGCAGGGCGCTGGCCGCGTCCACCTGCCCGATGGGCAGCGACACGATGTTGGTCGGCTCCCACTGTGTGGCTGTGGCGATCAGCCCGTTGGACGCCCCCGGGAAGTTCAGGCCGGTCGGCTCGCCGAAGCCCAGCTTCTTCACCTGCGCCAGCAACCGGCTCTCCCCGAGGGCTGTGGCGATCTCGCCGGTGCCCAGGTTGGACGACTGGGCCAGGATCTGGGTGGCCGTGAGCTGTTCGGTCGGGTGTGTCTCGGCGTCGTGGAAGGTGGACCCGTCGATCACCATCCGGTCCGGCACCGTGAAGGTGGAGTTCGGGTTGATGATCCCGTCCTGGAGGGCCGCCGAGAACGTCACCAGCTTGAACACCGACCCCGGCTCGTACAGCTGGGTGACCGCCTCGTTGCTGGGCGACTCCTCCACCGGGCCCTTCGGCCCGATGTCGACCGTCTGTCCCGCCGTGCTGGGGGTGGTGGTCGTGGCGGTGCCGGAGGCGGCCTTCGGGTTGGCCGACAGGCTGGCCATCGACATGATCTGGCCGGTCCGGGTGTCCATGACGATGGCCACGCCGCTGCTGGCGTGGGAGGCCACGATCTCCGACGCCAGGTCCTGCTCGGTGGTGTACTGCAGCGGCTCGTCCAAGGTCAGCTCCAGGCCGGTCCCCGCCTCGGCCGCCGTCTTCTGGGTCACCGGCGTCCCCGGCAGGACCACCCCACCCGGGGACTCGAGCAGCGTCTCGCTGCCGGCTTTGCCGGCCAGCAGCTTTGTATCCGCGTACTCCAGCCCGGCCGCCCCCTTGTCGGCGGCGTTCACCACCCCCAGCACCGGCGACGCCAGTGTGCCGTTGGGTACCTCCCGCTCCGACCCGTCCACCATGGTGATCCCCGGGAACCCCTGGTCGGCGATCTTGGTGGCCTTTGTCACGCTCAGGTTCTTCGCCAGCGGCACGTACCCGGAGTGCTGGTGCAGGAGTGACGCCAGTTGGGCCGGCGACTGCCCCAGGTACGGCGCCAGGGCATCGGCCTCCGACACCGGGTGCTGGATCTGGAAGTCGTCGGCCAGCACCGTCTTGGTCGGCACCGACATGGCCAGCACCTGGCCGTCCCGGTCGTAGATGCCTCCTCGCAGCGCCGGGATGGCGATCGGCTGGGTCAGCTCCTCGCTGGCCGCCTTCTGGTACTGCCCCGACTTGAACACCTGCACGTCCACCAGCCGGGCGGCGATCAACAAGAACACCAGCACCAAGGCCAGCCGGAGAAATCGGACCCGGCGACCCAGGCTCTGCTTGGACCCGTTCTGGCCCCCGCGGCGGGGGGCCAGGTGCCGCCGGGGGGGGCCTCCGGACGGGCGCCCCTCCTCCGGTCGGCGGGTCGAACGGGGCCGGGCTTGCGCCGGCCGCCGGGGCGGCCTGGTCCGGGCGGGCGCCGACGGGGATCGGGACGGGCGGGACGGTGCCGATGGCGGTGCCGATGGCGCCCCGGACGGGGAAGCGGTTGGCCGCGGGGTGGTGGCCGGTTGCAGGGCCCTCGTCCGGGTCGTCGACCGGGGAGCCCGGAAGGGGGTGATCGGCGCGGGTTGCCGGTCGGTGCGGCCGGTCCGCTGGTCGGCGGGCCGGGGGGTCCGGGTGGGGGTCACTGGCCCGATGTGGAGCCGGCGGACGACGCCGCTGTGGATGCCGCTGTGGTGGTTCCCGCTGACGATGTGCCCGCTGACGATGTAGTGGTCGCCGCTGGCGGGGTCGGGGTGGTGGTGGTCGTGCTGGGCGCCAGCGCCGGCGTGGTCAGCGGCGTCTTCAGCGACGCTCGGGGCAGCTGGTTGATCTGGGTGGGCGACACCATGCCCTGCTGACGGGCCTTAGCCACGATCCGGGACGGGGTCTCCAGCTTGGCCGCGCCCAGCACCGCCTGGTGGTGGGCCGACTGCTCCGCCGACAGGGCCGCCTGGATGCCGGACAACCGCACCTGGCCCTCCGCCATCAGCGAGTGGCCGACCACCACCGCCAGCAGGCTGGCGGCCACCATGGCCACCGACAGCACCACCGGCCACCGGTGCCGCCGCGCCCGCGGGCGGGGGACCACCTGCAGCGGCGGTCGCCGGTCCGGGGCCTCCCGACGGTCCGGGGCGGTGCCATTGGGAGCCGTACGCGCCGTTGCCGTCGCCGTGGCGGCGGGGGGCGGGGTCACGGGAGGCGCTCCACGGCGCGCAGCCGGGCGCTGTCGGCCCGGCGGTTGGCGGCCAGCTCGGCCGCCGACGGCTTCTTGGCCCCCCGGAACCCCAGCCGGT
>CAYVPF010000044.1:0-16123 GCA_964453355.1 uncultured Acidimicrobiaceae bacterium | reverse complement strand
CCGGGGGCCACAGGCCGGAGGGGGGTGACCAGTGCGGACCGCCGGCCCGGCGAGTGGCCGGCGGTCCGGTGGTCGACTACTTGGTGATGATCTTCGGCGCCGGGGTGACGCCGTTGACGACCTTCTTGAACGTCGCCCCGGCCGAAACCTTGGGGGCCTTCGACGCCTTCACCTTGATGGGGGCACCGGTCTGCGGGTTGCGGGCGGTACGGGCCTTGCGGTCCACACGCTCGAAGCTCACGAAACCGGTCAGAGCCACCTTCTCGCCCTTCTTGACGTTGGCCGACACCACGTCCTCGAGGCCGTCGAGCACGGCGGCCACCGCCTTGCGGTCCACCTTGGTGTGGGTGGCGATCGCGGTCACCAGTTCGGTCTTGTTCATCAGGCGTGACTCTCTTTCTGGGATAGGGGTCTGATGATCCCGCACAAGGCGGGTGGCCCACATTGTGCATCGTTTCCAGGACCGAGGAGGGAATGGCCGACTAAACCTGGGGTTCATGCACCGCTACCGGCCGGTCCTGCTGGAGGTCACCGGGCCCATCCGGACCGCCCGGCTGGTGCTGCGACCGTTCCGTCGGGAGGACCTGGCGGACCTCTTCGCCATCGAGTCCGACCCCGACGTGGCCCGGTACCTGTACCGCGACGTCCGTGACGAGGCCCAGGTCGTCCGGTCCCTGGAGGCCAAGATGCGGGCCACCCAGATCAGGCCCGGCGGCGGGGGGCTGTCCCTGGCCGCCACCCTCGGCGACGGCGGCCCGGTGGTCGGCGACCTGACCCTCACCTACCAGAGCCCGGTCCACCGCCAGGCCGAGATCGGCTACGTCCTGCACCCCGCCCACCACGGCCGCGGCCTGGCCGCCGAGGCCGCCGCCGTCCTGGTGGACCTGGCGTTCGAGCAGCTGAAGGTCCACCGCGTGTACGGCCGGATCGACGCCCGCAACCGGGCGTCGGCCCGGGTGTTGGAGAAGTTGGGCATGCGCCGGGAGGCCCACCTGGTGGAGAACGAGTGGGTCAAGGGGGAGTGGACCGACGAGATGGTCTACGCCTTGTTGCACCGCGACTGGGCCGCCCGTCGGGCCGCCGGGGAGCAGTAGCCGGCCGGTACTTACCGGGTCACCAGCCCCGGCTGGTCTATCTCGTCACCAGCCCCGGTGGGGCAGTGTCCAAGGTGGTCAGGATGGCCTCGGCCAGGGCCCGGGCCGACACCGGGTCCAGCTCCACCGCCACCCGGGCGCTGGGGCCCCGCTCGGGGTTGAGGAAGTCCAGGTTCAGCGTGTGGTCGGCCGGGGCGTGCACCGGGTGGTCGAAGTACACGGTGGCGTCGGTCACCGGGAACCAGCCGGTGGCTCCCTTGCCGCTGCCCTGCACGGTCACCCGTTCGGTCTGGTAGGTGCACATGGTCAGGCCCCCAGGTGCTGGCCGTAGAAGGCGAAGATCCGCTCCCAGCCGTCCACGGCCGCCTCCGGGCGGTACGCCGGGCGGTCCACGCTGAAGAAGGCGTGGCCGGCCCCCTCGTAGCTGTGGAACTCGTAGTCCTTGCCGGCCGCCTTCAGCAGCCCTTCCAGCTCGGCCACCTGTTCGGGGGACGGGTACTGGTCGTCGGCCCCGAACAGGCCCAGCAGCGGGCAGTTCAGGTCCTTCGCCCGGTCGCCGAGCGGGGTCACCTTCATCGGGAAGCCGTCCGGCGGGGTGCCGGTGACGAACGCCCCGTAGCAGTCCACCGCCGCCTGCAGCGGCAGGCTGACGGCGGCCAGGAACGACTGCCGGCCGCCGGAGCAGTACCCGATGGTGCCGACCTTGCCGTTGGACGGGCCGAGCGACCGCAGGTGGCCGGCCGCGGCGTCCACGTCGCCGACCAGCTGGTCGTCGGGGACGCCGCCCTTGGCCCGGGCCGCCGCCGCGGCGTCATCGGGGCTCACCCCGATGCCCTCCCGGCTGTACAGGTTCGGGCAGATGGCCAGGTACCCCTCGGCGGCGAACCGGCGGGTGATCTCCTTGGTCGAGGCGTCGTAGCCCGGCATGTGGTGGATGACCACCACGCCGCCGTACGGCCCGTCGCCCAGCGGCTGGGCCACGTAGGCCTCCAGTTCGGCGCCCTGGTACCCGGTGATCGTGATGGTCTCGGCCTGCAGCCCGTCGGTCATGGCTTCCCCTTTCTCGGTCGCGCCCTTTCGGGCCACGTTTCCGGTCGGTCTGCCGATAGCTTACTTAGCTCTGTAACAGAGGTAATATGTGGTCGTGCCGGCTGCACCGACCCAATCTCTGCCACCCGCCGCCGACGCCGCCGTGGCTGACCGGCTACTGGGAGCCATGGCCACCCTGCGGCGGGCCGGTCGGCGGGTGGCGGAGCGACCGCCGGTGCTGGCCGCCCTGACCGGGGCCCAGCTGGAGTTGGTCCGGCTCGTCCGGCGGCGACCGGGGGCATCGGTGGCGGAGGCGGCCGAGGAGCTGCGGTTGGCCCCCAACACCGTCAGCACCCTGGTCGGCCAGTTGACCGACCGCGGGATGATGCTCCGGGTGGCCGATCCGGCCGACCGGCGGGTGGCCCGGCTCGACCTCGACCCGGACACCCGCCACAAGGTCACCGCCTGGCGGGACCGCCGGTCCGAGGCCGTGGCCTTGGCCATCGGGTCCCTGGACCCGGCCGACCAACGGGTCCTGGCCGACGCCGGGGCGGTGTTGGAACGGCTGACCGAGGCCATGCACCACCAAGAGACCCAGCCCGACCAGGAAGTGGCCCGGTGACGGCGCAATCCGCCCAGCCGGCCGGCCCGGCCCTGGAGGTCCTCGGCCTGCGGCACCGGTTCGGTGACTTCGTCGCCGTCGACGGCATCGACCTGGTCATCCAGCGTGGGGAGGTGTTCGGACTGCTGGGCCCCAACGGGGCCGGCAAGACCACGACCATCCGGGTGGTGAACACGTTGCTGCCGCTGCAGGAGGGGACGGTGCGGGTGCTGGGCCAGGACGTCCGCAAGGCGCCGATGGCGGTCCGGCGGCGGCTCGGGTACGTGCCGCAGCAGCTGTCGATCGAAGCGGCGTTGACCGGGCGGGAGAACGTCGGCTGGTTCGCCCGGCTGTTCGACGTGCCCCGGGCGGAACGGCGGGAACGGGTGGACGACGCGCTCGACGCCATGGGCTTGGGGGATGCCGCCAACCGGCTCGCTGGCACCTACTCCGGCGGCATGGTCCGCCGGTTGGAGCTGGCTCAGGCCCTGGTCAACCGGCCGGCGCTGCTGGTGCTGGACGAGCCCACCGTCGGCCTGGACCCGGTGGCCCGTGACGGGGTGTGGCAGCGGGTGGACGAGCTGCGCGAGGCCACGGGCATGACGGTGCTGCTGACCACCCATTACATGGAGGAGGCCGACGTGCTGTGCGACCGGGTGGCCCTGATGCACCTGGGCCGGGTGCAGGCCCAGGGGACCCCGACGGCGTTGAAGGACGACCTCGGCCCGGCCAGCACGCTGGAGGACGTGTTCCGCCAGTACACCGGCGGCAGCTTGGACGGGGACGACAAGGGCGGCCTCCGGGCCATCCGGACCACCAGGAGGACGGCCGGCCGTGTCGGTTGACACCATCATCGTCCCGGCCGACACCGACACCGACGCCGGGGTGTGGCGGCGGTTCCCGAGCCGGGTGTACACGTTCTGCCTGGTCGAGGTGCAGAAGCTCCGGCACGACCGCACCGAGCTGCTGACCCGGGCGGTGCAGCCGGTGCTGTGGCTGCTGATCTACGGCGAGACCTTCAACCGGATCCACGCCATCCCCACCCCGGACAACCAGCCGTACCTGGAGTTCCTGACCCCCGGCATCATCGCCCAGTCCGGCCTGTTCGTGGCCATCTTCTACGGCATCCAGATCATCTGGGAGCGCGACGCCGGAGTGCTGACCAAGCTGTTGGTCACCCCGACCCCACGGTCGGCCCTGATCCTGGGCAAGTCGTTCGCCGCCGGCATCCGGGCCATGGCCCAGGTCGTGGTGGTGCTGGTCCTGGCGGCCATCATCGGGGTGAACCTGTCCAGCAACCCTCTCCACATCATCGGGTCCTTCGTCGTGGTGCTGCTGGGCGCCGCCTTCTTCTCCTGCCTCTCCATGACCGTGGCCGGAGTGGTCCTGAAGCGGGACCGGCTGATGGGGATCGGCCAGATGATCACCATGCCGTTGTTCTTCGCCTCCAACGCCCTGTACCCGGTCAGCATCATGCCGGGCTGGCTGCGGGTGTTGAGCAGGATCAACCCGCTCAGCTACGAGGTGGACGCCCTCCGGGGGATGCTGACCGGGGTGCCCGCCCACGTGGGGGTGGACTTCGCCGTGCTGATCGGCTGGGTCATCGTGGGCGTGGTGGCGTCGTCGTCGCTGGTCAGCCGCCTGGCCCGCTGACCCCCGCCGCACCAAGTATCAAATAAGATAGGTAGCTATCTTTTTAGATAGTGACCTATACTTTAGGATAATGAATCTCGGGGACCCAACCCAGGCGGTCACGCCAACGCTCGACGGCGCTGTGCTGGCTGTCCTGGCCCGGGCGGGACGGCCGCTGACGGTGGGGGAAGTGGCGGCCGACTCGGTTCGGGGTTCCGAGATCGGCATCCGGCGGTGCCTGGGCCGGTTGGTGGACCAGGGCATTGTCCGTGCGACGCAGATGGGCCGAAACCGGGTCCACGAGCTGAACCGGGACCACGTTGCTGCCCGGGTCGCAGAGCTCCTCGCTGACCTACGGCTGGAGCTTTGGAAGCGCCTGCGCAATGAGCTTCAGCACTGGAAGGTCGCACCCCATCACGCCTGCGTGTTCGGGTCCGCGGCGAGGGGCGATGGTGACGATCAGAGCGACGTCGACATCCTGCTTGTTCACCCGCTGTTCCCCGGCGATCCCAAGTCGCCACGTCAGGAGACCCTTCGCCGAAAGATGGCCGTCGCCTTTTCCGCACCGCCGGCTTGGGGTCCGGCACAGGCCTCGTTGTGGTCCAAGCAAGTCGATCAGCTCCACTCTCTGGTGATGGCTTGGACCGGCAATCCGGTACAGGTGATCGATGTGTCCTACGCCGAGTGGGTCGGACGTCCAGTCAACGAAGGAATTTGGGCGGAGATCGAGCGGCGCTCCATTGACCTCACGCCGCCTCGTTCTGCTGTCCTCATGCCTACGTTGCCTCCGAGCAGTCGGCCTAGAGCAGGTTCTTGATCCCCATGGTGAAGCCAACTCGTACGGCGCCGTGCGGTCGGCAGGAGGCTCGAACACGGAGCAGAGCAGCAGCTGCTTATTTGGAGGTCGCATCGCTCGTGCTTGGCGAACCAGCGCGAGAGGAGTTCTTGAGCGTAGCTGCCGGTAACGCGGTACTGGCGGGCATCGCCGCATCGGATGCAATCTGCTGCGTGCGGCTCGGCTGTCGGCACCGTGGCGAGGACCACCGCGGTGCGACCGAACTCCTGAAGACGGCCACTGTCGATGGGGATCGACTTGCCGTAACGCTCGCCGGCTTCTCGACCTGAAGGACGAGGCCCACTATGGCGTGATGGTTGTCTCCGCCCGCAAGGCACGGGACGCGGTCAGATGGGGTGGCTCCTTGGTGGCCCGAGCGGTAGAGGAGATCGAGCGCTGACCGCGGTCAGCGCTGGAGGGACTTGGTCTCCAAGAACTCCTCCACCCCGAACCGGCCGCGCTCGCGGCCGATGCCGGACTGCTTGTAGCCGCCGAACGGGGCCACCGGGTTGAAGGCGCCGCCGTTGATGTCGACCTGGCCGGTCCGCAGCTGGCGGGCCACCGCCTCGGCGTGGCCCTGGTCGGCCGACCACACCCCGCCGGCCAACCCGTAGATGGAGTCGTTGGCGATCCGGATGGCCTCTTCCTCGGTGTCGTACGGCAGGATCGACAGCACCGGCCCGAAGATCTCCTCCTGGGCGATCGTCATGTCGGAGGTCACCTCCGAGAAGACGGTGGGCTGCACGAAGTACCCCACCTCGAGCCCCTCGGGGGGTTCGGTGCCGCCGACCAGCAGCTTGGCGCCCTCGTCGATGCCCTTCTGGATGTACCCGCGGACCCGGTCACGCTGGGCCGCTGACACCAGCGGGCCGATCAGCACGCCGGCGTCGAAGGCGTTGCCGGGGACGAACCCGGCGGCGGCGGCCACGGCCTTCTCCTCGACCTCGGCCAGCCGGGACCGCGGCACGATCATCCGGGTCAGCGCCGAGCAGGTCTGGCCGGAGTTGAGGTAGCAGGCGAACAGGCCGGCCGGGACGGCGGTGTCCAGGTCGGCGTCCTCCAACAGCACGTTGGCCGACTTGCCGCCCAGCTCGAGGGCCACCCGCTTGACCGAGCCGGCGGCCAGCTCCATCACCCGCTTGCCGGCCCTGGTGGACCCGGTGAACGACACCATGTCCACCTTCGGGTGGGCGGCGATGGCCTCCCCGACGATCGGCCCGGGCCCGCTGACCAGGTTGAACACCCCCGGCGGCAGCCCCACCTCGTCGATGACCTCGGCCAGGGCGAAGGCGTTCAGCGGGGCCACCTCACTGGGCTTCAGCACCACGGTGCACCCCGCCGCCAGGGCCGGGGCCACCTTCAGGACGATCTGGTACAGCGGGTAGTTCCACGGGGTGATGGCCCCCACCACGCCCACCGGCTCGCGGACGATCAGGGAGTTGCCGACCTCTTCCTCCCAGGCCAGCTCGGCCACCTCCCGGGCGGCGTCGGCGAAGGCGGCCACCGGCAGGCCGACCTGGATGGGGCCGGCCAACGACGCCGGCATGCCCACCTCCTTGGCGATGGTGGCGGCGATGTCGTCGCCCCGGGCCTTCAGGGCCTCGCCGACCCGGAGCAGCAGCTTGGCCCGCTCGTCCACCGGGGTGTTCGACCAGGCGTAGAAGGCCTCGGCGGCCGCCTCCACCGCCCGGTCCACGTCGTGGGCCGTGCCCTCGGGCACCTTGCCGATGACCTCCTCGGTGTTGGAGTCCACCACCTCGTGGATCCCCAATCCCGACGACGGGGTCCATTGGCCCCCGATGTAGATCTTGTCGTGGATCTCCATCCCCAACCTCCCGGTGTCGTGGATAGGTCCGACCCTACCGGTCAGATCGACGAGGCAGCCACGGAGTTGGCCGGGGCCGTCACCGTGAACGACTCCCCCCAATGGCTGAAGTCCACCTGCCCTGTGACCTTTTTCTTCTTCTGCGTTCCCTGCCCGGTGTACCGCACCGGCAGCACGTTGCCCTGGGCCGGCAGGTACAGGGCCGCCGGGCCCTTCCCGCCGAGGTCGGTGGTCGTACCGGTGACGCTGACCGCCGACACCCCGTCGACTGTCGCCGTGCCGCCGTCCGCCAGCGGAGCCTTCACCGAGATCTGGTCCACTGCCGACCCGATGGTGATGGCCTTGGAGATGTTCTTGTATGTGGGGCTGGACGGCCCGAACTTGATCCAGGTCCCGACGTACTTGGTGGCCAGTGTCGACGGCATCCCGAGGTACCCGGACAGCCCGGTGGCGTCCCCCCGGAAGTACACCGCCTGGCGCACCAGCCGGACCGCCACGTGGCCGGTGTTCTTCCCCGAGGTGACCACCACTGTCTCTTTGCCCTTGACCTTGGCCACGTCACCGGTGATGGCGATCGACTGGGTCCCGATGGTGCTGACCGCCACGAAGTGCACCGACGGCTGGCTCTTGGCCGCGGCCAGGGACGCCGCCAGCAGGGCTTTCGGGGTCGGTTTTGTGGAGGTGGTCGTCGTCGTGGCCGCCCCGGCGGCCGATGCACTCAGTGCGGCGGCGATCGCCATGATTCCGGGGACGGCAAAGAAGGCGGCCAGGCCGGTCGGACGGTGGGGGAACATCCGGTCGACGGTAACAGCCGCTACGGCGATGCGGTCACCAGGTTGGGGGGCACCCGGCCGGCCAGCACGTCGGCCACCCCCTGGGCGGCCAGCTGGGCCATGTCCGTCCGGGTGCCGATGGTGGCGCTGCCGACGTGGGGCAGCAGCACCGTCCGCGGGGCGGCCAGGAGGCGGGGACTCGGGGTGGGTTCGCCTTCGAACACGTCCAGCCCGGCGGCGAACAGCCGGCCATCTTCCAAGGCGTCCACCAGGGCGTCCTCGTCCACTACCGCCCCCCGGGCCGTGTTCACCAGCACCGCCGTCGGCTTCATCAGGCCCAGCTCCCGGGCCCCGATGAGGTGGCGGGTGCTGTCGGTCAGGGGCACGTGCAGGCTGACCACGTCGGCGACGGCCAGCAGGTCGTCCAGCCGGTCGATGTACCCCGGCAACCCGGTGGGCCGGCGGGTGTGGTGCAGCACCTCCATGGCGAACCCGTCGGCCCGCCGGGCCACCTGCCGGGCGATCCGGCCGTAGCCGACCAGCCCCAGCACGGCGCCGTGGACGTCCCGGGCCAGGTGGTCCCCGAACCAGAAGTGGGTCCGCCGGCCGGCGCGCAGGTCGCGCTCGGCCTCCGACGCCAGCCGGGTGGCGGCCAGGATGAGCAGGAAGGCCAGGTCGGCCGTGGTCTGGTCCAGCACCCCGGGGGTGTTGCAGACCGCCACCCCCAGCTCCTGGGCGGCGGCCACGTCGACGTTGTCGTACCCGACCGCCACGTTGCCGACCACCTGCAGGCGGCCGGCCGCCCCGGCCGCCAGCACGGCCCGGTCGATCCGGTCGGTGAGCGGGCACAGCAGCCCGTCCATCTCCGGCACCGCGGCCACGAGGTCGTCGGGGGCCCAGGGGGTGGCGTCGGGTCGTTGCACCACCTCGATGCCCTCGGCCAGCAGCGGGTCCAGGGCGCCGGGGGTCAGCTGCGTGGTGACCAGCACCCGGTGCCGCCGATCCGGGGGCACGTCCGGCCTATGCCCGGGGGGTGGCGCCGACGAAGTCGGCGATCACCCCGGCCAGCTCGGTGGGTCGGTCCTCCTGGACGAAGTGGCCGGCGCCGTCGATGGTGACGTGGGCCTGCCCGGCGGCGCCGGGGACCCGGTCGCAGAAGACGGCGTCCCAACCGGCGGACGCCGGGTCGCCGTCGGAGTAGGCGGTGAGGAACGGCTTGGACCACCCGTCGAGGGCCGCCCAGGTGGCCCGGTTGACGGCGGCCCCGGGGTCGCCGGTGGTGAGGGGGATGAGGACCGGCATCTGCCGGACGGCGGCCATGTAGCGGTCGTCGGGGAACGGGGCGTCGTAGGCGGCCAGCACCGGTTCGGGCACGTCGGTGGCGGTGCCGAAGCGGACGAACAGGCTGGCGTCGAGCGAAGGGGCCCGCTGGGTCAACAAGATGTAGTCGAGCAGGCTCTCGGCCACCACCATCCGGCCGTGCCCGTCGGTGTGGTTGGCCCAGGCCAGCCGGCCGGCCAGGGCCGGGTCGGCGGTGTGCAGGATGGTGTTGGTGGCCACCACCCGGTCGAAGCGGTCCGGTCGGGCCGCCAGGACGGCCAGGCCGATGGGGCCGCCCCAGTCCTGGACCACCAGGGTGACCCGGCGGAGGTCCAGCCCGTCGACCAGGGCCCCCAGCCAGGCGACGTGGCCGGCGACGGTGTGGGCCCGCGGGTCGGCCGGTTTGTCGGACCGGCCGAAGCCGATCAGGTCGGGGGCCACCACCCGGTGGCCACGGTCGGCGAGGGCGGTGGCCACGTGCCGGTACAGGTAGCACCAGGTCGGCTGGCCGTGCAGCAGCAGCACCGGGTCGGCGTCCGCCGGGCCCTCGTCGAGGTAGTGCATCCGCAGCCGGTCCCCGCGGCTGCCGGGCAGGGTGGGGCCGCCGTCGGGCACGTCCAGGTAGTGGGGGGCGAACGGGAAGTCGGGCAGGCCGGCGAACCGTTCGTCGGGGGTCCGCAGGATCACTGCCAGCCGGCCATCACGTGCTCGAACCACCACTTCGGGGCCGTGTTGACCAGGATGGCCATGTCCCAGTAGTCCCACCAGCGGACGATCCGGCCGTGTTCGAGCTCGTGGACCGACGCCACCGGCAGGGCCATGGTCTCCCCGCTGGGCCACTCCCAGTGCTCCACCCGCTCGGTCACCACCGTGGTGTCGTCGGCCACCATCGACCGGCGCTCGTCGGTGATGGCGGCCAGCGGGGCCAGGGCCAGCCGCAGGCGGGCGGCCACCTGGGCCGGTCCCCGGGCCACGTCGTCGGCCGGGGTGGCCACGTCGGTGTACTCGCCGTCCTCGGCGAACCGGGCGGCCAGGGCGTCGAAGTCCCGGCGGAACAGGTCGTCCCAGAACGCCTCGATGGTCGCCCGGTTGTCGTCGGCTCGGCTCATGGTTCCCCCTGCTGGCTGCGCTCGGTGCCACGTTACGCGGCGGCGGGACCCCCCTGGTAGCTTGCCCAGCTGGCCTCCGTGGGACCCGGCAACCGCCGTGGGTGTCCCGCCGGGACCGGCGGCCGAGGGAGAATAGGGGCAGCATGCTGACCAGACCTGCTCGTTGGGCCCTGCCAACGATGGCCGCCCTGGCCGCGGTCTCCCTGACGGCAGTCTCCTTGGTCGGCACCACCGAAGCGGTGGCCGGCGGCGCGACGACCACCACGACGACCGGCTCCGGATCGACCGGCTCCGGATCGACCGGCTCCGGATCGACCGGCTCGCTGCAGTGCCCGGCCGGCACCGGCACCGGGTCCCCGGGGATCACCCGGACCCAGGTCAACGTGGGGGCCATCTCCACCCTGTCCGGCCCGATCAGCGCCGACTTCGCCCCGCTGGTGAAGGGGGTGCAGGCCTACTTCGACATGGTCGACGCCCGGGGCGGCGTCAACGGCCGCCAGGTCAAGCTGACCTACAACCTGGACGACGGCGGCACACCCAGCCGGTTCGTGTCGCTGGCCCACACCGTGGTGGACCAGGACCACGCCTTCGCCGTGGTGGCGTCGTCCTACTTCTTCAACCCCACCTACCTGGTGTCCACCTGCACCCCGACCTACGGGTACAACGTCACCGGCGACTGGCAGGGGCCGCCCAACCTGTTCGGGTCCGGCGGGTCGGTGCAGACATACAACAGCATCCTGCCGGAGATCGCCTACCTGCTGAACCGGACCAAGTCCAAGTCGCTGGCGGTGCTGGCCTACAACGTGTCCAGCTCGTCGGGCGCCTGCCAGGCCGCCGTCAACCGACTGGGGGCCGCCGGCTATCACATCGCCTACACCGACCTGAAGCTGCCGCCGGTCAACGCCGACCCCACCGCCGACGTGCAGCGGATCCTGGCCGACCACGCCGACTTCATCCTCAGCTGCATGACAGTCAACGGCAACATCGCCATGGCCCGGGCCGTCAAGCAGTACGGCTTGAAGGTGAAGCAGCTGTGGCTGAACGGCGCCGACCAGTCCGCTCTGGACAAGTACGCCAACCTGATGCAGGGGGTGTACTTCCTGGTCCAGCACGTCCCGCTGACCGCCAGCCCGTCGCTGTACCCGGGGCTGAAGGAGTACCTGTCGGCCATGAAGAAGTACGAGCCCGGTTACGTGGGCACAGAGACGGCCATCCAGGGATGGGAGTCCGCGGCGTCGATCGTGGCCGGCCTGCGGGCGGCCGGGAAGAACCCCACCCAGGCCGGAGTGGTGAAGGCCACCAACGCCATGACCCAGTTCACCGCCGACGGCCTGATGACGCCGGTCGACTGGACGGTCACACACGTCGAGGCGACCCCGCCGTTCTGCAGCGCCTTCGTCCAGGCCCAGGGGGACGTGTTCGCGCCGGTGCTGGGCCAGGGCAAGAGCGTCTTCGTCTGCTTCGGCCCCGGGGTCCGCAACCCGAAGCCGGTCGCGGCGAAGCCCGGCACCCCCGGTCCCAAGGCCGGCTGAACAAGGCCGGCGGGGCAGGGCGCCGTGGAGCAGTTCCTGGGGTTTGCCGTCCCCGGCATCCCCGACGGGTGTGCCTACGCGATCTTCGCCGTCGGCCTGGTCCTCACCTACCAGGCCACCGGGGTGTTCAACTTCGCCTACGGCGCCCAGGCGTACACCTCCGCCTACGTGTACGCCTGGCTGATCCAGGACCAGGGCCTGCCGGTGTGGCTGGCCGCCGTCCTGGCCGTCGGCGTCCTCGGCCCCGGCCTCGGCCTGCTGTTCGACCGGGTGCTGTTCCGGCGGATCCCCAACAACAACACCACCGCCAAGGTGGTCACCGGCATCAGCCTGCTGGTCGGCATCCCGGCGCTGCTGTCGGTGGTGTTCGGCAACGCCAACATCTACGACGTCCCGAGCGTCGCCTTCAACCCGACAACGGTGTACTTCCACCTGTTCGGCCTGGCCGGCGTGCCCATCAACGGCATCTTCTTGAGCGCCGTTGTGTGCACCGCCGTGCTGCTGGTGGTCCTGGTGGTGCTGATGCGGGGCACCGGGTTGGGCCTGCGGATGCGGGCCGCCGTCGAGAGCCGGCGGCTGGTGCAGCTGGACGGGGTCAACGCCGACCGGGTGGTGGCCACCGCCTGGGCCATCTCCGGGCTGATGGCCGGACTGGCCGGAGTGCTGCTGGCCCCGGTGGAGGCCCAGCTGCAGGTGCAGGACTACATCACCCTCATGGTCGCCGCCATCGCCGCCGCCGCCTGGGCCGGCCTGCGGTCCATGCCGATCGCCGCCGTGGTGGCCGTCGCCATCGGGGTGGTCAGCGTCACCGCCCAGGGGTACCTGACAGCCAACAGCGTGTGGCACTCCGCCGTGCTGCCGTCGCTGCCGTTCATCGTCCTGGCCGCCGCCCTGCTGTTGGTCCCGGGCCTGCGCACCCTGGATGACACCAAGGACCCGCTGTCCGCCGTCGACCCCCCGGCCCCGCCGACGTCCGCCCAGGCCCGGTCGCCACAGCTGGACCGGGTGGTCCGGGTGCTGTGGTGGGCGCTGCTGGCCGCCTTCGTGGTGTCCATGCTCACCTGGATGCCGGAGGCCTGGGAGAACGTGTTCAACGCCGGCCTGGCCCTGTCCACCGTGTTCTTGTCCATCACCCTCATCACCGGCATGGGCGGCCAGCTGTCGCTGGCCCAGGCCACCCTGGCCGGCGTCGGGGCCTTCACCGCCGGGCAGCTGGCCAACCACCTGGGCCTCAACTTCCTGTTCGGCGGCCTCGTCGGGGCGGTCCTGGCCGCCGCCGTGGCCGTGGTCCTGGCCGTCCTGTCCCTGCGCCTCCGCGGCCTCGGCCTGGCCCTGATGACCCTGGCGGCCGCCCTGCTGTTCGACACCGCCGTCTTCTCCCAGAGCGCCGTCAGCCACGGCACAGGCGGCCTCATCCTCCAGCGCAGCTGGTTGGGGGCCATCAACTTCTTCGACCCCACCGGCCGGCCCCTGTTCGTGCTGGCCATCTGCGTCCTGGTGGTCTGCACCGTCGGCGTCCTGCTGGTCCGCCGCGGCACGACCGGCCGCTACCTGGCCGCCATCCGGGGCAGCCAGATCGGCGCGGCGGGCATCGGCATCAACCTGGACTGGCAGCGGGTGGTGGTGTTCGCCCTGTCCGGCGCCGTCGCCGGCATCGGCGGCAGCCTGCTGGCCCTGCAGCAGACCGTGGTCAACCCCACCCAGTTCAACTACCAGCTGTCCCTGGCCTTCGTCGTCATCGTCGTCACCACCGGTGTCGGCACCGTCGAGGGCGCCATCCAGGGCGGCATCGGCTTCGTCGTCGTCCAGCAGCTCCTCACCTACGCCCCGCAGCGGTTCCAGGGGCTCACCTTCGTCCTGTTCGCCGCCGGCGCCCTCACCTACGCCGCCCACCCCGAGGGCATGGTGGAGTTCCAGAAGCGCACCTGGACCGGCCGGGTGGAGCGGCTGCTCCGCCTCCGGCCGGCCGAGCCAGCATCGACGGTCGCGGAGGGCAGCCGGTGAACCCGCTGCTGGACGTCCGGGGGGTCACCAAGCAGTTCGGCGGCATCACGGCCGTCCAGGACGTCAGCTTCCAGGTGGCCCCGGGCGAGTCCGTCGGTCTCATCGGTCCCAATGGGGCCGGCAAGACCACCCTGTTCAACTGCATCGGCGGCCAGCTGCGGCCGGACGCCGGGGTGGTGGCCCTGGACGGCCGCATCCTCGGGCACCTGCCCCCGTACCGGCGGGCCCGGCTGGGGTTGGGCCGCACCTACCAGCGGGTGGAGGTGTTCCCGGAGCTGACCGTCCGGGAGCATCTGCTGGTGGCCGAGCGCGCCCGCCGCGGCGACGGCCGGCTGTGGAAGGACCTGCTCAACCGGGCCGCCCCCCGGCCGGACGAGCTGGTCCACGTCGACCAGGTCGTCGACCTGGTCGGCCTCCGTCGGGTCGTCGACACCCCGGTGGCCGCCCTCGGCCTGGGCCTGTGCCGGCTGGTCGAGCTGGCCCGGGCCCTGGTGGGGGAGCCCCGGCTGCTGATGGCCGACGAGCCGTCGTCGGGGCTGGACGTCCACGAGACCCACGAGCTGGCCGCCGTGCTGCGCGCCCTGCAGACCGAACGGCACATGGCCGTGCTGCTGGTGGAGCACGACCTGCGGATGGTCGGTGAGGTGGTCGACAAGGCCATCGTCATGGACCTCGGCCGGGTCATCGCCGAGGGCCCGTTCGACCGGGTGATGGCCGAGGGATCGGTCCGCCGGGCGTACCTGGGACAGTCGGCGTGACCGGTCCCCCGGCGCTGGAGGTGGAGGGGGTCAGCGCCGCCTACGGTCCGTACCGGGCGCTTTTCGACGTGTCGTTCTCGGTGCGCGCCGGCGCCGCCGTGGCCCTGCTGGGCCCGAACGGCGCCGGCAAGTCCACGATCGCCCGGGTGGTGTCCGGGCTGCTGCCGGCCACCGGCGGCCGCATCCGGGTGGACGGGGCCGACGTCACCGGGTGGCCGGCCTACCGGGTGGCCCGGGCCGGAGTGGCCCATGTGCCGGAGGGCCGGGGCATCTTCGCCAACCTGACCGTCGAGGAGAACCTGTCCGTGGCCTTCCGGCAGCGGGCCGGCCGCAAGGCCCTGGCCGGGGCGTTGGCCCGGGCCTACGACGCCTTCCCGGTCCTGGCCGAGCGCCGCCGCCAGCGCGGCGGCACCCTGTCCGGCGGGCAGCAGCGGCTGCTGTCGTTGGCCAAGGTGCTGGTGGTGCCGCCCAAGTTGCTGGTGGCCGACGAGCTGTCCCTCGGGCTGTCCCCGGCGGTGGTCGACACCGTGTACCAGCAGCTGCGGCACATCAACCAGCAGGGCACCGCCCTGTTGGTGGTGGAGCAGCAGGTCGACCGGGTGCTGTCCCTGGCCGAGTGGGCGGTGGTGCTGGAGCACGGCACCGTCACCTTCGACGGCCCCGCCGCCGAGGCCATGGCCGCCGCCGAGGAGCTGCTGGCCGGCCAGGCGCCGCTGCCGGGAGAGCCCGGGGAATAGCCAGGCCCGTTCGGTTACCTGCTCTGGCTCACCATCGGCGCGTTGAGATGGGCGCCGGCCGTACCGAGGTTCGGGGCGTCGCCGAAGTTGAACGCCGAGCCGTCATTCTTGGCCAACCAGTACCCGCCGCCGGCGGCCGGGGCGATGCCGACCACTGGCACAGTCGAGGGGGTCGAACCGGACGATCCAAAGAAGGCGGCACTGCCGAAGGCGAAGACCCCGCCGTCAGCGCCGGCCAACCAATACCCCTGGGCCAAACCCGGCGCCGCCGCTATCGCCACGAT
Source organism: uncultured Acidimicrobiaceae bacterium (assembly GCA_964453355.1). GTDB lineage: Bacteria > Actinomycetota > Acidimicrobiia > Acidimicrobiales > RAAP-2 > DASZUK01. Next base: position 590 of record CAYVPF010000044.1, on the reverse strand, counting down.
CGGTCCGTTGAGGTGGCCGACCACCGACGGGAACGCTTGGGCGTCGCCGAAGGGGTAGACGGTGCCGCCGGCACCGACGAGCCAGTAGCCGTGGGCATCGGGCGTCGGGGCGATCCCCACGATGTCCTTGACCACGTGGCCCGACCCGATGAGCGAACCGTAGAAGGGGGCCTGCCCGAAGGCATAGACCGCACCATCGGAGCTGACCAGCCAATAGCCGGCGGCCAGCGGGTCACCGGCCAGGCCGGAGACGTTGGTGACCGAGATCTTCAACGCGGGCAGCGATCCCAGGAACCCGGCATCACCGAAGGCGAACACCCCGCCGTCTTTGCCCACCAACCAGTAGCCGTGCTTGGACGCCGTGGGGGCGATCCCCACGATGTCGCGGACGTTGGCGGCCACCGGGGTTTGCGGGACCGATCCGTAGAACCCGTCGGATCCGAAGGCGAACACCCCACCGTCGGCCGCCACGTCCCGGAAGCCGAACGTCGGGGTCGGCGGCGGCGTCGGCGTCGGCGTCGGCACGGTCGTCGTCGTGGTCGTCGTGGTCGTCGTGGTCGGCGTGGGGGTGACGTAGGTGTACGTCGGGC
>CAYVPF010000043.1:0-16141 GCA_964453355.1 uncultured Acidimicrobiaceae bacterium | reverse complement strand
CGCCGCTGGCCATCACAAAGACGACACCCCAGCCGGAGAAGGAGCTGGAGCGCGGCGTCCACGACCATCCGGACGTGTACACGGTGAAGGTCCGCAACAACACAGTGAAGGCCACTAATCACGTGACCGTCGAGGACTGGGTCCCGGCGGGCATGGAGTTCCTGGCCTGCGGCGGCGTCGACCACACCACCAACGCCGAGGGCACCTACCCGGGCCACACAGTGGAGTACCCGGGGGCGCCGAGGATCTCGACGGCCGTTCCCGGAGGACTGGCGACATGCATCACCCCGGAGTACGTGGACACCGTCACAGCCACCCCACCCGTGGCCACAGCGCCCAAGGCCGTCTACACCCTGGTGAAGTGGACACTGGGCACATTCACGCCCAGCCAGGTCAAGACGTTCACCTACTACGGCGCCGTGCCGCTGCGGGCCAACACCCTGACATGGACGGCCGCCGGCACGGCCGCCATGGGCACCGAGACCACAGGGATCCAGACGGCCAACCTGAACAACAACAACGGCCCAGAGACCCTCAACGACGAGGCCCTGACCAACTACGTCCAGGCCATCGGCACATACACCGGCGACCTGAAGCCCGGGACAGCCAACCCGGTCGGGGCCACGAACCAGGACACGGTCATCGCCCACGACCTGGCCGTGCAGAAGACGGTGTCCACAGCGACGTTCACCCCGGGCAAGATCGTCTCGTTCACACTGCACGTCGAGACCAGCGAGTACCGCTACTCGACCGGCGTGCACCTCACAGACGTGGTCCCGAACGGCATCTGCCCGATCGACGGCACGAAGAACTACGACGAGCACACAACAGCCCAGTGCGACCCCGTCGCGGCCCATACACCGGTACTGGTGAACAACCGCACCCACGCCACGACGCCGCTCCCGTACACAAGCGTGGTGGAGCAGCCCACAGGGAAGTTCACCATCACATGGTCGCTCGGCGCACAGACAATCAACGCCACACTGACCGTCAAATTCTACGCCGTCGACCGGTCCGCCTACCAGAAGACAGCCACCACACTGGCCCCCACCCTGACCGGTGACAGCCTAACCAACCACACCACAGTCAAAGGCCTCACCCACACCACCTGCTACACGACAACAACGACCCCGACGCCGGCACCGCAGTGCGCCGCCGGCGGGTCCAAGGTCATCTACGCCGGTGAGCCCGGCCCCACGAACGCCGTCAACACATCCAAGGCCGGGCAGAACGCCCCGCAGCCGACCATCGTCAAGCGGATCTCCGAGCCGGTGGCCGTCCCGACCACCATGAACTGTGCCAAGGCCACCTACGAGCTCACCCCCACCCCGCCGTCCGTCTACCAGCGCGGCGACCTCGTCTGCTTCCAGCTGCAGGTCCAGTTCCCGACAGGTCTCCACTCCCGTGACCCGGACGTCACCGACTTCCTGCCGCCCAACACCACCTTCGTGTCCGCCACCGCGGTCCCGGCCCATGGGACAACAACGACAACCACAACCCCGACAACATCGGGCACCGGCAACACGGTCACCATCGCCGCCACCACAACGGCCCATGCCGCCACAGGGGAGATCAGTTGGACCCTGGGCACACACGACGCCTCGACCGGTTACGACTACTCGCAGCCCGGCCAGAAGTTCCTGGTCGACGTCGGCGTCATCCCGACCACCACACCGACAGTGGGCAACACCTTCGACCTGACGACAAACCTGATGAAGTTCACGTCGTCCAACTCCACAACAGTGACCACGTCGCTGCGGTCCGCCGCCACCTACAAGCTGTCCCGGCCCATCCTGGTGTCGCTGTCCAAGGGCGTGAAGCAGATCAAGCACGGGACAACCGTCGTCGACAGCTACACACCGCCGCGCCAGACCGCCCAGGTCGAGGACACAGATGCCGTCACCTACGCCATCAACGTCAGCAACGAGGGCCTGGAAGAGGCCTACCACGTCGCCGTCTGGGACGACCTGCCCAGCCAGATCTCCTGTGCCGACGTGCCGGCGGGCACAATCTCCAACGGCGGGACCTGCGCGGCCGGTGTCATCAAGTGGCCGGGCACAGCCATCACAGTGCCCGCCGCCACCAACGCCACACCCAGCGTGGACGGCCAGGGGCCGGAGCTGACCTACGTGGTGGACATCCCGGCCGGCATCGGCTCCGGGGTGAAGATGACCAACCACACCGGCGTGGTCAGCTACCTGGCGAAGAACAACCAGGGCGGTACACGGACCGAGTACCCGGCGACAAACATCGACACGGCCATCCCCCACGGCACATACAACTCCCCGGCGGCCAACGCCACAGCCTCGGTCACACTGGCCAAGGCCATCCTGACCAAGACGGTCACACCCACCACGGTCACCCTCGGCCAGACGACAGTGAAGTTCACCGTCACCGCCACCCTCCCGGCGGGCACCACCCTGTACACAGGGAAGCTCACCGACCCCCTCGACGCCCACTGCCCGGCGACAACGGCCACAACATCGCCCTGCCTCACCTACAAGGCCGGCTCCGCCAAGGTGACCGTCACAGCGACGACCACACCGGGGACCTATCCGGTGTCGGTCGCCGGCAACACCGTGACCGTCACCTTCCCGGCCCCCCTGCACGTCGGGGCGACGGCCATGACCGTCAAGCTGACAGTGGAGGCCACCGTCAAGGACGTCGCCGGCTACAGCCGGGGGAAGTCGGCTACAAACACCGCCACCCTCTCCTACGACCAGACGTCCACGGGGACAAAGACGACAGTGAGCCATTCGGCCAAGGCCACCATCGTCGAGCCGGACATCGAAGTCACAAAGACCGACGCCAAGTCCCACGGCCCCTACACACCGGGGGCTACCGTCAGCTACACCATCACAGTGGGCAACTGCGTGACCGGTGGCTCCAGCCCCTTCGACTGCACCGCCGGCCACGCCTCGAAGGCGTACCACGTGGTGCTTACCGACACCCTGCAGAACGCGGCCGAAAAGGTGAAGGCCACATCGCTGCACACAGGTGGCACCGTCGCCACAGTCGGCGGCACCACAGTGATCACCTGGGTGCTGGCCACACTGGCCGCCGGAGCCAAGAAGGCGCTGACCTACACAGCGGTGCTGCCCACCCCGCCGCTGGTCGGCTCTTCGACCTTCAAGAACGCCGTGACAGTGACCACGCGGAGCCTGACAACAGGGCACGCCACAGCGCGGACCACCGGTACCGGCTACCAGGCGACGGCCACCGACACAGTGTTCATCGGCAAGCCCTCCCTGACCAAGACGGCCACGCCGGGGACGGTGACCAACGGCAAGGCCACCACATACACCGTCACCGTCGACATCCCGAAGACACTGACACTGCCGAACTTCACCCTCATCGACACCCTGCCCGACGGCATGACCTTCACACAGGCCGGCACGTCGTCGTGCAGCGGCGCCAACTGCACAAAGGCGGTCGGCGGGGTCGCGGTGTCCTTCATCGGTCACACCCCGGCCGGCACAGGGAAGACCCGCCTGGCCTGGTACCTCGGCACAGTGCAGCACGCGGCCAACACACGGACGGTCACCCTGCACTACACGGCCTACCCGTCGGCCACCTACCACACAGGGGCCAAGGTCGTGACCCCGAAGACCTTTGCCAACTCGGCCGACGTCTACTGGAACACAACGTCGAAGACAACACTCAACCCGCCGACGACGGTGCCGACCGCCGCCGACTACAAGCTGTCCGGCACAACGGTGAAGGCCACAGTCAAGCTGGTGGCCCCCAAGCTGACACTGCGCAAGACAGTGTCCACCACGACCCCGACCCCGGGGGTGAACTTCTCCTACACGGTCACCGTGACGGACGCCACGGGGGCCACAATCAGCGCGGCCTACTTCCCGAAGGTCACCGACACACTGCCGAAGGGCCTGCTCTTCGAGGGGAACACCGTCGCCAAGCGCGGCGCCACAACCTTGACCCCGGCGACCACCCACAGCACCAACGCCACAGGCGTGACCAAGGTGACATGGACATTCACGACAGTCAGCCTGGCTCCCGGGGCGTCGTTGGTGGTCACCTTCACAGCCAAGCTGGGCCCGTCGGCCACACTGACCGACACACAGGTACTGCAGAACGTGGCCACAGTCGCCACCTACTACGGCGTGCCGACGGTGACAGCCACCGGCCCGACAAAGGCCCGCTACGTCGCCTACACAAAGGTGGCGGGGCACAAGACAGTCACCGCCGTCTTCCCCAAGCTGAAGGTGGTCAAGACCGCTCCGACAGGCACAGCCGCCACCGTCGGCACCACATTCCATTGGAAGCTGGTCGTCACCGACCTGACGGCGGCGCCGGCATCGACAGTCACGGTCACCGACACCCTGCCCGCCTACTGGACCTACACCGCCGGCCAGACGACGATCACCCTGCAGGGCGGAGGCACGGTCACCGGCACCGCGGCCAACCCGACGACAGCCACGACGACAGCCACGACGCACGTCGAGACGCTGGTGTGGAAGGGGGCCGAGCTGGGCGCCATTACAGGCACGGCCAAGTCGGTCACCATCGCCTACTCGACGGTCCCCGGCACCAAGACCGCCCACACAGTGACCAACAAGGCGGCGACCACCGGCCAGGACGGCTCGGGGGCCACCGGGAACAAGACCGGTTCGTACGGCACACCCACAGCCACAGCCAAGGCCAAGGTCCACCTGACCAACCTGACGATCAAGAAGACCGTCGGGGGCACCTTCGTGGCCGGGACCGATACCAACCCGTTCGACGTCGCGGTCAAGAACACAGGACCTGACACGGTCAACGGCACGGTCACGGTGGTCGATCCCGCCCCGACCGGGACGACGATCGCCAAGGGTTCGGGCACCGGGTGGACCTGCACACTGCTGACATCGGCAGCCAAGGTGTCCTGTACCCACGCCGGCCCGCTGGCGGACGGGGACTCCGAGCCGCAGCTGGTCATCACAGTGGCCATCCCGGCCGGCTACGTGACAACCCACGGCAAGAGCATCACGAACGCGGCCACCGTCAGCAGTCCCACATTCGACACCACAGCCACAAACACGTCCTCGGCCACCGGCACAGTCACCACCTCAGCCGACCTCGCCATCGTGAAGGTTGCCTCCGGCTCGTTCGTCGCCGGCGACGTCGGCACCTACGGGATCACGGTCACCGACCTCGGACCGTCGGACTCGCCGGCCCCGGTGGCCCCGGCCAAGCCGATCCAGGTGAAGGACACGCTGCCGTCCAGTGAGACCTACACATCGGCCAGCGGCGCCGATTGGTCCTGCGCGGCGGCGGGCCAGACGGTCACCTGCACATACTCGGCCGGCCTGCTGGTCGGCACAGCCAACGCCACCCACCTGACCCTGAAGGTCAAGGTGAAGCCGACAACGGCCGCCGGCACCATCTCGAACACGGCGGCCATCACCCAGACCACCATCCCCGACCCGGTCACAAGCAACAACCATTCCACCGCCACAAAGACAGTGACGACCACAGCGGACCTGTCGATCAGCAAGTCCCACACAGCGGGTGACCCGTTCACCCCGGGCACCGACGTGACCTACTTCTTGAAGGTCCACAACAACGGGCCCTCGGTGGCCCACCAGCCCAAGGTCGTCGACACCCTCCCGGCCATGGAGACCTTCAAGTCGGTCACCGCCCCGGGGTGGACCTGCACGAACACAGGAACGGCCAACACGGTCACCTGCACAGCGACGGCGACACTGGCTCCCAACGCCACAGCGTCGACGATCACCCTGGTGGTCACGCTGTCCACATCGTTCACGGGGCCCGTCGTCAACAAGGCCCACGTGAGCTCGACGACGCCGGACAGCACACCGCACAACAACACAGCCCAGGACACAGGGCACACCGGCACCCCTGATGCCGTGCTGAAGATCGTGAAGACCCACACCGGGTCCTTCGTGGCCGGCACAACCGGGACGTACACGCTGACGGTGACGAACAAGGGGCCGTCCCAGGCCACCAAGCCGATCAAGGTGGTGGACACCCTGCCGGCGGGGGAGACCTACACATCGGCCACCGGCACCGATTGGTCCTGCACCGTCACAGGCGGCGACGCCCAGAAGGTGAACTGCAAGAACACAACCTCTCTGGCTGATGGGGCCACAACCAGCTTCACGCTGAAGGTCAAGGTGGCGGCGACAACCCCGGTTGGGTCCATCACCAACCGGGCGACGGCGACCAGCACAACGCCGAGCACCACACTCGCCACAAGCACGGCCACAAACCCGACCACAATCATCACCAAGGCCCACCTGAGCCTGGCCAAGGCCGTCACAGGGTCCACACCGCTCACGCCGGGGACCGACGGCACCTACGTGCTGACCGTCACCAACACCGGGCCGTCCGACGCCCGGACAGTGACGGTGTCCGACGCCCTGCCCACCGGAGAGACCTTCGTGTCCGGCGGCGGCTCCGGTATCAGCACAGACTGGTCCTGCACCGGGTCGGGGACGACGGCCAACTGCTCCCTGTCCGGCCTCTTGGGGCTGACCAGCACCTCGGTCAAGATCAAGGTGGCCGTGGCCGCCGACTTCACCGGGACCCTGCACAACGTGGCCTCGGTGGGGTCGTCGACCACCAACACCAACCCCACAGTCACCGCCACCAACACAAAGCCGGTGACCCCGCTGGCCACACTGACGGTGACCAAGACCAGCGCCAGCACCTTCGTCGCCGGCCGGACCGCCACCTACCACCTGGTGGTCAAGAACACAGGGCCGTCGGCCAACCAGGGTGGGTTCAAGGTGGTGGACCACCTGCCCACCGGGGAGACCTACACAAAGACAACCCCGGCCAGCCCGGGCTGGACCTGTGCGGCGACAGGGCAGACGGTGACCTGCACATCGAAGGCCACAGTGGTCACGACCCCGGCGGCGGTCAGCCCCACCATCACCCTCATGGTCCAACTGGCGCCCACATTCACCACAGCCACCATCACCAACCCGGCGACCGTGACGTCCAACGGCACCACATTCCCGAAGGGTCACGCCACAACCAGCTACACGGCCACAGTGGCGACGACAGCCGATCTGTCCATCGTGAAGTCCCACACCGGTGACTTCACTCCGGGGACAGACGCCAGCTACACCCTGGCCGTCAAGAACGCCGGGCCGTCGGACGCCGCCGGGCCGGTCACCGTCGCCGACCCCCTGCCCGCCGGTGAGACATATGTGTCCGGCACCGGCACAGGGTGGACCTGTGCCGACGCCTCGAACACGGTCACCTGCACACTGGCCGCCGGGCTGGCCGCCGGGTCCACAGCCAAGCCGATCACCTTGACCGTCAAGGTCGGCGGGGCGGCGTACCCGACGGTGGCCAACACGGCCACCGTGCACAGCGCCACGCCGGACCCGACAACAAAGAACAACTCGTCCACCGACACCGCCACCGTCAAGGCCGTGGCCGACCTGTCGATCGTCAAGGTGCACGTCGGCACCCCGGTGGCCGGGGAGAACCTGACCTACCAGCTGACGGTGGCCAACGCCGGCCCCACCCTCGACCCGGGGCCGGTGACGGTGGTGGACACACTGCCGACCGGCGAGACCTACGTCTCGGCCACGGGCACGGGGTGGACCTGTGCCGACGCCGCCCAGAAGGTGACCTGTACCTGGGCGCCGGCTTACCCGGTCGGCCAGACCAGCACCGTCACACTGGTGGTGGCCATGGGGGCGGCGACGGTGCCGACGGTGGCCAACACGGCCACCGTGTCGGGCACCGCCATCGACCCGGACACCGGCAACAACAGCTCCACCGACACCGCCACTGTGGCCGGCGGTGCGGCGCTCACCCTGACCAAGACGCTGACCTCCGGCGCGCTGACCGTGGGCGGCGCCGCCATCTACAAGCTGACCGTGGCCAACGCCGGCCCGTCGCCGGCCACCAACGTGGTGATCACCGACACCGTCCCGGCCGGCCTGCAGCCCACCGGCGCCAAGGGCACAGGGTGGACCTGCCAGCTGACCACGCCGAAGCTGACCTGCACCTACGGCAGCCCCCTGGCCGCCGGGTCCAGCGCCTCGTTCACACTGACGGCCACCGTCACCGCCTCCGCCGGGGCGGCCGTCGCCAACGGGGCTTCCGTGGCCACCACAACCGTGCTGGTCAGCCAGACAGGCACCACGGCCAGCACCCCGCCGGCCACCGTGGGTCCGGCGCCGTCGTCCGGCTCCAGCGCCTCGTCCGGCGGGTCCTCCTCGGGGACCCACACCACCAGCACCGGGTCCACCGGTACCGGATCTACCGGCACCGGGACGGCCCTGGCCTTCACCGGGTTCGACCTGCTGCTCTGGCTGGCCGCCGGCCTGCTGTTGCTGCTGGCCGGGGCCGTCATGTGGGTGCTGTCCCGCCGGGCGGGTGGCCAGGAGGCCAAGGAGTAGGCCGGGATCGGGGCGGCGTTCGGTGGCGGCGGCCCGCCGCCGGCCGTCGCCCCGGCCGGCCGGGTCTTACGGGGCGGGCAGGGCGGCGATGACGTCGTCGACGGTGGTCAAGGTGGCCACCAGGGCGATGGAGCCCCGGAGGACGGCCTGGGCGTAGTCGGCCGGCACCCCGGCGACGGCGTCGGTGGGCACCGCCACCTGGTAGCCCAGGTTGACGGCCTCCACGCACAGCCCCAGCACGCCCAGGTTCACCGACACGCCGGCCACCACCAGGACCGTTGCCCCCAGGTTCGAAAGGGTGGCGTCCAGGGACGTCCCGGTGAACGGGGACACGCCGTGCCGCCGGGCGCTGACCAGGTCGGTCGGCTCCGGGCCGAGCCCCGGCACCAGCTCGGTGACCGGGGTCCCGACCAGCAGGTGGTCGGGCCGCCGGAGCACAGCCGAGTGCAGGGGGGTGTTAGCCACGGTGCCGGCCCGATCGGCCCGGAATTCGGCGGTGCAGTGCACCACGGGTAGGCCGGCCCGCCGGGCGGCGGTGAGCAGCCGCGTCGTGTTGGCCACCAGGCCGACCGCCTCGGCGGCCGCCGCCAGCTCCGGGAACGACGCCAGGTCACCCATGACGCCGCGCTGCATCTCCATCGTCACCACGGCCACCGGGAAGGCGGCTGGTGGGCCGCCGGGCCGGCCGCCGGGCAGCCCGCGGCCGCTCAGCAGGGCGGGCAGGTCCACCGGCATCTCAGTCGCCGGTGGCGACGGTGCCGCTCTGGTCGCCGGTGGCCACGGTGCTGTCCGGGTCGCTGCCAGCGACGATGTCGTTGGCCCACCGGTAGTCCGGCTTGCCGCTGGGGGAGCGCTGGATCACCTCGACGGTGTGCAGGCGTCGGGGAACCTTGTAGCCGGCGATGGTGCCCCGGCAGTGGTCCTGGATGGAGGCGAGATCGGGCGACCGGCCGGGGCGGGGTTGGACGATGGCCGCCACGGTCTGCCCCCACCGCTCGTCGGGGGCGCCGACCACGATGGCGTCCATGATGTCGGGGTGCGACCGGACGGCCGACTCGACCTCCTCGGGGAAGATCTTCTCGCCGCCGGAGTTGATGACCACCGAGCCGCGGCCGAGCAGGGTGACCGACCCGTCCTCCTCCACGGTGGCGAAGTCGCCGGGCATGGCGTAGCGGACGCCGTCGACGGTGATGAACACCTCGGCCGTCTTCACCGGGTCGTTGTAGTAGCCGAGCGGGATGTCGCCGCCGCGGGCGATCTTGCCGATCACCCCTGAACCGGGGACCACCCGCTGCAGGTTGTCGTCGAACACCACGGTGTTGCCGAGGATGGTGACGGTGGGCCCGCTCTTCATGGCGGTGTGGTCCTTCGAGATCACCGTCATGCCGTTGTTGCCGCTCTCCGACGACCCGACGGCGTCGGTGATGAACAGGGTGGGGAAGTGGTCGAAGAACTGGTCCTTCACCGGGGCCGAGAACAGGGCGGCCGACGACACCACGGCCAGCAGCGACGACAGGTCGTAGTCGGCTCCCGGATCGTCGAGGGCTTCCACCAGCGGTTTGGCCATGGCGTCGCCGGTGACCATCAGGGAGTTGACCTTCTCCTGTTGGATCAGCCGCCACACCTCGTCGGGCTCGAACTTGGCCATGAGGACGATCTTGGCCCCCACGAAGCTCTGTCCCATCACGCACCACTGGGTGGCCCCGTGCATGAGGGGGGCGATGGGCAGGTGGGTGAGGGCGCCGTTGCGGCCCTTCTCCACCATCTGTTGCGGTTTCTCCGCCCGGGTGTTGCTCATCGGGTCCGTGCCGCCGCCGAGGGCGTAGAAGACGTCCTCGTGCCGCCACACCACGCCCTTCGGCATGCCGGTGGTGCCGCAGGTGTAGAGGATGTAGAGGTCGTCACCGGACCTCGGCCCGAAGTCGCGCGCCGGCGAGCCGGCGGCCAGGGCCTCCTCGTAGTGCTGGGCGCCGGGCGGATCGGGTTCGTCGGTGCCGTCGTCGATGACGAGGACGTGCTGGATGGTCGGCAGATCGGGCAGTAGGGCGGTGACCCGGGGCGAGAACTCCCGCTGGTGCACCAGCGCCTTCAGGTCGGCGTTGGTGAACAGGTACCGGAGCTCGTCCTCGACGTAGCGGTAGTTGATGTTGATCCACACCGCCCGCAGCTTGAACACCGCCCAGGCCGTCTCCACCCATTCGGCGCTGTTGTACGAATAGATGCCGACGTGGTCGCCGGGCCCGATGCCCTGGGCGGCCAGGTGGTGGGCCAGCTGGTTGGCCCGGGCCTCCATCTCGGCGTAGGTACGCCGTTTGCCGTCGGCCACCAGGTATTCGCGGTCCGGGTAGGCGTCGACGGCGGCTTCGAACAGGTCTGCGAGATTGAATTCCATGGCGCAATTAGTAGAACAGGTTCTCGTCCGGCGGGCAACCGCTCCGGTGGCGGCGGGAACGGCTGTTCAAAGGGCCGGCGGCCGGCCGGCGGAGGGGGCCGGGCCGGCCCACTCGATGGCTTCCCGGCGGTGCCGGCCGTAGTCCAGCTTGCCGTTCGGGGCCCGCCCCAGGCCGTCGACCACCCGGACCCGGCGGGGCGCCTTGTAGCCGGCCAACCGGTCTTTCACGTGGTCGATCAGGTCCTGCTCGGTCGGTGGCCCGTCGCCGGCCGGCTCCACCACGGCCACCACCGCCACCACGGCCTCCCCGAACTGGTCGTCGGGGATGCCCACCACCACGGCGTCGCGGACGCCGGGGTGGGTCTTCAGGACCTCTTCGACCTCCTCGGGGAACACCTTCTCCCCGGCCGTGTTGACGCATCCGGACCCGCGGCCGAGCAGGTGGATGGTGCCGTCCGGGCGGACCTGGGCGTAGTCCCCGGGGATGGAGTACCGCACGCCGTCCACCACCCGGAAGGTGGCGGCGGTCTTGTCCGGGTCCTTGTAGTACCCGAGCGGGTTCCGGCCACCCAGGGCCAGGACCCCGACCTCGTCGGATCCGGGCGCCACCGGCCGGTCGCCGTCGCCCAGGACCCGGACCGTCGGGCCCAGCACGAACTCGGCCGTCCGGGCCGCGGCGCCGGCCGCCGACACCGACGCCCCCATGCCCAGGGCCTCGGACGACGAGAACACGTCCACCAGCACCATCGCCGGATGGTGGGCCAGCAGCCGCCGCTTGACCTCCTCGCTCCACATGGCCCCGGACGAGATGACGGTCATCAGCGACCGTAGGTCCCACCGGTCCGGCTCGGCGTCCAGGGCGGCCAGCATCGGCCGGGCGAACGGGTCGCCGACGACGACCAGCCCGTTGACCTGCTGGCGGACCACCGTGTCGAACAGTTCCACCGGATCGAACCGGCGCTGCTCCAGCACCACCACCCGACCGCCCTCGCTCAGGCATTCGAGGGCCGTGAAGCAGCCGGTGCCGTGCATCAGCGGGCACGCCGGCAACAGGGTGTGGCCGGGACCGTGGTCGGCCAGCTCCCGGCGGACCCCGTCGAGGTCCTCCTCGGCGTACCGGCGGAACCCGCCGGCGTTCAGGCGACCGAACAGGTCGTCCTGGCGCCACATCACCCCCTTCGGCATCCCGGTGGTGCCGCCGGTGTACAGCATCACCAGGTCGTCGGGGCTGCGTCCCCACGGCGGCACCACCCGGCCGTCGGCGGACTTGGCGGCCGCCTCGTACGGCGTGGCCCAGTCCGGGCACGGTCCGGAGCCGTCGTCCACCCACAACCAGCCCCGGACGGCCGGCACCCGCGGCCGCACCCGGTCCACCCGCTCGGCGAAGGCCCCGTGGAACACCACCGCCACGGCGTCGGCGTTGTCCCACAGGTACGCCAGCTCGTCGTCGGCGTACCGGTAGTTGGTGTTCACCGGCACCAGCCCGACCTTGGCCACGGCGTACAGCCCCTCCAGGTACTCCGGGCAGTTGTACAGGTACAGCGCCACCTTGTCCTGGCGGGCCGTCCCGAGGCCCAGCAGCCACCGGGCCACCCCGTCCGCCCGGCGGTCCATCTCGCCCCAGGCGATGCTGCGGTCCCCCTGGCCGAGTGCCGGGGCCTCCGGCTGGACGTCGGCCACGGTCTCCCAGACGTCCGCGTAGTTCCAGCTGGTCGCCGTGCTCACGCTGTTCCCCCGATCAGTCGCGCCCATGCTCCTGCCGGGCTGGGTCAGATGGGTGGCGGCGCCAGTGGTCCGGCGTCGTCGTAGCCCTGCCGGATCCCCTGCCCGGCCCGCCGGGTCAGCTGGTCGGGCTCGTACAGCATCCAGTAGGCGTTGCGGGCGTGCTTGCGGGCCCGGTTGCGGCAGACCACGGCCAGGGCGGCGGGGTCGTCCTCCTCGTCCTCGTGCACGAACACCTCCAGGATGGGGGTGCTGGTCATCAGCTGGGCCAGCATGATGCCGGACGACGCCTCGTGGGCACAGGTCTTGTCGATGGCCGCCTTCCCCGGCATGCCGAGGACCACCACGATCGGGCACCCCTGTCCCTCGATCAGCCGCTTGGCCTCCACCGCCAGGTCCTTGAACCCCGGGACCGTCCGGTGCACCACCTCGAACCGGTCCCCGTAGCCGGGGCAGTCCTTCAGCTCGTCAATGGCCTCGCCGCCCATGTCGTAGCGGGCGAACATGGTGTCCACCACCCCGATCCGGTCCATGGCCCCGACGTTACCGGGCGGCCGGCCCCATCCCGGCAGCTCGGGCCCTTGCAGTGGACCCCCGGCGGGGCGGTGGTCGAGAATCGTGGCCATGACCGCCAAGACAGCGGAGACCGCCGAGACCCCCGAGACCCCCGAGACCCCCGACGAGGGCCGGACCTGGGTGGACCGGGACGCCGCGGTGGTGTGGCACGGGTTCACCCAGATGGCCGCCTACCCGGACAGCACCCCGGTGGTGGTGGACCGGGCGGAGGGCCGGGAGCTGGTCGACGTGGCCGGCCGGCGGTACCTGGACGCCATCTCGTCGCTGTGGGTCAACACCCTCGGCCACCGGGTCCCCGAGCTCGACCAGGCCCTGGTGGACCAGTTGGGCCGGGTGGCCCACACCACCATGCTCGGCAACGGCAACGCCGTGGTGGTGGAGCTGGCCGAGGCCCTGGCCGCGGTGGTCCCGGTGGACGGGCCCCACTTCCTGTTCGCCGCCGACGGCGCCGTGGCCGTCGAGCAGGCCGCCAAGATCGCCTTCCAGTACTGGGTCAACCGCGGCGAGCCCGGCCACGACCGGTTCCTGGCCCTCGGCGACGCCTATCACGGCGACACCGTCGGTTCCCTGTCCCTCGGCGACGGCGGCTCCTTCTCCGCCGCCTTCGACCCGCTGCGGTTCCCGGTGCTCCGCACCCCCGGCTACGCCGAGGCGGGCTGGGCCGCCAAGGCCTGCGCCGCCGTCGCCGCCCACGCCGGCGAGCTGGCCGCCGTGGTCATCGAGCCCCTCGTCCAAGGCGCCTCGGGCATGTTGTGCGCCGATCCCGGCGACGTCGCCGCCCTTGGGCGGGCCTGCCGTGACGCCGGCGTCCTGTTGGTCTGCGACGAGGTCGCCACCGGCTTCGGCCGCACCGGCACCCTGTTCGCCTCCGAGCAGTGCCGACTGCGGCCCGACCTGCTGTGCCTCGGCAAGGGCATCACCGGCGGGTACCTGCCCATGTCGGCCACCGTGGCCTCCGACCGGGTGTACCGGCAGTTCCTCGACGACGACCTCGGTGCCCGCACCTTCTTCCACGGCCACTCCTACGGCGGCAACGCCCTGGCCGCCGCCGTCGCCCTCCGGCACCTGCAGCTCATCGGCCAATGGGACGTCCTGGCCAACGTGGCCGGCCGGTCCACCCAGCTGGCCGCCCTGCTGGCCGAGAAGGTGGCCTCGCATCCGGCGGTGGGGGAGGTCCGCCAGCGCGGCCTGATGGTCGGGGTGGAACTGGCCCCGCCGGCCGCCGGGCTGCGCTGGGGCCGACGGGTGTGCGCCGCCGCCGTCGACCGCGGCGTGCTCCTCCGGCCGCTGGGGGACGTCGTCGTGATCATGCCTCCCCTCACCACCACCGCCGGCGAGGTCTACCGCATCGTCGACACCCTGGAGGCCGCCCTCGACGACGTCACCGTGCCCGACCTGGCCGGGGCCGGATGAGCCTCGCCGGGTCCTGGGAACGTCGCGTCCAGGACCGGCTGGACGGCATCGCCGACGACGGCCGCTGGCGGGCCCCCCGGGACTTCGACGCCCGCGGCCCCGCCGGGGTGCTGCCGGCCACCGGTCAGCCGGTGGTGTCCTTCGCCTCCAACGACTACCTCGGCCTGTCCGCCCACCCGGCCGTGGTGGCCGCCGCCCACCAGGCCCTGGACCGGTGGGGGGCCGGCGCCGGCGGCTCCCGGCTGATCACCGGCTCCCGCCCGGTCCACCGCGAATTGGAGGCCGCCCTGGCCGACTGGAAGGGCACCGAGGCGGCCATCTGCTATCCCACCGGGTTCGCCGCCAACCTCGGGGTGCTCAGCACCCTCGGCGGCCCCGGCACCCGCATCCTGTCCGACGAGCTCAACCACGCCTCCATCATCGACGGCTGCCGGCTGGCCCGGGCCGACGTCGCCGTCTACCGCCACGCCGACGTCGACCACCTGGACCGCCTGCTGGCCGCCTCCGACCAGCCCACCCTGGTGGTCACCGACACCGTCTTCTCCATGGACGGCGACCTGGCCCCTCTCGCCGGCCTGGCCGCCGCCTGCCGCCGCCACGGTGCCCTCCTGGTCCTCGACGAAGCCCACGCCGTCCTCGGGCCGCATCCCGGGCCGGACGTCACCGACGACCTGCCGGTGGTCCGTGTCGGCACCCTGTCCAAGACCCTCGGGTCCCTCGGCGGCTTCGCCGCCGCCTCCCGGCCGGTCGTCGACCTCCTCGTCAACGCCTCCCGGTCCTACATCTTCACCACCGCCGGCTCCCCGGCCGATGCCGCCGCCGCCCTGGCCGCTCTGGAGGTGCTCCGGTCGGCCGAGGGTGCCGCCCTCCGGGCCCGGCTGACCGGCCACGTCGACCGGCTGGCCCCCGGCCATCCCACCCCCATCGTCCCCGTCGTGCTCGGCACAGAGGGCCGCGCCCTGGCCGCCTCCGCCGCCCTCTTGGACCAAGGACTGTGGGTGCCGGCCATCCGGCCGCCCACCGTTCCGGCCGGCACCAGCCGGCTGCGGGTGACCCTGTCCGCCGCCCACACCGACCACCAGGTCGACCGGCTCCTGGCCGGCCTGGCCGCCCTGGCCGGCCCCGGGGTCGAAGCCGGCCTGGCCGGCGCCCGGTAGACGTGCCCGCCGGGTCGCCATATCGACCGGCAACGGCCCGACCGGCAACGGCCCGACCGGCAACGGCCCGGCCGGGGCGGCTGGTGCTGGTCGTCGGCACCGGCACCGACGTGGGCAAGACCTGGGTGTCCGCCGCCCTGCTCCGCCGGCTCGCCGCCGCCGGGCATCCCGTTGCCGCCCGCAAGCCGGCCCAGTCCTACGATCCGGGCGACCCGCCGGCCGGCACCGACGCCGCCGTCCTGGCCACCGCCACCGGCGACGTCCCCGAGGCGGTGTGCCCCCCGACACGGTGGTACCCGGTGGCCATGGCGCCGCCGATGGCCGCCGACGTCCTCGGCCGGCCGTCGTTCACCGTCGCCGACCTGGCCGCCGAGCTCCGGTGGCCGATCCCGGTGCCGGCCGTCGGGCTGGTCGAGACCGCCGGCGGCGTCCGGTCGCCGCAGGCCGCCGACGGCGACGCCGTCGCCCTCGGCGCCCTGCTCCGTCCCGACCTGGTC
>CAYVPF010000042.1:12405-16206 GCA_964453355.1 uncultured Acidimicrobiaceae bacterium | reverse complement strand
GATCTCCGGGCCTTCGATCTCCGGGCCTTCGATGTCGTCCGGGCCTTCGATGTCGGCCGGGCCTTCGATGTCGTCCGGAGCCGAGGGTCGGCGGGCCAGGAACACGGCGCCGACCACGGCGACGACCAGCAGGCCGGCGGTGGCCTCGAAGGCGAACAGGTAGGTGGTGAACACCGACTTGCCCAGCAGGTACACGTTGGTGTGCCCGCCGGCCGTGGTGGACCCGGCGACGGCGTGGGCCCCGGTGACCCAGTTGGCGTTGACGGCCAGGGCGAACACGGCGCCGAGGGCCACCAGGATCATCAAGAAGGCCAGCGGCCGCTGGCCCTTCAACGGCTCGGTCTCCACGTTCTCCCGGCGGTCCACCCCGAGGAACATGATGACGAACAGGAACAGCACCACGATGGCGCCGGCGTAGACGATCACCTGGACGGCGGCCAGGAAGTCGGCGTCCTGCTCCACGAACAGCACGGCGATGCCGAAGAGGGTGAGGACCAGGGACAGGGCGGCGTGGACCGGGTTGCGGGAGGTCACCACCCCGATGGCCCCGGCCAGCACCATGGCGGCGGCGGCCACGAACGTGATGATGTCCGGGATGGTGGCATGCCCCGTCGTGAGCGAGCCGGTGGCGGCCAGGAGAGCGCCGGTCATGCCGCGTCCCCGCTGTCCTTCTTGGCTGTCGCCTTCTTCGCTACCCGGGCGGCCCGCAGCTCCTTGAAGCGCTCCCGGGCGGCCTCCATCTTCTTCTTGTTCCGCTCCGCCGAGATCTGGGCCCGCCACATGCGGCCCTTCATCCCGCGGTGCTCCAGGGGGATGTCCTCGGGCAGCAGGTGGTTCTCCAGCACCTCCCGCAGCGGCTTGGACCCGGTGGCCTGGTCGTCACGGCGGCCGGACTGGCCGCCCTCGGGCCGCCGGACCCCGTAGCCCAGCTCACCGGACCACTGGACCTCGCCCTCGTAGGCGGCGTTGCCGGACGGGGAGGTGGCCCGCATCCAGCCCGACGTCATCAGGTCGTCGCCTTCCCGCCAGTCCTCCCACGGCAGCTTCTGCGGCCGGCCGTCGTCGCCGACGAGCAGCTCGGCCTTGGTGTAGATGGCGTCGGCCCGGTTGGTGAACGAGAACTCGAACAGCTTGGACTCGGTGATGGCCTCGGTGGGGCAGGCCTCCACGCACAGGTCGCAGTGGATGCACCGCAGGTAGTTGATCTCGTAGACGTAGCCGTACCGCTCGCCGGGGGACACCGGGTGGTCCGGCGGGTTGTCCAGGCCGCGGACGTAGATGCAGTCGGCCGGGCACACCCCGGCGCACAGCTCGCAGCCGATGCACTTCTCCATGCCGTCCTCGTAGCGGTTGAGGACGTGCCGGCCGTGCTGGCGGGGCTGCTTCGGCTTCTTCTCCTCCGGGTACTGCCGGGTGACCCGCGGCCGGGTCAGGTGCTCGAAGGTCAGCTTGAAGCCGCCGAGGAAGCTGAACTGCTCCTTCACGTCGTCGACGATGCCCATCAGCCGTCCTCCCCCGTGGACAGGGTGCCCGGCACGGGCCGGGTCGGGCGCTCTCGCCGGGCGGTCGTGACGGCGGCCGACTCCAGGTCGGCCTCACGGGCCTGGCCGATGCCGAAGGCCCGGACCAGCACGGTACCGAGGGCGACGGCCACCACGGCGATGCCCAGGCCCCACCAGCCGTCCACCACGAACCCGGCCACGGCCAGCAGCCAGCCGAGCGACAGCGGGATCAGGTACTTCCAGCCGATCGTCATCAGCTGGTCGTACCGCAGCCGGGGTAGGGCGGCCCGGAACCAGACGTAGATGAACAAGAAGATGAACACCTTGCCCAGGAACCAGAGGATCGGGAACCAGATGCTGAACGACGGGATGTGCGGCACCGGCCCGTCCGGCCCGCCGAAGAACAGCGTCACCACGACGGCCGACATGGTGATGACGTTCATGAACTCGGCCAGGAAGAACATGGCGAACCGGATGGACGAGTACTCGGTGTGGAACCCGCCCACCAGCTCCGACTCGGCCTCGGTCAGGTCGAACGGTGGCCGGGTCAGCTCGGCGGTGATGGCGATGAGGAACAAGAAGAACGGCACGATCCCGAGCCGGATCAGGTTCCAGTCCCAGAAGTTGGTGGCCTGCGACTGCACGATCGCCCGGGTGGACAGCGACCCGGTGATGAGCACCACCGTCACCACCGTGATCCCGAGGGCCGCCTCGTAGGAGATCATCTGCGCCGACGCCCGGACCGAGCCGAGCAACGGGTACTTGGAGCCCGACGACCAGCCGGCCAGCATGACGCCGTAGACGGCGATGGACGACATGGCCAGGACCAGCAGGATGCCGATCGGCGGGTCGGCCACCTGCAGCTCGAAGGCGTGGCCGGAGATGTGGATGATGCCGCCGACCGGGACCACGGTGAAGACCAGGAGGGCCGGTACCAGGGACAGGTAGGGCGCCAGCTTGAACATGGCCCGGTCGGCCCGCTCCGGCAGCAGGTCCTCCTTGAAGAACAGCTTGGTGCCGTCGGCCAGGGTCTGCAGCAAGCCCCACGGGCCGGCCCGGTTGGGGCCGATCCGGCTCTGCATGTCCGAGATCAGCTTCCGCTCGAACCAGATCATCAACATCACCGACACCAGCAGCACCCCGAAGGCCACCAGCACCTTGATGACGTCGACCACCCACACGAACCAGCCGACCCCGTTGTCGTACAGGGGGTCCCCGTGGGTGGTGAGGGCGGCACCCACCATCGGGTGCAGCTGGGCCAGCAGGGCTCCCGTCATGACACCGACTCCAGGCGGACGTCGGTGACGACGTCGGCCACGTCGATCAGGGCGGCGGCGGCGTTGGCCACCGGCTGGTCGGCCTGGTCACCGGACGACAGGTTGAAGTCCACGGCCACCACGCCCCGGGGGACCGTGACGTCGGCGTCGGCGGCCAGCACCAGGGAGCCCCGGGCGGACCGCACCCGGACCGGGTCGCCGGTGGTCAGGCCCAGCCGGTCCAGGTCGTACGGGTTCACCTTGGCCACCGCGGTGGGCACCAGCGGGGTCAGCGACGGGGACCCGGCCAGGGCGGCGCCGCCGTCGTAGAGGCGGCGGGACGACACCAGGCGGAGCGAGTAGCTGTCCACCGGCGGCACGTGCACGGCCTCGCCGGCGGGCACGCCGGCCAGGACGGCCGGCTTGGCCCCGGCCCCATCGCCGGACAGCTTGGCGCCGGCCCCCTCGCCGACCGGCTCGGGGTCGTCGGTCTCTTCCGCCTCGGGGGACACCGCCGAGCCGACCCGGGGCGGCGCGCCCTGCTGCTCCACCGACTGCACCCCGGGGATGGCCATCGGGTCGTTCGCCTCCACCGACCGCCGACGACCGTCGGCGAGCGGGGCCAGAAAGCCGTCACGGGCGCCCGGCGAGTCCAGCACCGCCAAGGTCAGGCCGCCGTAGGCCGGCGCCAGGGCCTCGATCTCGGCCCACAGGTCGGCCGGGCTGCCCACGCCGAGGTCGGCGCCGAGGGCATCGGCCAGCTCGGCGGCGATCATCCAGTCCGCCCAGGCCAGGCCCGGCGGCACCAGCTTCTGGCCGAGCCGGCTGACCCGGCCCTCCAGGTTGGTGGTCGTCCCCGGCCGCTCGTGCTCCACGGCGGCCGGCAGGACCACGTCGGCGTGGTCGACGGTGGCCGAGTGGTGCCCGACGACCGCCACCACGAAGTCGGCGGCCTCCAGCGCCCGGGTGGCCAGCTGGGTGTCCGGGAAGTCGCCGGCCACGTCGGCCCCGAGGACCACCAGCGCCCGGATCCGGTCGCCCGC
>CAYVPF010000042.1:0-12305 GCA_964453355.1 uncultured Acidimicrobiaceae bacterium | reverse complement strand
TCCCCGGCCACTGGGTCCCCAGCCAAAGAGGCCAGGATGCCGGCGGTGTCCAGACCGGCGGCCGCCGGCACGGTGTCCCAGGACCCGGCGAACCAGTCGACCCCGGCCCCGAGGGCGACCCGGCCGGGCAGCAGCCCGGGGGCCAGACCCATGTCGAGGGCGCCGAAGACGTTGCCGCGACGGAGGGCCGGCAGGAACCGGGCGGCCGGCAGGGCCTCGGCCAGTACCCGGGCGGCCTCGGCCACGACCGCCGCGCTCTCGGCCAGCGACGGCCGGCCGAGCACGATGACCACATCGGCACCGTCGCCATCGAGCAGCTGGCGGGCCGCCGACAGGTCGTCGGCGGTCCAGTCGCCCTGGCCGACCAGCGCCCGGGCCAGGGCCGGGGCGTCGCCGGGCCGGGTGGTCACCGAGGCGGCGGCATACCGGGTGAGGGAGGTGGGCCGGGCGGTGAGCTCCAGCAGCTTGGTCTGCCCGTCGACGACCGCCTCGCGCAGCCGCAGGAACAGCACCGGCAGCTCCTCCCGGACGTCGCCGGTGAGCAGCACCACGGTCTTGGCCGCGCAGGCCTGGTCGATGGTGGCCCGGGGCAGCGACAGCACCAGGTCGGCCGGCAACCCGTCGCCGAGCTGGGCGTCGACCGAGTCGGTGCCGACGACCCCCTTCATCAGCTTGGCCCAGGCGTAGGCGGCCTCGTTGGTGGACCGGGCCCCGCCCACCAGCGCCACGGCTCCGGCGCCACCGGCGGCCTTGGCCGACGACAGCCCGCCGGCCGCCGCGGCCAGGGCCTCGGTCCAGCCCACGGGGACCAGCTGGCCGGCCTTGCGGACCATCGGCTCGGTCAGCCGCCGGCCGTCGTCGTCGCTGCTGTTCACCGACTCGAACACGAACCGGCCCTTGTCACACAGCCAGCCGTGGTTGACCGGGTCGGCGTCGATGCCGAGCAACCGGGTGAGCCGGTTGGCGGACGACTGCACGGCCACCCGGCAGCCAACGGCGCAACCGGTGCACGTGGACTCCACCTGGTCCAGGTCCCACGGCCGGGCGGTGAACCGGTACGGGGTGGCCGTCAGGGCGCCGACCGGGCAGATCTGGACGGTGTTGCCGCTGAAGTACGACGAGAACGGCTCCCCGGGGAAGGTGGCCACCTCCACCCGCTCGCCGCGGCCGGCGAAGTCGATCTGGGCCTCCCCGGCCACCTCCTCGGCGAACCGGGTGCACCGGGCGCACTGGATGCACCGCTCCCGGTCGATCAGGACCAGATCGGAGATGGGCACCGGCTTCTCGAAGTGCCGCTTCTCCTCCACGAACCGGCTCTCGCCGGGGCCGTAGGCCAGGGTCTGGTCCTGCAGGGGGCACTCCCCGCCCTTGTCACAGACCGGGCAGTCCAACGGGTGGTTGACGAGGAGGAACTCCAGCACGCCGTCCTGGGCCTTCTTGACCTTGTCGGAGGTGGTGGTGACCTCCATGCCCTCGCTGGCGGCGATGTAGCAGGCCGGCTGCAGGGTGGCCCCGCGGGGACCGCTGACCTCGACCAGGCACATCCGGCACATCCCCACCGGCTTCATCCGGGGGTGGTAGCAGAACCGCGGGATGTACGTGCCGGCGCGCTCGGCGGCGGCGATCAGCATCTCGCCCTTGTGGGCGGTAGCCGGCCGGCCGTCCAGGGTGAAGGAGACGTCCTCGTCAGCCATGGGGGCAGGCGCCTTCTTTGATGTGGAGGAGGAATTCGTCGCGGAACATCTCGATGCCGGAGTGGATGGAGGACGGGATGGAGGGGCCGAGCACGCAGATGGTCGTCTGCTGGGGCGGCCATTGCAAACCCGGGGAGATGTTGTCGCTGACGTCCAGCAGCAGATCCAGGTCCTCTTCGCGGCCGCCGCCGTGCTCGATGCGGTACAGGATCCGCTCCAGCCAGCCGGAGCCCTCCCGGCAGGGGGTGCACTGGCCGCAGGACTCGCGGGAGAAGAACTTGGTGATCCGCCAGGCGGCCCGGACCATGCAGGTGGACGAGTCCATGACGGTGATGGCCCCGGAGCCCAGCATGGAGCCGGCCGCCCCGACCTCATCCTGGCCGAGGGGCAGGTCCAGCTGGTCGGGGCCGAACCACGGCGCCGACACGCCACCGGGGATGATGGCCTTGACGTCCCGGCCGCCGGGCACCCCGCCGCCGTACACCGGGGCGTAGATCAGATCCCGGAAGGTGGTCTTGACCATCTCCACCTCGAAGACCCCGGGGTTCTTCACGTGGCCGGCCAGCGCGAACAGCCGGGTCCCGGTGGACCGGCCCTCGCCCAGGGCGGCGAAGGCGGCCCCGCCGTTCAGGATGATCCACGGCAGGTTGGACATGGTCTCGACGTTGTTCACCACGGTCGGCTGCCCGTACAGGCCGATGGCGGCCGGGAAGAACGGCGGCTTGATCCGCGGGAACCCCCGCTTGCCCTCCAGGGACTCCAGCAGGGCGGTCTCCTCGCCGCAGATGTAGGCGCCGGCCCCGGGGTGGACCACCAGGTCGATCGAGAACCCGGACCCGAAGATGTCGGCCCCGACCGCCCCGTGGGCGTAGGCCTCGTTCAGGGCCTGCTGCACCCGCTCCAGCCCGAGGGCAAACTCGCCGCGCAGGTAGACGAACGCCTGGCTGACCTGCAGGGCGTAGGCGGCGATGAGGACGCCTTCGATCAGCTGGTGCGGGTCCCGCTCCACCAGCAGGTGGTCCTTGAAGGTGGCCGGCTCGCTCTCGTCGCCGTTGATCACCAGGTACGTGACCGGGTCCTTGCGGAGCATGGACCACTTGCGGCCGGCCGGGAACCCGGCGCCGCCCCGACCGAGCAGGCTGGCCGCGTCCACCTCGGCGGCCACCGCTTCGGGGGTCATGGTCAGGGCCTTGCGCAACCCGTCGTACCCGCCGGTAGCCAGGTACCGCTCCAGCGTGTGGGAGTCGTCGTGGCCCATCCGGGCGGTGACGATGCGGGGGGCCTCGGTGACCGCCATCAGGCCTTGCCTCCGTCTCCGGCCTTGGCGTCTCCGGCTTGGGCAGCTTCGGCCTTGGCGGCTTCGGCCCGGGCCCCCTGGGCCTCGGCCATGGCGGCCCGCTCGGCGGCCACCTGCTGCCGGTCGGCCTGCAGCGGCACCGACCGGCGGACCCGGACCAGGGTGCCGTGGGGCGGGACGTCGGACCGCTGGCCGGCCCGGAGGTCGGCCACCAGCTGGTCGAAGGACTCGGGGTCCTGCCCGCCGACGTACCGGTGGTTGACCTGCACGCAGACCGTCCGGTCGCAGTCGGCCAGGCACTCGGCCTCTTCCAGGGTGATGGCCCCGTCGGCGGTGGTGCCGCCCACCCGGATGCCCAGGTGGTCCTCGGCGTGCTCCAGCAGCTCCAGGGCCCCGCCGAGCAGGCAGGCGATGTTGGTGCACACCGACACCAGGTAGGTGCCGACCGGCTCGGTGTGCAGCATGTCGTAGAAGGTGGCCGTCCCGCGGACCTCGGCGGCGGTGACGCCGGTCAGGTCGGCTACCTCCGCCATGGCCTCCGGTCGCAACCAGCCGTCCTGTTCCTGGGCCAGGTGGCAGAGCGGGATGAGGGCGGACCGGGGCTCCGGGTAGAGGGCCACCAGCTCCTCGGCCCGCTGGCGGACGTCCGGGTTCAGGTGGGCCATCAGCGGTCCACCTCCCCCATGACCGGGTCCACCGACGAGATCACGGCGACGGCGTCGGCGATGAGGCCGCCGCGCAGCAGCACCGGAACGGTCTGCAGGTTGACGAAGCTGGGGCCGCGGATGTGCATGCGGTACGGCTTGGAGGTGCCGTCGGACACCATGTAGCAGCCCAGCTCCCCCCGGGGGGACTCGACGGCGACGTACACCTCGCCCTCCGGCACCCGGAACCCCTCGGTGAACGTCTTGAAGTGGTGGATGAGGGCTTCCATGGACTCGTCGATGCGGGCCCGGGGCGGCGGGGTGACCTTGTCGTCCTGCACCCGGTAGTCCCTGGGCGGCATCCTGTCGACGATCTGCCGGATGATCTTGATGGACTCCCGGATCTCGTTCAGCCGGACCGAGTACCGGTCGAAGTTGTCGCCGTAGGTGCCGACGATAACGTCGAAGTCCAGCTCGTCGTAGGCCAGGTACGGCATCGACCGCCGCAGGTCCCAGGGGACCCCGGTGGACCGCAGGATGGGGCCGGTGGCCGACAGGGCCAGGGCTTCGGCGGCCGACAGGTTGCCGATGCCCTCGGTGCGCTCCCGGAAGATCGGCTGGCCGGTCAGCAGCTCGTCGTACTCGTAGCTGCGGACCAGGACGGTGTCGCAGATGACGTTGACGTCGTCCTCCCAGCCGTCCGGCAGGTCGGCGGCGACGCCGCCGGGGCGGATGTAGTTGTGGTTCATCCGCAGCCCGGTGGTCTTCTCGAAGAACGTCAGCACCATCTCCCGCTCGCGGAAGCCGTAGATCATCATCGACGTGGACCCGAGGTCCATGCCGTTGGTGGCCATCCACATCAGGTGGGACGACACCCGCTGCAGCTCGGACATGAGCATGCGGATCCACACCGCCCGGGGCGGCAGCTCCACGTCCAGCAGCGCCTCGGTGGCCAGGGAGAACACCAGCTCGTTGTTGAGCGGCGACAGGTAGTCCATGCGGGTGACGTTGGTGGCCCCCTGCACGTACGTCAGCTCTTCCCCGGTCTTCTCCATGCCGGTGTGCAGGTAGCCGATGACCGGCTTGGTCCGCAGCACCGTCTCGCCGTCCAGCTCCAACATCAGCCGCAGCACCCCGTGGGTCGACGGGTGCTGCGGGCCCATGTTGATGATCATGGTCTCGTCGTCGCGGCGCTCGATGTCGATGTCGCCGGGGTCCAGCACCCCGCCCTCGGGCAGCCGCAGGACCGCCCCCACCTCGCGGCGCAGCTCGTCGGGCGGCGTGACCGAGCGGTCGGCCAGCTCCTGGGCGCCTTCGGAGGTCTCGGTGACGTAGGCCGCTTCGACGAAGTCGTCGGCCTCGAACGGGCCGGTGTCGGCCGGGCCGCTGTCGGCCGGCCCAGTGGTCGGGGGGGTGCTCATCGGGGGCCCGGGGCCTCCTTGAACTGCACCGGCACCCGGCCGACGCCGTAGTCCTTGCGCAGCGGGTGGCCCTCCCAGTCCTCCGGCATCAGGATCCGGGTCAGGTCGGGGTGGCCGGTGAACCGGATGCCGATGAGGTCGAACACCTCCCGCTCCATGGCCTCCACCCCGGGGTAGAGGTCCACCAGCGAGTCCACCACCGGGTCGGCTTCGGGCACCTGCACCCGCACCCGCACCCGGCGCTTCTGCGACAGCGACAGCAGGTTGACCACGACCTCGAACCGCTCCGGGGCCACCCCGTCGGGCAGGTCCCGGCCGGGGTGGGTGAGGTAGTCCACCGCGCACACGTCCGCGCACATCTCGAAGCCGCTGTCCCGGTAGGCGGCCACCAGCTCCTGGTACCGGTCCCGGGGTGGGAACGCCATCTCGTCGGTGTGCCGCCCCGGGGACCGGGGGACGTCCGGCAGCAACGCCGTGGCCCCGCCGCCGGCCGGCGCCGCGTCCACCGCCCCTTCGTCGACGGTCATCGCGGCGTCGTCACCCGCACGGCGCCGGGCACTTCCGGCGTCCACCCCGATACCTGTTCGGCCACCGCCGGACGCTCCGGGCGTCGGGCGATCTCGCCGGTACGGATCTTCTCGTGCAGCGTCAAGATGGCGTGCAGCAGGGTCTCCGGCGACGGCGGGCAGCCGGGGGCGTAGACGTCCACCGGCACGATCTGGTCCACGCCCTGCACGATGGCGTAGTTGTTGAACATCCCCCCGGTCGAGGCGCAGACCCCCATGGAGATGACCCACTTGGGCTCCATCATCTGGTCGTACACCTGCCGGAGCACCGGGGCCATCTTCTGGGACACCCGCCCGGCCACGATCATCAGGTCGGCCTGGCGGGGGGACGCCCGGAACACCTCCATGCCGAGGCGGCTGATGTCGTAGTCGGCGGCACCGACCGACATCATCTCGATGGCACAGCAGGCCAGGCCGAAGGTGGCCGGCCACACGCTGTTGCGGCGGGCCCACTTCACCAGATCCTCCAGCCGGCCGGTCAGGAAGTTGTGCTGCAGGTCTTCCAGGCCCACGGTGCCCCTCCTACGCGGCCCGCTCCGGCACCGAAGGGGCCGGGGAGGCGGGCGGGGTCGGGCTGGCGGTGATCCGGCTGATGGTCGACTCCGAGGTCCGCTGGATGCCGGTCTGCAGCTTGCGGGCCGGGCCCCAGCTGAGGGCCCCGTTGCTGACCAGGTACAAGAACGCCACGAAGACCACCACGGCGAACACCAGCACCTCGACCAGCCCGAACACCCGGAGCTGGCGGAACACCACCGCCCAGGGGTACAAGAACACGATCTCGATGTCGAAGATGATGAAGATCATGGCCACCAGGTAGAACCGCACCGGGAACCGCTGCGGCGGCTCCTTGTCCGGGATGATCCCGCACTCGTACGGCGCCAGCTTCGACGTGGTCGGCTTCTGCCGCGGGGCCAGCAGCTTCGACGCGATGAACGACCCGGCGGCGAACAGCGCGCCCAAGGCCAGCAGCAGAACGATCGGCAGGTACTGGTCCACAGCATCCCGGTTCTACCACGGCATCCTCAGCCGAGGCACATCCGGCGACGGTCCCCCGCCGGACCGGCCGGCCGGTCCGGCGGGCCTACCATCTAGGGGTGCCCCGAGCAACCGCCAAAGCCGCCGCCAGCCCCCCCGCCGAGGGCTCCCCCCCTGGTGACAGGGTGTACGACGTCCTGGTCGTCGGCGGCGGCCCCAGCGGGGCCTCCTGTGCCTACTGGCTGGCCGACGCCGGCTGGGACGTGGTGGTGGTCGAGAAGAAGCAGTTCCCCCGGGAGAAGACCTGCGGTGACGGCCTGACCCCCCGGGCCGTCCGCCAGATCGCCGACATGGGCCTGGAGGACGCCCTGGCCGGCGCCCACCGGTTCGGCGGCCTCCGGGCCTACGGCTTCGGGCAGTCCATGGAGCTGCAGTGGCCGGACCACCCGGTGTTCCCGTCCTACGGCTACACCATCACCCGCCACGACCTCGACGGGCTGGTGGTCGAGCGGGCCGAGAAGGCCGGGGCCACGGTCTGGCAGGGCACCGAGGCCGTCCGGCCCCTGCTGGCCGACGACGCCGGCTCCCCGGGTGCCGGCACTGCCGATGGAGGCACCCCGGCCGGCGGCCCGGAGTCCCTGCCGGGGACTGCCCCCTCCCTCCCCTACTGCCTCGGCGCCGTCGTCAAGGACAAGGCGTCGGGGGACACCCGCGAGGTCCGGGCCCGCTACGTGGTGGTCGCCGACGGGTCCAACTCCCGGTTCGGCCGGGCCCTGGGCACCGCCCGGCAGAAGGACCAGCCTCTGGGCATGGCCCTGCGCGGCTACTACCGGTCCCCCCGCCACGACGACCCGTTCATCGAGTCCCACCTGGACGTCCGGGACGGCGACGGCAACATCGTGCCGGGCTACGGCTGGATCTTTCCGCTGGGCGACGGCCGCATCAATGTCGGCGTCGGCCTGCTGTCCACCGACCAGCGCTGGAAGGGGGTCAACACCACCAAGCTCATGGACGCCTTCGTGGCCTGGGCCCCCAAGAGCTGGGGCATCTCCCCCGAGACCGCCTGCGGACCGCCGACCGGCGGCAAGCTGCCCATGGGGATGGCCGTCGGCCCCCACGTCGGCCCCAACGTGGTGGTCACCGGCGACGCCGGGGGGGCCATCAACCCGTTCAACGGCGAGGGCATCGCCTACGGCTACGAGACCGGCCGGCTGGCCGCCGCCCACCTCGGCCAGGCCCTGTCCGGCGACGGCCCCGCCGCCCTGGCCCGGTACGACCAGTACCTCACCGACGCCTACGGCCCCTATTACCGGGTGGCCAAGGCCTTCGTCCAGCTGATCTCCAACCCCGAGATCATGCGGGGGTGCGTCGGCATCGGCATGCGGTCCGAGTGGTTCATGGCCCAGCTGCTCCGCATCATGGCCAACCTGATGCGGCCCGACACCGTCGGTGCGGCCGAAGTGGCGTTCCGGCTGATGGAAACCCTCGCCGACGTGCTGCCGGACGGCACCCTGGCCGCCCTCCTCGCCGACCGCTGACTGCTGCCGGCTCCGTGTGGGCCATGTTCTTTTCGGTCACTGGCGCGGGTTTTGGAGCGTATACGCTCTAGTTACCGCGCCAGTGCCGTCGATGCAAACGACCGACCGCCGCCGCGCCCCCAACCAGCTGACCGACCGCCCCACCCCAACCGGCCGGCCGGCCGGCGGCTCCGGTCAGCTCCCGACCAGTTCCTTGGCCACCTCCGCCGCTGCCTCCGCCGCTACCGCCGTGACCAGGGACAGCTCCCGCTCGGTATGGGCCATCCCCGGGAACAGCACCTCGTAGGCCCCCGGGGCCATGGCCACCCCCCGGCGCAGCATGGCGTGGAACAGCTTCGGGTACACCCCGTTGCCGGCCACCGCCTGGGCACTGTCGTAGTCGGTCGGCGCCACCAGGTCGGCCCCCGGCGGCCCCACGAACAGCCCCACCAGCGGCCCGACGGACGGCGCCACCGCCGACAGGCCGCCGTCGACGACCGCGTCGGCCAGGTCGTCGGCGAACACCGTCGCCCGGTTGGCCAGGTCGTCGTAGTCGGCCACCGTCAGGTGCGACAGCACGGCGTGGCCGGCCGCGGTGGCCAGCGGGTTCCCCGACAGGGTGCCGGCCTGGTACACCGGCCCGCCCGGGGCCAGGTGCGCCAGCAGGTCCGCCCGGCCGCCGAACGCCCCCACCGGCAGCCCGCCGCCGATGACCTTGCCGAAGCACCACAGGTCCGGGGTCACCCCGACGAGGGCCGTCGCCCCGCCCGGGCCCAACCGGAACCCGGAGATCACCTCGTCGAAGATCAACAGCGCCCCGGCGGCGTCGCAGGCGGCCCGCAACCCCTCCAAGAACCCCGGCGCCGGCGGCACCAGGTTCATGTTGGCCGCCACCGGCTCCACGATCACGCAGGCCACCGTGCCGGCCAGATCGGGGTCGTCCAGGGCCGGCACCACGTTGTATGGCACCACCACCGTGTCGGCCACCGCCCCGGCCGGCACCCCGGCCGAACCCGGCAGCCCCAGCGTGGCCACCCCGCTGCCCCCGCCGGCCAGCAGCCCGTCGGAGTGCCCGTGGTAGCAACCGGCGAACTTCACCACCCGGTCCCGGCCGGTGGCCCCCCGGGCCAGCCGGACGGCGCTCATCGACGCCTCCGTCCCCGACGACACCAACCGGACCTGCTCGCAGCCGGGCACCCGGTCGCCGATGGCCTCGGCCAGCAGCACCTCCCCGGGCGTCGGCATCCCGAACGTGCTGCCCAGCCCCGCCGCCCGCCGGACGGCCTCCACCGTCACCGGGTGGGCGTGCCCCAGCAGCACCGCCCCGTACGACTGCACCAGGTCCAGGTACCGGGTGCCCTCCACGTCGAACACCCACGGCCCGTCGCCGCGGGCCACCGTGAACGGCACCCCACCGACCGAGGCGAACGACCGCACCGGCGAGTCCACCCCGCCGGGGATCACCCGCCGGGCCCGCTCGAACCACTGGGCGTTGGACCCGCCGGACGTTGCCGCGGAAACGGTTTCGGCGTTCCCCCGGCCGGCCGGATCAGCCACCGAGAGCCTCGGCCACCTCGGCGGCGAAGTACGTGAGCACGAAGTCGGCCCCGGCCCGCTTGATGGCGGTCAGCTGCTCGGCGGCCACCGCCGGGCCGTCGATCCAGCCGTGGGCCGCCGCCGCCTTCACCATGGCGTACTCCCCGCTGACCTGGTAGGCGGCCACCGGCACGTCCACCGTCCGACGCACCTCGGCGATCAGGTCCAGGGCGGTGCCGGCCGGCTTGATCATGACCATGTCCGCCCCCTCGGCCACGTCCAGGGCCACCTCCGCCAGGGCCTCCCGGCGGTTGCCGGGGTCCTGCTGGTACGCCTTCCGGTCGCCGCCGCCGGCGATGGTCACGTCGACGGCCTCCCGGAACGGCCCGTACAGGGCCGAGGCGTGCTTGGCCGAGTACGCCAGGATGGCCACGTCGGCGAACCCGTCGCCGTCCAGGGCCTGGCGGATGGCCGCCACCTGGCCGTCCATCATCCCGCTGGGGGCCACCACCTCTGCCCCGGCCCGGGCCTGGGCCACCGCCACCTGCCGGTACAGGTCCACCGTGGCGTCGTTGTCGACGGTCCCCCCGGGGGTCAGCACGCCGCAGTGGCCGTGGTCGGTGTACTCGTCCAGGCACAGGTCGGCCATCAGCACCAGCTGGTCCCCGACGGCCGACCGCAACTCGGCCAACGCCACCTGGGCGATGCCGTCGGGGTCCCAGGCCCCGGAGCCCACGGCGTCCTTGTGGGCCGGCACGCCGAACAGCAGCAGGCCGGGCACCCCCACCGACACCAGCCGCTTGGCCTCGGCCACCAGCGACGGCACCGTGTGCTGGTACTGGCCCGGCAACGACCGGATGGGCACCGCCTCGTCGAGGCCCTCCCGTACGAACAGCGGCGCCACCAGGTCGTCCACCCCCACCGCCGTCTCGGCCACCAGCCGCCGGATGGCCGCCGTCCGGCGCAGCCGACGGGGACGTCGCTCAGGGAACCCCATGGGCGTCAGCCTACGACGCCGGCGCGGCCGGCCCAGCCGGGCCGACCGTTCGTTTCATCGGGCAAAAGGGACCGAGCGTGAGCTCATCCGCTGTATACAGCACATGTGATTCGACGTATAGTTGGGAGGTGCGCCGGATGCAGATCTATCTGGACGAGGAGGTCGACCGGGACCTCCGGCAGGCCGCCGCGGCCGAGGGGCGATCGGCCGCGGCCATCATCCGCGACGCCCTGCGGGCCTACCTGAAGGCCGACACCGCGGCCGCTTCGATGGTCGACGACCCGATCCTGGCCATGGCCGGCCGGTTCGGCGGCCTGCCCCCCGACGCCGCCGTCGACCACGACCGGTACCTGTACGGGGCCGACCGGCCGCCGGTCCCCGGACCGGACAACCGGCCCCGGGAGGCCTCGGCGGCGGTCACCGGCCGTTGAGCCCTGTCCGGTGAGCACCGTCTTCGCCGACACCGGCGCCTGGATCGCCCTGCTCAGCCGGGACGACCGGCAGCACGCCCCGACCGTCCACCGGTACCGGCAGCTGCTGGAACAGGGTGATCGGCTGCTGACCAACAACTACGTGGTCGCCGAGACCGCCACCCACCTCCGCTACCACCTCGGCCTGGCCGCGGCGGTGGACTTCCGCAGCATGCTGCAGGCCGCGGTGGCGAACGGGCGGGTGCGGGTGGCCTGGGTCGACGAGCGCACCGAGGACGACGGGTGGCAGGTCCTGCAGCAGTACGCCGCCGTCGGCCTGTCCCTGACCGACGCCGTCAGCGCCGTCATGGCCCGGGCCGGCCGGATCGTCGAGGTCTTCGGCTGCGACCACGACTTCGAGGCCCTCGGCTTCACCGTTCTCCCCGGCTACCGGTAGGCCTCTCCGGCTCTCGCTAGGGCCGGCCCCCGGGCTCCGCCAGGCGGACCACGATGGCCGCCACCAGTGCCTCTCCGGACGGCGACGGCGACTCCACCGCCACCTCCAGCCCGGCCTTGCGGGCGGCCGACGCGGTGACCGGGCCGATGCAGGCCACGACCGACGGCACCGGCAGCGGGTGGCCGCCGACGGTGCGCAGGGCCAGGTACCCGGCCACGGTGGACGGCGACGTGAACGTCACCACCTGCGCCTCGGCCAGCGTCGCCACCACGTCGTCGGGCGGTGCGGCGGCCGCCACCGTCCGGTAGGCCTCCACCTCGTCCACGGCCCACCCCTTGGCCGACAGGCCGTCCGGCAGCGACCGCCGGGCCACGGCCGCCCGGGGGAACAGGACCCGGCCGCCGGTGGCCGGGGCCTCCGGAAAGGCGGCGGCCAGCCCAGCGGCCGTGGCCGGTTCCCCCGGCGGCGGCTGGGTCGGCAGGTGGTCCGGCAGCAGGTCCGGCACCAGCCCGAACCGGGCCAGGGCGGCCGCCGTGGCCCCGCCGACCGCGGCCAGCCGGACCCCGGCCAGGTCACGGCCGTCCCGGAGCAGGCCGACGAACCGGTCGACGGCGTTGGCCGACGTGAACGCCACCCAGTCGTACCCGGCCACCGCCGCCGCCGCCTGCCGGAGGGCCGTCCCGCCGTCCTCGGGCCCGTCGACGTCGATCACCGGCAGCCCCACCACCTGGGCCCCACGGGTACTGAGGGCGGCCACCAGGTCGGCGGCCTGGTCCCGGGGCCGGGTGACC
>CAYVPF010000041.1:10838-16347 GCA_964453355.1 uncultured Acidimicrobiaceae bacterium | reverse complement strand
CTCGGCGGCGGGGACCTGGCCACCGACGAGTACGACGGCTGACGCTCCCGGATGACCGACGACGAGCTGACCCGGGCCATCGAGGCGGTGCTGATGGTGGCGGTGGAGCCGGTGGAGCCGCGGCTGTTGGCCGAGCTGCTGGAGGAGCGGGCCGACCGGATCGACGCCGCCTGCGACGCCCTGGCGGCCGGCTACCAGGAGCAGGGCCGCGGGTTCGTGCTGGCCCGCATCGCCGGCGGCCTGCGGTACCAGACCCACCCGGACCAGGCGCCGTACGTCGAGCGGTTCGCCAACCGCGACGTGTCCCACCGGCTGTCGACGGCGGCGCTGGAGACGCTGGCCATCGTGGCCTACCGGCAGCCGGTGTCCCGATCGCAAATGGCCGCCCTCCGGGGGGTCAACGTGGACGGGGTGGTCCGGCTGCTGGAGCAGCGCGGCTACATCGAGGCGGTCGGCCGGGCCGAGGGGCCGGGGCAGCCGGTGCTGTACGGCACCACCGACCTGTTCTTGGAGCGGCTGGGGCTGGACCGGCTGGAGCAGCTGCCGCCGGTGGAGGACTTCCTGCCCGGCGCCGAGGTGGTCGGCGAGCTGGAGGCCGGGTTGCGGCCCGGGAACCCCGACGTCGGATAGTCCGGAGGTCACCGGCAGTCCGGAGGTCACCGGGGAGCGGCTGCAGAAGGTGCTGGCCCGGGCCGGGTTGGGCAGCCGCCGGGTCTGCGAGGACCTGATCGCCGACGGCCGGGTCACCGTGGACGGCGACGTGGCCGACCTGGGCCGCCGGGTGGACCCGGCCAGCCAGCGCCTCGCCGTCGACGGCATCCCGGTGGCGGCCGCCCCGGGGCTGGTGCACTATCTGCTGAACAAGCCGGCCGGGGTGGTGACGACGGCGTCGGACCCCCAGGGTCGGCCGACGGTGGTGACGCTGGTGCCGGACGACCCGAGGGTGTTCCCGGTGGGCCGGCTGGACCGGGCCACCGAGGGCCTGCTGGTGCTCACCAACGACGGCGAGCTGGCGCAGCTGCTGACGCACCCGTCCCACGGGGTGGAAAAGGAGTACCTGGCCGAGGTCGACGGGGTGCCCTCACCGGGGGCCCTGCGGCAGCTGCGCGAGGGGGTGCCGCTGGACGACGGCCTGACGGCGCCGGCGGTGGTCGGGGTGGTGTCGCCGGGGCTCATCCGGATCGTGATCCACGAGGGCCGCAACCGGCAGGTCCGCCGGATGTGCCAGGCCGTCGGCCACCCGGTGCGCCGGCTGGTGCGCACCCGGATCGGCCCGGTGTCCGACCGGTCGCTGAAGCCCGGCACCTGGCGGTCGCTGACCACCGACGAGGTCCGGTCGCTGTTCGCCGCCGCCGTCGCCGACGGCCCGGCTGCCCTCGCCGATGGTCCGTCCGGGGGTGCCGCCGACCCCCCGGCAACTGGCGCAGTGCCGGGGGCCCGCCGGGCCGCCCGGTAGGCTGCACGGCCGATGACCGTACGAGCGCTCCGGGGCGCCACCACCGTTGACGAGGACACCGAGGCGCAGGTCACCGAGCGCGTCCAGGAGCTCCTGCGGGAGGTGATGGACCACAACGGCCTGGTCGAGGACGACATCATCAGCATCGTGTTCACGGCCACCGCCGACGTGGTGTCCATGTTCCCGGCCACCGCCGCCCGCGGCATCGGCTTCGGGGCGGTCCCGTTGCTGTGCGCCGCCGAGATCCCGGTGCCCGGTGCCATGCCCCTGTGCGTCCGGGTGCTGCTGCACGTCGACACCGACCGGTCCCGGCAGGAGCTGCGGCACGTGTACCTGCACGGGGCCAAGGGGCTCCGCGATGACCTCCCTGGCTGACGACACCGGTCCGGCCGGCACCGGCCCGGCGGCTCAGGGGCCCCGGCGGGCGCTGGTCGTCGGCACCGGCCTGATCGGCGGGTCCGTGGCCCTGGCCCTGCGGGCCCGCGGCTGGCACGTCACCGGCGACGACGCCGATCCCGAGCGGGCCCGGGCGGCGGTGGCCGCCGGGGTGCTGGACCTGGTGGGGGACGACCCCGAGGCGGAGCTGGCCGTGGTGGCCACCCCGGCCGGCGCCGTCGCCGAGGTGGCCAACCGGCTGCTGGCCGACCCGGGCCGCCGGGGTGACCTGGTGGTCACCGACGTGGCCGGGGTGAAGGGCCCGGTGGTCGCCGCGGTGCCCCATCCCCGGTTCATCGGCGGCCACCCGATGGCCGGGTCCGAGCAGGTCGGCCTGGACGGGGCCGACGAGGACCTGTTCACCGGGGCCACCTGGGTGCTGACCCCCACGGCGACCACCGACCCGGACGCCTTCGCCCGGCTGCAGACCGTGGTGACCTCCGTCGGGGCCGACGTGGTGGCCCTGGCCCCGGCCGACCACGACCGGCTGGTGGCCGTGGTGTCCCACGTGCCCCACCTGGTGGCGGCCACGCTGATGAACGCCGCGGCCAAGGGGGCCGAGGAGCACGCCGCCCTGCTCCGGCTGGCGGCCGGCGGCTTCCGGGACATGACCCGGGTGGCGGCCGGCCACCCGGGCATCTGGCCGGACATCTGCGCCGACAACGCCGGGGCCATCGTGGCCGCCCTGGACCAGGTCCTGGCGGACCTCGGGGCCATGCGGCAACGGGTGGCCGCCGGCGACCGGGTCGGGTTACTGGACGACCTGCAGCGGGCCAGCACCGCCCGCCGCAGCCTGCCGGCCCGGGTGCCGCGGCCGGACCGGCTGGCGGAGCTGCGGGTGCCGGTGCCGGACCGCGAGGGGGTGCTGGCCGAGATCACCACCCTGGCCGGCGACCTGGGGGTGAACATCTACGACATCGAGATCGCCCACTCCGCCGAGGGCCCCCGAGGGGTGCTCCTGCTGGTGGTCGACGGCGACCAGGCGGCGAAGCTCCGCGACGCCGTGGCCGACCGCGGCTACCGCTGCACTGTGCAGGTGTTGGCATGACCGGCCAGGTGCGGGCATGACCGCCGTCCGGATCGTCGGGTGCCGGCCGCTGCGGGGGACGGTGCGGACGCCCGGGGACAAGTCCATCTCCCACCGGGCCCTGCTGCTCGGCGCCCTGGCCGACGGCGTGTCGGTGATCCGCGGGCTGTCCGACGGGGAGGACGTGGCCCACACGGCGGTGGCCGTCGGCCGGCTGGGGGCCACGGTGGTCCGGGACGGGGACACCGTGACGGTGACCGGCGGCCACCTGCACGCCGCGGCCGAACCCCTGGACTGCGGCAACTCCGGCACCGGCCTGCGCCTCCTGGCCGGGCTGGTGGCCGGGCTGCCCGGGGCCACGACCCTGTTCGGGGACCCGTCGTTGTCGTCGCGGCCCATGGACCGCATCGCCGTTCCCCTCACGGCCATGGGGGCGGAGGTGGTCGGCCAGGGCGACCGGTGCTGCCCGCCCATCACCGTCACCGGCGGCCGGCTGGCGGGCATCGACTGGACGTCGCCGGTGGCCAGCGCCCAGGTGAAGTCGGCCGTGCTGTTGGCCGGGCTGTCGGCGGCGGGGGAGACGGTGGTCCGCGAGCCGGTGCCCACCCGGGCCCATACCGAAGAGATGCTGGCCGACGCCGGCGCTGACATCACCGTGACGGCCGACGGCGAGGGCGGCCGGGTGGTCCGGCTGCGGCCGTCGGTCCTGAAGCCCCTGGACCTGGTGGTGCCCGGCGACCCGTCCCAGGCGGCGTTCTGGGTGGTGGCCGGCTGCGTGGTGCCCGGCAGCGACGTGGCCGTGGCGACCGTCTACGCCGGCCCGGCCCGCCTCGGGTTCGTCGGGGTGCTGCAGCGCATGGGCGCACAGGTGGCCGTGGTGGACCGGCAGGGGCCCACCGCCACGATCACCGCCCGGTACGGGGCGCTGCGGGGCACGGTGGTGGAGGCGGCCGAGATCCCGTCGCTGGACGAGGTGCCGATCCTGGCGGTGGCCGCCGCCGTGGCCGACGGCGTGACGGTGTTCAAGGACGTGGGGGAGCTGCGGGTGAAGGAGTCCGACCGGCTGGCGGCCGTGGCCGACCTGGTCCGGGCCTTCGGCGCCGGGGCGGAGGTGACCGGGGACGACCTGGTGGTCCAGGGGGTGCCCCGGCTGGCCCAGGGCCGGACGCACAGCCGCGGCGACCACCGCATGGCCATGGCCGCCGCCGTGGCCGGCCTGGCCGCCGGGGAGGCCGAGGTGGACGACGTCGGCTGCGTGGCCACCAGCTACCCCGGCTTCTTCGACGACCTGGTGGCCCTCGGCGGGGCGTTCCAGCCGGCGGACCACGGGACCATCACCGGCCGCATCGTGGCCATCGACGGCCCGGCCGGCTCCGGCAAGTCGACGGTGTCCCGGGCCCTGGCCGACCGGTTGGGGGTGCAGCGGCTGGACACCGGGGCCATGTACCGGTCGGTGGCCTGGGCGACGCTGCACCGGGGCCTCGACCCGGCCGACGCCGACGCCGTGGCCGCCGTGGCCCGGGAGGCGGCGATCGACGTCGGGCCGGACGGGGTGCGGATCGACGGCACCGACGTCACCGCGGCCGTCCGGTCCCCGGAGGTCAGCCGGGCGGTGTCGGTGGTGGCGGCCAATCCCGACGTCCGGGCGGCCCTGGTGGCCCGGCAGCGCCGGTGGGCGGCCGACCACGGCGGCGGGGTGGTCGAGGGCCGGGACATCGGCACGGTGGTGTTCCCGGACGCCACCGTCAAGGTGTACCTGGACGCCTCGCCGGAGGAGCGGGCCCGGCGGCGGCACGACGAGTCGGCCGAAGGGGTGGCCCGGCGGGACCGGATCGACTCCACCCGGGCGGCGTCGCCGTTGTACATGGCCGAGGACGCCCATCACCTGGACACCACCGGCCGCACCGTCGACCAGGTGGTGGAGGAGATCCTGTCGTGGCTGTGACCCCGGAGCCCGGCCACGTGGCCGCCCCGGGCCGGGGGGCGGTGTTCGAGCCGGACCCCCGGCGGACCGTCGGCTACCGCATCTGCCGGGCCATCTTCGTGACCGTCGTCGGGCTGTGGTTCCGGCCGAAGGTGACCGGGCGGGAGAACATCCCGGTGGACGGCCCGGTGATCCTGGCCCCGGTGCACCGGTCGTTCGCCGACTTCGGGTTCAGCGCCTTCGTGACCCGGCGGAAGCTGTTCTTCATGGCCAAGGACAGCCTGTGGAAGCACCGGTTCCTGGGCCGGCTGCTGCTCACCCTGGGGGCGTTCCCGGTGCACCGGGAGTCGGCCGACCGGGAGGCCCTGGCCCACGCCGAGGAGGTGCTGCGCCGCGGGGAGATGCTGGTGCTGTTCCCCGAGGGCATGCGCCAGGAGGGGCCGGTGGTGGGGGAGCTGCTGGAAGGGGCCGCCTTCCTGGCCGCCCGCACCGGGGCCCGGATCGTCCCGATAGGGATCGGGCACTCCGACGAGGCCATGCCCAAGGGCCGGACCATCCCGAAGCCGCTGCGGATCACCGTGGTGGTGGGGGCCCCGCTGCCGCCGCCGGAGCGGACCGAGGGCGGCCGGGTGTCGCGCAGCAAGGTGCACGCCACCACCGAGGCCCT
>CAYVPF010000041.1:0-10738 GCA_964453355.1 uncultured Acidimicrobiaceae bacterium | reverse complement strand
CCGGACAGCCGCTCGTGCCAGACGGTCGGCCGCTCGGC
The DNA here is from genome assembly GCA_964453355.1 of uncultured Acidimicrobiaceae bacterium. Lineage (GTDB taxonomy): Bacteria > Actinomycetota > Acidimicrobiia > Acidimicrobiales > RAAP-2 > DASZUK01. The sequence goes on along the minus strand of CAYVPF010000041.1, from coordinate 10,700 downwards.
CACCCGCCAGCCCCGACTGATGGCGGTGATGAGCAGCTCGGCCGTCTGGTACTGGTCCTGGCGCAGCCGGTGGGCGACGTCGGACAGCATGGTGGCCCGCAGGGCGCGGTAGCCGTTGGAGCTGTCGGTGAGCCGGGAGCCGGTGAGCCGGTTGATGAGCCACGAGAACACCACCACGCCGGCCTGCCGGTACCGGTCGGCGGTCTGGTCGACGCCGAGCCGGCGGGAGGCCACCACGAAGTCGGCGGCGTCGTCCACCAGCGGGGCCAGCATCGTGGCCATCTCGGCCGGGTCGTTCTGGCCGTCGGCGTCCAGGGTGACCACGTACTTGGCCCCGTACGACAGGCACAGCTGGTAGCCGACCCGCAGGGCCACGCCGTGGCCGAGGTTGACGGGGAACACGAAGGTGACGGCGCCGCCGTCCAGGGCAACCTTGTCGGTGGCGTCGTCGCCGCCGTCGACCACCACCACCGGGGTCACCGCCAGCCCGCAGGCCTCGGCCGGGATGGCCCGGAGGACTTCGCCGAGGTTGTCCTCCTCCTCGTAGGCGCAGACGAGGGCTACCACCGGGGTGAGGGCCAGGTCGGGATACCGGCGGTCGAAGTCCTCGCGACCCAGCCGGACGACCAGGTCCTGCAGCCTCTTCAGTCGGGTCTGCTGGCCAACGTTCATTAGATGGCGTTCACAGGCTGTGCGGCTGGGCGAACACCTGGCGGAGCAGCGGCTCGAAGTGCTCTAACGGCTTGGTGGGGTAGTCGGGATCGAAGCTGGTCTGGTCCCAGTCGTCGGCGAAGGTGACCGCCAGGTCGTACCAGGGCTCGTCGACGTAGTTGCGGCGCAGGTCAGCGTCCATGTCCAGGTACCCGTAGTAGTGCCGGCCCTGGAAGTCCTGGTGAGTCCGGATGACGTGGTACACGTCGTCGCGGACGTACGACCGGAGGATCTCGGCGGCGATGCGGGGGTGGTTGGGCACCGACACGGCCTTGCCGACGTCGTGGCACAGGGAGGCCACCACCAGCTCGGCGTCGGCCCCGGCCTGCTCGGCCCGGGTGGCGGTCTGCAGGCAGTGGGTGAGCTGGTCGACGGCGAAAGCCAAGGTGACGTCGCCCAGGGACCGGAGCATGGCCAGCACGTGGTCGGCCACCTCCGGCTGGGCCTCCATGGTCTCGACGAAGATGTCCTGCCACTGGGCCTGCGTGGACTCGTCCATACGGGTGAACGTCATCGGCGTGCTCCTCTCATGAAGCCATTTCGGCCAGGACGTCGGCGGCGGAGGTGTCCCGGTCCCCGGACACCGGGTCGCCGGCGGCCACCCCGGCAGGGCCGGCGGCCAGGACGCTCAGGGTGGTGCTGAGGGCCCGGAGCAGCTCGCGCAGCTCGGGGGGCGGCGGGAAGTACTCGTCCTCGGTGGTCACCGGGACCACCTCCACTCCAAAGACCGGGTCCAGGCGGTCCACGACGGCCTGCACCAGCGCCTCGGGGGCGGAGGCGCCGGCGGTGACGCCGACGGTGCCGGACAGGTCGTCGGGTAGCTCGGCGACGCCGTTGATGCGGACCACCCGGCGGCAGCCGCGGGCCCGGGCCACCTTCTCCAGGGCCACCGTGTTGGACGAGTTGGCCGACCCGATGACCACGATGGCATCCACCTTGTCGGCGATGGCCTTCAGGGCCGCCTGCCGGTTGGTGGTGGCGAAACACAGGTCGCTGCGGCCGGGCATCCACAGGTCCGGGTACCGGCGGCGGGCCGACTCCATCAACCCGGACCATTCGTCGTGGCTCAGGGTGGTCTGGGCCAGCAGGGCCATCGGCCTGGGGTCGCCGCCGGCCCCGTCCACACCGGCCCCATCCACATTGGACAGTGCGTCGAGGTCGGCCTCGGACTCGATCAGCCGGACGGCGTCGGGGGCCACCGCCATGGTGCCGACGGCCTCCTCGTGGCCGGCGTGGCCGACGTAGAGGACGGTGAACCCCTTGCGGGACCGCACCTTCACCTCGTGGTGCACCTTGGTCACCAGCGGGCAGACGGCGTCGACGACCACCCCGCCGTGGCCACGGGCCTGGGCGACCACCTCGGGGGCGGTGCCGTGGGCGCTGAGCATCAGCGGGGCCCCGGCGGGCACGTCGGCCACGTCGTCGACGAACACCACCCCCTGGGCCCGGAACTGGTCGACGACGTGCCGGTTGTGGACGATCTCGTGGTAGCAGTACACCGGGGGGTCGAAGACCCGGACCATCCAGGCCAGGGCCTTGATGGCCTTTTCGACCCCGGCGCAGAAGCCGCGGGGCTCGGCCAGCAGGACGCGGTCGACGGGCACTTGCCCAGGTTACCGGGCGGTCGGCCCGGCGCAGGTAGCCTTAGGGCCATGTCGGCACCGAAGGTGACTGTGGTCACCGAGGGGTCGCCGGCCGCCCGGGCAGGCCTCGTCGTCGGGGACGAGCTGGTCTCCCTCAACGGACGGCAGCCCCGCGACGTCATCGAGTACCAGCAGCTGGTGGACACCGAGGTCCTGGATCTGATGGTCCGCGGCAACGGGGGTGCCCGCATGGTCCGGATCCACAAGGAGGCCGGCGACTCGCTGGGCATCGAGGTGTCCTCGGCCGTGTTCGACCGGATCCGCACCTGCGACAACCACTGCTCGTTCTGCTTCATCTACCAGCTGCCGAAGGGCATGCGGAAGAGCCTGTACCTGAAGGACGACGACTACCGGCTGTCGTTCCTGTACGGCAACTTCACCACCCTGACCCGGTTCACGGAGCTGGACGCCGAGCGGGTGGTGGACGAGCGGCTGGGGCCGCTGTTCGTGTCCATCCACGCCACCGACCCCGAGGTGCGGGCCGGGCTGCTGCGGAACCCGAAGGGGGCCACCAGCCTGCGGTGGCTCCGGTTCCTGCTGGACGCCGGCATCGAGGTGCACGGCCAGGTGGTGGTGTGCCCGGGGGTCAACGACGGCCCGGTGCTCACCGACACGCTGACCGGCCTCTTGGACCAGTATTCGCGGCTGGCCACCGTCGGAGTGGTGCCGCTGGGGCTGAGCCGGTTCTCCAACGAGACCGAGATGCGCGAGCACACCGTCGCCGAGGCGGCGGCGGTCTGCGACGAGGTGGCCCGGTGGCAGGAGGTGTACCGGTCGGTGCTGGGCCGCCGGCTGGTGTACGCCGCCGACGAGTACTACCTGCTGGCCCACCGGCCGCCACCGCCGGCCGACTACTACGACGGGTTCCCCCAGCACGAGAACGGCATCGGCATGATCCGGGCGTTCGAGCGGGCGTTCGCCGGCGACGAGTCCGCCGCCCACGGGGTCCGGCACGGGTTCTTCTCCTGGGTCGACGGCGCCCCGGCGGAGGGCTACCGGGCCAACCGTTCCGTCGAGGACGTTCCCGCGGGAACGCCCGGCGCCCCGTTCACGGTGATCACCGGGGCCTACGGCGCCCGGGTGCTGGGGCCGCTGCTGGCCGGCCGCCCGGACGTGGCGGTGCTGGAGGTGGCCAACGACTTCTTCGGCGGCAACATCGGGGTGGCCGGGCTGCTGACCGGCGAGGACCTGGTCCGGGCCCTGGCCGGCCAGCCGGAGGGCCGGCGGTACCTGCTGCCGGACGCCTGCCTGTCCGAGGGCCGGTTCCTGGACGGGTTGACCGTCGCCGACCTGCCCCGCCGGGTGGAGGTGGTGGCCACCGACGGGGCCGCCCTCCGGGCCGTCCTTGACGGGGATGCCCTTGACGGGACCCCGCCCGCGGCCCCGTCACCGGCGGTGGGGGCACCGGCCGTGGGGGCACCGGTGCCGGTGGCGTTGGGAAGCCGGTCGTGACGGAGCCGGTGGTGAGCCGGCCGCTCGTGGTGGTGGCCGGCCGGCCCAACGTCGGGAAGTCGTCGCTGGTCAACCGGATCGTCGGCCGCCGGGCGGCGGTCGTGGAGGAGCATCCGGGGGTGACCAGGGACCGCAAGGCCCTGGACGCCGAGTGGTGCGGGGTGCCGTTCACCGTGGTGGACACCGGCGGGTGGCTGGCCGGCGGCGACGCCCTGGACGCCAAGGTCAGCGCCCAGGCCGAGAAGGCGGTGGCCGACGCCGACGTGGTGCTCCTGGTGGTGGACGTCACCGTCGGGATCACCGACGAGGACCTGTCGGCGGCCCGGGTGGTCCGCCGCGGCCGGGCGCCGGTGCTGCTGGTGGCCAACAAGGTGGACGACACCGGCCGGGAGCCGGCGGCCTGGGAGTTCGTGTCCCTCGGCGTCGGCGACCCGTGGCCGACCAGCGCCATCCACGGCCGGGGCACCGGGGACCTGCTGGACGAGGTGATCCGGCTGCTGCCGACCCCGGGCGACGGGAGAGCCGGCGGGGAAGCCGGGGCGGCCGACGGGCCGGACGCCGAGCCGGGGGACCAGGGGGTCGGCGGGTTCGTGTCCGGGGACGGCCGGCCGCCGCGGGTGGCCCTGGTCGGCCGGCCCAACGTCGGCAAGTCCACCCAGTTCAACCGGCTCATCGGCGAGGAACGGGCGGTGGTGCACGACATGCCCGGCACCACCCGGGACACCATCGACACGGTGGTGGAGACCCCCGACGGGCCGCTCTGCTTCGTCGACACCGCCGGCATGCGGCGGCGGTCCAAGACCGAGCACGGGCCGGAGTCGTACTCGGTGCTCCGCGCCCTCGACGCCCTGGACGAGGCCGACATCGCCCTGCTGGTCATCGACGCCACCGTCGGCGCCACCCACCAGGACCAGCGGCTGGCCGAGCGCATCGGCGCCTCCGGCTGCGCCGCCGTGGTGGTCCTCAACAAGTGGGACCTGGTGGCCACCGAGGACCGCGAGGACGTGGTGGCCGGGGTGGGGGAGCGGCTGGCCTTCTTGGGCCTGGCCCCCGTGCTGCGGGTCGCCGCCAACTCCGGCCGGGGGGCCCACAAGATCCTGCCGGCACTCCTGGCGGCGGTCGAGGCCTACCACCACCGGGTGTCCACCGGCGCCCTCAACCGGGCGTTGCGGGACATCCAGGCCCACCAGCCGGCCCCGGGGGTCCGCATCCAGTACGCCGTCCAGGGCGCCGTGGACCCGCCGACGTTCACCCTGTTCGCCACCGGCAAGCTGCAGCAGACCTACCTGCGGTACGTCGAGCGTGGCCTCCGCGAGCACTTTGACCTCGGCCCCACCCCCATCAAGCTCCGCGTCCGGGCCGGCGGTGGCCGGTGACCGACCAGGACCAGGACCAGGCCACCACCCACTGGTGCGACGGCTGCGACACCCTCATCGAGGACGACGACCTCTACGAGGACGGCACCTGCCCCACCTGCGGCACCCAGGTCACCGAGCCGCTGGGCAAGCGGCACATCCCCTGGTACTTCAAGTTCATGATCGCCGCCTCGGTCGTCTACCTCGGCTACCGCACCTTCCAGGGCATCACATGGATCGCCCACCACGTCTGACCGTAATCTCACGGCCATGCCCATCTACCGCCTCGGCGACCAGCGGCCCCGCATCCACCCCGACGCCTACGTGCACCCCGACGCCGTCGTCATCGGCGACGTCACCATCGGCGCCGACTCCTCGATCTGGCCCGGGGCCGTCCTCCGCGGCGACAACGGCTCCATCACCATCGGCGCCCGCACGTCGATCCAGGACGGCACCGTCATCCACACCGGCCACGGCTTCCCGACGGTGATCGGCGACGGCTGCGTCGTCGGCCACGTGGCCCACATGGAGGGCTGCACCATCGGCGACGACGTCCTCGTCGGCTCCGGCTCCATCATCCTGCACTACGCCGTCATCGGCACCGGGGCCACCGTCGGGGCCAACGCCGTGGTGCCCAACAAGATGGAGGTGCCCCCCGGCGCCCTGGCCGTCGGGGTACCCGCCGTCGTCAAGGAGGGCCGGTCCAACCTCGACGTCATCCGGATCAGCGCCGACAACTACGTCACCAACGGCCGCCGGTTCCGCCAGGAGCTGGAACGGCTGGACTGACGGCCCGGACTGCCGGCCCAGGCTGATAGCACGGCGTTCCTTACCCGCGAGTAAGCCTAAGACCACCTGTTGGCGAGCTGAGATCTGTGCGGGAGAGCTCCACCAGGGTTGCCTGTCTGCAGTGAAGCTGCTTCCATAGCCGCAAGGGAGCGGCGTGGCGCCTGAGGCGCCGGCAGGAGGGACGCAGTATGCGGCACGAGGGGTCCTCAGGGGCGCGCAGGCGGGTCGACGGTTGGGCGGGGCACGGCCGAGGAGCGGGCGGCCACCAGCTGCGGTCAGCCCTGCGGGGACTGCCGGCCGTCCCGGTGGTCCTGGCCATGGCCTTCGGGGGGCTGGTGCTCACCTCCGGCACCGCCGGGGCCTCCGGCGTCACCAAGGCCGCCCTCTGCTTCGGCGAAGCCGGCACAACAACAGGGACCCTCGGTTGCGTGAACGGCTTCGGCGGCAAGCCCACAGCCCCCGCCGGCGCCACGGTCGGCATGAACGTGTCGTTCGTCAATCCGACCGCCATCACAGCGAACGGGCTCGTCACCCTGGACGGCATCTCGACAGCCGCCGGCATCCAGTTCCCGACCACAAGCCGCGACTACCAGTTCGGCGTCCGCACCCTCAGGCACACAACAACGCACGACCGCACAGTGGTCACACGGACAACAGGGTGCAGTATCTACACACCGTCGAGCTTCACACACTACGAATTCACCGTCCCGCGGTCGGGGACAGGGTCGTCGGTCACAATCCACGTCCCCGGCCCGACATGCACGGTCCCGGCCGCCGCCGACATCGAGCTCCTCATGTCGGGCGTGAAGGTCCCGTCGACCGCGGGGGCCAAGAAGCTGCAGGTCTGGACCACGACCGACGGCACACATGTGACGACCAATGCCGTCACGATCCACGCCGTACCGAGCGCCCCGGAGACACTGGCGGCCACGGGCAGCGACGGGTCGGTGACGCTGCGCTGGTCGGCTCCGGCGAGCGACGGCACAGAGCCGGTCACCGGCTACGACGTCTACGAGGGCACGACCCCGGGCGGCGAGTCGGGAACCCCGGTGAACCCCACACCCCTCGCCGGTTCGGCCACCACATACACGATCCCGGGCCTCACCAACGGCACGACGTACTACTTCACCGTCAAGGCCAAGAACGCCGTCGGCACATCCCCGGCGTCGACGGAGGCGTCGGCCACGCCGGCCACGGCGCCGGCCGCCCCGACCCTCACCGCCGCGGTGCCGGGCAACGACAAGGTTGCCCTGACCTGGACCGCGGCGACAGACGGGGGCAGCCCGATCACCGGCTACGACGTCTACGACGGCCCGTCGGCCACAAGCGTCACCAACCTGGTCGCCACCGCGGTCAGCGGGCCTGGCTACACCGTCACCGGGCTGACCAACGGCACCGAGTACTTCTTCGCCGTGGTGGCCCGTAACGGCGCCGCCACAGGGGTGTCCGCCCCTTCTAACGTGCTGTCGGCCACCCCGACCACGACCGCACCGAGCGCCCCACAGACAGTGACGGCTACGGGCCACGACCGTTCGATCGCCGTGTCCTGGACGGCGCCGGCCACAACCGGCGGGACAGCGGTGGCCCGGTACGAGGTGTACGAGGCCACCAGCGCCGGCGGCGAGGCCACACCGCCGGTCGCCACAGTCCCGTCGACAGTCACGAGCTACACCGCCACGGGACTGGCCAACGGCACCAGGTACTACTTCACGGTGGTGGCAGTCAACGGCATCGGGCCCTCCCCGGCGTCGACAGAGGTGTCGGCCACCCCCGCCACCGTCCCCGGCGCACCGTCGGGGGCGGCCGTCGTCGCCGGCAACGGCCAGCTGACACTCTCCTGGTCGGCATCCACAGACGGCGGGACAGCGGTCCAGGGCTACGACGTCTACGAGTCGACCACCCCCGGTGGGGAGTCGACAACCCCGGTCAACGGCACAACCCTCATCTCGGGGAGCACCTACACCGTAGGCGGCCTCACCAACGGCACCACCTACTACTTCACGGTCAAGGCCAAGAACGGTGTCGGGCTGTCGGCCGCCTCGACCGAGGTGACAGGAACCCCCCAGGCGGGCGTGCCCGAGGCCCCGGAGATCACGTCGGTCGTCGGTGGGCCGACAGCGGTGACTATCAACTGGTCGGCGCCGACAACAGGCGGCAGCCCGATCACCGGCTACGACGTCTACGTAGGGACCACGCCGGGCGGTGAGGGCACGACACCGGTCAACGCCAGCCCCGTCTCCGCCACGACAACCACGTACACGGTCACCGGACTCACCAACGGCACCACCTACTACCTCACGGTCAAGGCGATCAACGTCATCGGTGCGTCCACGCCGTCCAGGGAGGCGTCGGCGACGCCGGTCCCCGCCGGCAAGAGCGCCCCGGCCAACGTCGTGGTGACGCCCGGATCCGACTACGCCGGGGCGACGACGACCTACTCGGTCACCTTCACGACCGCGACAACCGGGACAACACTCGGGCCGGGCGACACCATCACCCTGACGGCGCCGCCAGGCACGACCCTCCCGTCGGCCCCCACCTCGTACACCATCGAGGGGGCACCGGCGGCGGGTGCCACCACCTCGGAGGTCGGCGGCAGCAGCACCGCCAACCAGGTGGTCCTGGCCTACCCCTACGCCACACCGGTGACATCGGGCGACGAGGCCTATGTCAGCATCGCCGGCGTCGGCAACCCCGGCGCCGGCACCTACACCTTCGCCGTCGCCACGTCGGTCGACACCTACCCGGCGTCCAGCAACGGGTACGTGATCAGTGCCGCCACCCCGGCCAGCGTGGGGTGCGGCGCCACAACACTGGTGGCCGCCGTGGCGGCCGTGGCCACAGCCGGCGGGACGCTCGCCCTGGCGCCCGCCTGCACGTACACCGTCACTGGACCCCTGCCGACCATCCTGGGCAACGTCACCATCCTGGGGGACGGGGCCACCATCGAGGCCACAGGGACGGGGTTCGGCTTCTTCGACGTCACCGGTTCCGGCGCCCTGACCCTCGACGACAGCACCCTTACCGGTGCCGACACGACAGAGGTGGGTGGGGCCATCTACAGCACCGGGATCGTCACCGTCGACGGGGTCATCTTCACGGACGACCAGGCGGAGTACGCCGGCGGCGCCATCTACAACAGCGCCACAGGACCGACAACACAGGGCATCCTGACGGTCATCGACAGCACGTTCACCACAGACGCCACCGAAACAGCAGGCAGCCCCTACGTCGGAGGCGGGGCCATCGCCAACGGCGTCGAGGGCTACGGCATTCTTTCCGTGACCGGGAGCACCTTCATCCACAACGGGGCGTTCGCCGGCGGGGCCATCGAGAGCTACGGCGGCTTGTCCATCACCGACAGCACCCTGGCCGACAACTCCGCCTACGCCTGCGCCGCGGTGGCCACGGCAACCTACGGCTCGACAGCGGTCATCGCCGACAGCACGATCGAAGGCAACACATCGCTGTTCGCCACCCTCTGCAACGGTGAGGGACCCGGTGGGAGCTATCTGTCGCTCGTCGGGGACACGCTGGCCAGCAACCACGCCGAGGGCAGCGGCGTCATCGACGATTCCGACGGCGAGGTGGCCCTGAGCGCCGACATCCTGGCCGACGGGCGCCTGAGCACAGGGGGCACCGGAACGCCGGAGTGCAGCTCGACAGGGATATACGGGTTCTACGACGGCGGGTACAACCTCACCAACACAGACACAGGCACCTGTGACCTCGGCTCGGGCCCGGGGGGCACAACCTCGGTCTTCAACCCCTACCTCTGGACACAGCTCACGCCGACGGGGACAACAGTCGGGCCGATCGACTACACCCCGACACCGGGATGGAAAGGTTCCGTCTACATCCCCAGCACACCGCCGGTCACATTCGACGGCATCGACGTCTGCCCGGGCGTGGACCAGAGCGGCGCCAGCCGGCCCTCACACGGCAACGGCGGCACGTCGTGCTCGCCGGGAGCCATCGAGTACGCCGCCACCCCGCCGCTGGGCTCGACAATCACCACACTCGTCGCCACCCCCGGGTACCACTCGGTGGGCCTGACCTGGACAATCCCGCCCTTCAGCGGGGGCAGCGAGGTGACCGGGTTCAACGTCTACGAGGGCACCACCTCGGGCGGCGAGACACCCGTCCCCGTGAACGGGACAACGCCGATCACGACACCGTCGTACACCGTCACCGGCCTCACCAACGGTGCCACCTACTACTTCACCGTCAAGGCCATCAACGGGGTCGGCCTCTCGACAGCCTCCACAGAGGTGACAGCGACGCCGACGGCGACGACGCCCAAGGCCCCGGCCAAGCCGACGGCCACGCCCGGTGACCACCAGGTGACGGTGCGCTGGCTGGCGCCGACAACAGGCGGCAGTCCCATCAGCTCCTACACCGTCATCCCGTACCAGGGCAGCACAGCCGAGACGGCCATCACCGTGACATGCCCCTGCTCGACGACGACCATCGTGACCGACCTGACCAACGGCGCGACATACACGTTCACGGTGACGGCCCATAACGGCTACGGCACAGGGCCGCCGTCGGCCGCGTCGACAGCGGTCGTCCCGGCCGCCCTGCCAGCCCAGCCGGCAGCGCCGACGGCCACCGCCGGCAACGGCCAGGCCAGCGTGTCGTGGACGGCGCCGACAACAGGCGGCAGCGCCATCACGTCGTACACCGTCACCCCCTACGTGGGGTCCATGCCGCTGACCCCGACCACCGTCAACTGTCCCTGTACGACATC
>CAYVPF010000040.1:0-17563 GCA_964453355.1 uncultured Acidimicrobiaceae bacterium | reverse complement strand
CGCGACGCCCTGGGCGTCACCCTGCCGCCCGGGCTCCCGGCGGCCCTCCTCCAGACGCCGCTGGACGTGCTCCGGGCTGTCGCCGCGGCCCACCAGCCGCTGCCGTTGCACCTCCTCGGACGGCGGCCGCAGCAGGACCACCACCGCGTCCGGACGACGGGCCACCACCTGCCGGGCCCCCTGCAGGTCGATCTCCAGCAGCACGTCCTGGCCGGCCGGCGGGTCCGGCACCGGGCTGCCGTAGAGGTTGTCCAGGAACTCGGCCCATTCCAAGAACCCGCCGGCGTCCACCCGGGCCATGAACCGGTCCCGGTCGGTGAACACGTAGGCGTCGGCCGGCTCCCCGGCCCGCCGGGGCCGGGTGGTCCAGGACCGGCTGAGCCACAGGCTCGGGTCCTCGGCGGTCAGCTGGGCCGCCACCGTCCCCTTGCCGGCCCCACCAGGGCCGATGAGCACGAAGAGGCGGTCGGCCGGCGGCGAGCCGTCGGCCGAAGGATCAGCGGGCGGCAGTCTCTTTGAGGAGGTCGGCCCGCTGCTTGGCCCCCAGGCCCTGCAGCCGCCGGCTCTCGCTGATGCCCACCGTCTCCATCAGGCGGCGGGCCTTCACCTTGCCGACGCCGGGCAGCGACTCGAGGACGGACACGACCTTCATCTTGCCCACGGTCTCGTCCTGTTCGGCCTGTTTCAGGAGCTCGGCCAGGGTCAACGAGCCCAGCTTCAGCTTCTCCTTCACCTCGGCCCGCTCTCGGCGAACCTTGGCAGCCTTCTCCAGTGCAGCCTGTCGCTGCTCGGGCGTAAGTGCGGGAGGTTGCGGCATGCGGTGATGGTAGCGCCTCCGGAGTGCCAGGTCACAACCGTTTCTGCCGGCGGCGGCCGCGGGCTCAGGCGAGGGCCGCCGCCAACTGGTCTCGGGCCGCCTCGGCCGCGGCCCGCAGGGCGCCCACCGACGGCCCCGCAGCCAACACCGATCGGGACGTATTCGGCACCACCGTGCCGGCCGGACAGCCCCCGAACAGCGCCGCCACCTTCTCCGGCGTGCCCCCCTGGGCGCCGACCCCGGGGGCCAACACGGGGCCGCCCAGCCGGTCCAGCGAGAACCCCGACGGGGACAACGTGGCCCCGACCACCGCCCCGACCGAGCCGACGGTGCTGCCGGGGCGGCCGGCCAGCTCGGCCCGGTTCAGGTTGGCGATGGCGTCCAGCAGGCCGTCCTCCACCGACTGCGGGCTGGTCCCGCCGCCGTCGTCGTCGGCCCCGGCGCCAGCGCCACCGACCATCGGGGCCTGCAACAGCGCCTCTTGCAACGGCCGGCCCTCGGGGTTGGAGCTGCGGACCACCACGAACACCCCGCGCCCGTTGACCCGGGCGGCGGCGAACAGCGGCTCCAGGGCGCCGAAGCCGAGGTAGGCGACGGCGGTCACCGCGTCGGCGGCCAGCGGGCTCGTGGTCCCCAGCCAGGCGTCGGCGTAGGCGGCCACGGTGCTGTCGACATCGCCGCGCTTGGCATCGGCGATGACCAGCAGCCCGGCCGACCGGGCCTCGGCGATCAGCTGCTCCAGGACCGCCAGGCCGGCGGCGCCGTGCCGCTCGAAGAAGGCCACCTGCGGCTTGACCACCGGGACCACCCCGGCGAAGGACTCAACGCAGGTGCCGGCGAAGGCCCGGAGGCCGCCGGCGTCGTCGGGGAGGCCCCAGGCGGCCAGCAGGGAGGCCGAGGGGTCGATACCGGCGCAGATGGGGCCGGTCCGGGCCACCGCCGCCGCCAGCCGGTCCCCGAAGGTCAGGCCGTCCCCGTTAGTCAGCTCAGTCATGGGCTCCTCCGATCAGCTCGCTTACCCCGGCCACCCCGTGCCGGCGGCACCACCGCTCCAGCCCCGCCAATACCTTCCACGGCGCCCGGGGGTCCCGGAAGGTGGCGGTACCCACCTGCACCGCGTCGGCTCCGGCCAGCAGCAGCTCCACGGCGTCCTCAGCGCCGAACACCCCGCCGACCCCCACGATGCCGGCCTCGGGGAACGCCCGGCGGCACTCCCACACGGCCCGGACCGCCACCGGGTGGACCGCCGGTCCGGACAGGCCGCCGCCGCCGGCCCCCAGCACCGGCCGGCGGGTGTCCAGATCCACGGCCAGCCCCAGCAAGGTATTGACCAGGGTCAACGCCTCGGCGCCGGCCTCCAGGGCAGCGCCGGCGATCTCGGTCAGGTCGGCGACGTTGGGGCTCAGCTTCGCCCACCTCGCCAGCCCGGCCGCCCCGGTGGCCGCCACCACCTCGGCCGTGGCGGTGGGTGAGTGGGCGAACATCCGGGACCGGTCCTCGACGTTGGGGCAGCTGACGTTGACCTCCACTGCCACCAGGCCCCCGGTCCCCGGCCCGCTGCTCCCGGCCGCTTCCCCGCCTGCGCCGGCCCCGGTGGCCCGCGGCGCGTCGGCCAGCAGGGCGGCGGCGTCGGCGTAGTCGTCGACGGTGCGGCCCCAGATGCTGACCACCACCCGGGCGCCGGCGGCCACCAGGTCGGGCAGGTCGTGGTCCAGCCAGGCCGGCAACCCCGGCCCCTGCAGGCCGACGCTGTTCAGCATGCCGGCGGCCACCTCGGTGACCCGTGGCGCCGGGTTGCCGTCCCAGGGCCGGGCGGACAGTGACTTGACCACCACCGCCCCCAACCGGTCCAGCGGACCGAAGGCCCCCAGCTCGGCACCGTGGCCGGCGGTCCCCGAGGCCGTCATCACCGGGTTCGGCAACGGCACCGACCCGACCCGGGTGGCCAGGTCAGGGGGCATGGCCGCCTTGCGCGCCGCCGCCGGCGTGCAGGTCCTGCAACGCCCGGACGGCGAGGGGGTGGGTGGCCCAGTCGGCGATGCCGGCGGCGGCGGCCCGGGCGGCGGCCAGGGTGGTGAGGCAGGCGACGTGATGGACGACGGCGGCGGCCCGGATGTGGTCACCGTCGGCCCGGGCGCCGCGGTCCCGGGGGGTGTTGACGACCAGCTGGACCTTGCCGCCGGCGATGAGCTCGACGGCGTCGGCCCCGAGGCCGTCCTCGCCGACCTTGGCCACGAGGGTGTCGACGGTGAGGCCGTGGTCGCGGAGGTAGCCGGTGGTGCCGAGGGTGGCGGCCAGCGAGAAGCCGAGATCGGCGTACAGGCGGGCCACGGCCAGGCCGGCGGGCTTGTCGCGGTCGGCCAGGGACAAGAAGACGGTGCCGGACGCCGGCAGGCGGGTGCCGGCGGCCAGCTGGCTCTTGGCGAAGGCCAGGGCGAAGGTGGTGTCCACGCCCATGACCTCGCCGGTGGACCGCATCTCGGGGCCGAGAAGGGTGTCGACGCCGGGGAACCGGTCGAACGGGAGGACGGCCTCTTTGACGCTGACGTGGTCCAGGGTGCGGATCTGGCCGACGGCGTCGGCCGGGATCAAGCCCTCGGCCCGCAGGGCCGCCAGGGTGTCGCCGACCATGACCCGGGCGGCCACCATGGCCACGGGGACCCCGGTGGCCTTGGCCACGAACGGCACCGTGCGGCTGGCGCGGGGGTTGGCCTCCAGCACGAAGACCTGCCCGTCCTTGACGGCGTACTGCACGTTCAACAGCCCGCAGACCGCCAGGGCGTCGGCCAGGGCCCGGGTGTGCCGGTCCAGCTGCTCCAGTACCGCCGCCGACAGGGTCTGGGGGGGCAGGGCGCAGGCGGAGTCGCCGGAGTGCACCCCGGCCTCTTCGACGTGCTCCATCACCCCGCAGATCAGGATCTCTCCGGCGCCGTCCCGGACGGCGTCCACGTCGACCTCGATGGCGTCCTCCAGGAACCGGTCGACGAGGACCGGCCGGTCGGCGGTGACGCCGCCTTCCCGGGCCAGGCCGAAGGCCCCGGTCAGGGCGGCCATGACCCGGCGGACGTCGGCGTCGTCGTAGACGATCTCCATGGCCCGGCCGCCGAGGACGTAGCTGGGCCGGACCAGGGCGGGGTAGCCCACCCGGCGGGCCACCACCAGGGCTTCGTCGGTGGTGGTGGCCATGCCGCCGGGCGGTTGCGGGATGCCGAGGGTCTCGCACAGGGCGTTCCACCGTTCGCGGTCCTCGGCCAAGTCGATGGAGGCCGGGCTGGTGCCGAGCACCAACTCCGGCGGCAGGGAGCCGGCCAGCTTCAGGGGGGTCTGCCCGCCCAGGGCCACCACCACCCCCTTCAGGCGGCCGCCGGCCCGGACCTCGGCGTCCAGCACGTTGGCGACGTCCTCGGCGGTGAGCGGCTCGAAGTACAACCGGTCGGAGGTGTCGTAGTCCGTGGACACCGTCTCGGGGTTGCAGTTGATCATGACGGTCTCGTAGCCGGCCGCCCGCAGGGCCATGCTGGCGTGGACGCAGCAGTAGTCGAACTCGATGCCCTGCCCGATCCGGTTGGGCCCGGACCCCAAGATGACCACCCGTTCCCGGTCGGACGGGCGCACCTCCTCCTCGTCCTCGTAGGTGCCGTAGTGGTAGGGGGTGAACGCCTCGAACTCGGCCCCGCAGGTGTCCACGGTCTTGAACGTCGGGACCACCCCGGTGGCCAGCCGGGCAGCCCGGACCGCCAGCTCGGCGTCCGGGCCGGTACAGACCCCGAGCAGGTAGGCCAGCTGGGCGTCGGAGAACCCCAGCCGCTTGGCCCGGCGGAACCGGGCCCGGTCCATGTCCTGGAGACCGCCGACGCCCTCCAGGGCCAGCCGCTCGGCGCTGATCCGCTCGATCTGGCGCAGGAACCACCGGTCGATGCCGGTGCGGTCGGCCACCGTATCGACGGCGGAGCCGTTGCTGCCAAGGTCGCCGCCCAGCAGCCCGCGGCGTAGGGCGGCCTCCACCTGGTAGAGCCGGTCGGGGGTGGCCACGGCGGCCCGGTCCAACAGGTCGTCGTCGGCCAGGGCGTCGACGTCGGCCTCCCCGGGGTCGCCGTTCAGGCCGGTGCGGCCCTGCTCCAGGGACCGGACGGCCTTTTGCAGGGACTCGGGGAAGGTGCGGCCGATGGCCATGACCTCGCCGACGGACTGCATCCGGGTGCCGAGGCGGCCCTCGGCCCCGGGCAGCTTCTCGAAGGCCCACCGCGGGATCTTGGTGACGACGTAGTCGATGGTCGGCTCGAAGCTGGCCGGGGTGGCCCGGGTGATGTCGTTGCTGATCTCGTCCAGCCGGTAGCCGACGGCCAGGCGGGCGGCGATCTTGGCGATGGGGAACCCGGTGGCCTTGGAGGCGAGCGCCGAGGAGCGCGACACCCGGGGGTTCATCTCGATGACCAGCCGCCGGCCGGTGGCGGGGTCGACGGCGAACTGCACGTTGGACCCGCCGGTCTCCACGCCGACCCGACGCAGGCAGGCGAAGGCGTCGTCGCGCATGGCCTGGTACTCGACGTCGGTGAGGGTCTGGGCAGGGGCCACGGTGATGGAGTCGCCGGTGTGCACGCCCATGGGGTCGAGGTTCTCGATGGAGCAGACGACGACGCAGTTGTCGGCGTTGTCCCGCATGACCTCGAGCTCGTACTCCTTCCAGCCGGCGATGGACCGCTCGACGAGGATCTCCCCCACCGGGCTGGCCGCCAGCCCCTCGGGGGCCAGGCCGATCCAGTTGCCGTACCGGTCACGACGGGCGAAGTCGTCGGGAGTCTGGGCGATGCCGGTGCCCTTGCCGCCGAGGATGAAGCTGGGCCGCACCATGATCGGGTAGCCGACGGCCTCGGCGATGGCGATGGCTTCTTCCAGGGAGTGGGCGAACCCGGACTGGGGCACCTCCAGGCCGATCTCCTGCATGGCCGCCTTGAACAACTCCCGGTCCTCGGCCGTGCGGATGGCCTCGGGCCGGGCCCCGATGACCTCGACGCCGTCCAGGGCGCCGCGGTCCAAGAGGGCCATGGTCAGGTTCAGCGCCGTCTGGCCGCCGAGGGTGGGGAGCAGGGCGTCCGGCCGCTCCTTGTCGATGATGGCCGCCAGCACCTCGGGGTCGAGCGGCTCCACGTAGGTGCGGTCGGCGGTGGCCGGGTCCGTCATGATGGTGGCCGGGTTGGAGTTGGCCAGCACCACCCGGTAGCCCTCGTCGGCCAGCACCCGGCAGGCCTGGGTGCCGGAGTAGTCGAACTCGCAGGCCTGCCCGATGACGATGGGGCCGGAGCCGATGATCAGGATGGTCTCGATGTCGTCGCGCCTCGGCATCGCTAGCTCCGGCCTCCCTTCGGATCGCCCATCAGTTGGCGAAAATCGTTGAACAGGTACCGGGCGTCGTGGGGCCCCGGCCCGGCCTCGGGGTGGTACTGGACCGAGAAGGCGGCGGCGGAACGGCTGCGGATGCCCTCGACGACGCCGTCGTTCAGGTTGACGTGGGTGACGTCGGCGTCGGGGACGTCGACGACGGCGTAGTTGTGGTTCTGGCTGGTCACCTCCACCTGGCCGGAGGACCGGCGCTGCACCGGGTGGTTAGAGCCGTGGTGGCCGAAGGGCAGCTTGTAGGTGGACCCGCCGAGGGCGGTGCCGAGGATCTGGTGGCCGAGGCAGATGCCGAAGATGGGCACCCGGCCGACCAGTTCGGCCACGGCGGCGATCGGCCCGGGCAGGGCGGCGGGGTCACCGGGGCCGTTGGACAAGAACACCCCGTCGGGCGCCAGGTCCAGGACGTCGCCGGCGGGGGTGCCGGCGGGGACCACGGTGATGGTGGCCAGGGCCCCCAGCTGGGCGAGCATGGTCTCTTTGATGCCGAAGTCGTAGGCCACCACCCGGTAGGGGCCGTCCCCCCGGACGTACGGCCGGTCGGTGGTGACCCCGGACACGAGGTCGTGGCCGTCGGTGGGCTCGGCCGCCGCGGCCGCCGCCCGCAGCTGGTCCTCGGGGGCGGTGCCGAAGGCGCAGGGCATGGCCCCACGGTCGCGGAGGTGCCGGGTGAGCCGGCGGGTGTCGATGCCGGTGACCGCCGGCACGCGGTGGCGGACCAGGAACTGCTCCAGGCCCTCGGTGGCCTGCCAGTTGCTGGGCTCGACGGTGAGGTCACGGACGACGACGCCGCGGCAGTACGGCCGGGCGGCCTCGTCGTCGCCGGGGTTGGTGCCGTAGTTGCCGATGTGCGGGTAGGTGAAGGCGATGACCTGGCCGGCGTAGGACGGGTCGGTGATGACCTCCTGGTAGCCGGACAGGGCGGTGTTGAACACCACCTCGCCGACCGACACCGGCTGGACCAGCCCGGCGGCCTCCCCTTCGAACACCTGCCCGTCGGCCAGCACCAGCCGCGCCGCCTGTCGCTCCTGCCTGGTTGCCGTCATCGCTGCGCCTCCCCGTCGATGACGACGGGCTCGCCGCGGAGCACGGTGTGGCGGACCCGGCCGGTCAGCCGGCGCCCGGCGTACGGGGTGTTACGGCTGCGGCTGGCCAGTCGGTCGGGGTCAACCTGCCAGGTGGCGGTGGGGTCGACCACGCACAGGTTGGCGTCGGCCCCCGGAGCTATCGGGCCGCCGTGGACGGTGAACCCGCCGGCGGGGCGGCCGCCATCGCCGGCCCCGGCCGGCCCTAGGCCGATGATGGCGGCGGGCTGCCAGCTCATGAGGGCCAGGATCCGTTCGGGGGGCAGCGGCAGCTCGGTGAGGGCGATGGCCAGGGCGGTCTCCAGGCCGAGCATGCCGGGCGGGGCCTGGTCGAACGGCCGGTCCTTCATCTCGGGAGCGTGGGGGGCGTGGTCGGTGGCGATGGCGTCGATGGTGCCGTCGACCAGCCCGGCCTTGACGGCGGCGACGTCGTCGTCGGTGCGCAGCGGCGGGTTGACCTTGAAGACGGGGTCGTAGCCGCCCACGAGGGCGTCGGTGAGCAGGATGTGGTGGGGGGCGGCCTCGGCGGTGACGGCCAGGCCGTCGGCCTTGGCTTGGCGGACCAGATCGACGGCGCCGGCGGTGGACAGGTGCAAGAAGTGCACCGGGGCCCCGGTGAGGCGGGACAGGGCGATGTCCCGGGCCACCATCACCTCCTCGGCGGCGGCCGGCATGCCGGGGAGGCCGAGCCGGCTGGACCAGGCACCTTCGTGCATGCAGCCGCCACCGGCCAGGGCGCCGTCCTCGCAGTGCTGGGCCAGCACGACCGGGAGGCCCCGGGCCCGGAGACCGGCGGCGTAGTCGAGGGCCCGGCGCATGAGGCCGCCGTCTTGGACCCCGGCACCGTCGTCGGTGAACAGCCGGACGCCGAGGGCGGCCAGCTCGGCCATGGGGGCCAGCCGTTCCCCGGCCCGACCGACGGTGATGGCCCCGGCCACGGCCACCTCGGCGGCGGCGTGGCGACCGAGGTCGAGGACCTGCCGGGCGACGGCGGCGCAGTCGATGGCCGGCTCGGTATTGGGCATGGCCACCACCGCGGTGTAGCCGCCGAGGGCGGCGGCCCGGGCCCCGGTCTCGACGGTCTCGGCCTCTTCGCGGCCGGGCTGGCGGAGGTGGGTGTGCAGGTCGACCAGCCCGGGGCCGACCAGGCAGCCGTCGGCGTCGAGGACGGTGGCGCCGGACGGGACGTCCAGGCCGTCGCCGACGGCTTGGACGACCCCGTCGGCGGCCAGCACGTCGGCCCGGCGGCTGCCGCCGGCGTCCACGACGGTGCCACCCCGGATCAACAACTCAGCCATGGGCCACCTCCGAGGCAGGGTGATTGGTGGGGACAGTGGGATCGGCGGGTGCCGGCTCCTCTGCGAGGCCGGCGGTCCCGGAGCCGAGCAGCAGGAACAGGACGGCCATGCGGACGGCCACCCCGTTGGTGACCTGCCGGGTGGCCACGACGAACGGCAGGTCGGCGACGTCGGAGGCGATCTCCACCCCGCGGACCATCGGCCCGGGGTGGGTGACCAGGGCGCCGGGCTTCAACCGGGCCACCCGGTCGGCGGTGAGGGCCCAGCCGGCGGTGTACTCGCGGAGCGACGGCACGAAGGAGCCGCTGCCCCGCTCGGCCTGCAGCCGCAGCAGGGACACCACGTCGGCGTCGCCCAGGGCGGCGTCCAGGTCCGGGGCCACGGTGACCGGCCAGCCGTCGAGGGACGGCGGCAGCAGGCTGCCAGGGGCGGCCACGGTGACGTTGGCGCCGACGGCGGCGTAGGCCAGCACCTCCGACCGGGCCACCCGGCTGTGCCGGATGTCGCCGACGATGAGGACGTTGAGGCCGACGAAGCAGTCGGTGCCGAGCGACGCCGGATCGCAGCCCTGCCGCTCGGCCAGGACCTGGCGGACGGTGAAGCAGTCCAGCAGGGCCTGGGTGGGGTGCTCGTGCCAGCCGTCGCCGGCGTTGACCACCCGGGCCCGGTCGACCCAGCGGGCCACCTGCTCGGGGGCGCCGGACGACGGGTGCCGGACGATGAGGGCGTCGATGCCCAGGGCCTCGACGGTCTCGACGGTGTCGCGGAGGGACTCGCCCTTCTTGACCGACGAGGTGGCCACCGACAGGGACAGGACGTCGGCCGACAGTCGCTTGGCAGCCGTCTCGAAGGACAGCCGGGTGCGGGTGGACTCCTCGAAGAACAAGGTGGCCACCACCCGGCCGCGGAGGGTGGGCACCTTCGGGATGGCCCGGCGCTCCACCTCGGCGAAGGCCTCGGCCACCCGGAGGACCTCGGCGATGCCGTCGGGGCCCAGGTCGGCCACGGACAGGAGATGGTTCATCGGGGCATCAAGGTGCCGATGGCCACCCCGTCCTCGCTGACGTCCACCATCTCCTCCCGGCGGGTGGGCAGGTTCTTGCCGACGTAGTCCGGCCGGATCGGCAGCTCCCGGTGGCCGCGGTCGACCATGACGGCCAGCTGCACCGCCCGGGCCCGGCCGAAGTCGCTGAGGGCGTTGAGGGCCGCCCGGACGGTCCGGCCGGTGAACAGCACGTCGTCCACCAGCACCACCACCCGGCCGGTCAGGTCCACCGGGATGTCGGTGGCCGCCTCCGGCAGCACCGGCCGCAGGCCGATGTCGTCACGGTAGAAGGCCACGTCCAAGGTGCCGACCGGCACCTGCTGGCTCTCGGACAGCTCCAGGGCCACCGCCATGTGGTGGGCCAGGGTCACCCCGCCGGTCTGCAGGCCGACGATCACGACGTCGTCGAGGCCACCGTTGCGCTCGGCCACCTCGTGGGACATCCGGGTGAGCGCCCGCTGGACGTCGGCGCCGGACAGGACCAGGGAGTGGGGAACGAACACGCCACCCAACGGTCGGGTATGGCTGCGCTCGCGTTCGGCCACTGCTCCTCCTGTCCGTACGGGCCTCACGGGACCCGCTTCACGGTCAGGGACCGATCCTAGCGGGGCCGGGGGCTTGGCGGGGCCGGGGTCCTAGCGGGGACGGACCTCGGCGGCCACGGTGGACAGGATGCCGTTGACGAACCCGCCGGAGTCCTCGGTGGAGTACGTCTTGGCCAGCTCCACGGCCTCGTCGATGACCACCGGCACCGGCGGCCCGTCGGGGTCCAGCAGCTCGGCCACGGCCAGCCGGAGCACCAACCGGTCGACCACGGCCATGCGGTCGAGGGGCCAGCCGACGGAAGCGCCGGCGATCAGCTCGTCGGCGCGGGGTTGGCGGGCGCCGACCGATTCGACGAGCGAGGCGGCGAACGGGTCCGGGGGCACCGGCAGGCCGGCGACCACGGCGGCGGGATCCTCGCCCTTCAGCTCGGCTTCGTACAGCAGGGACAGCGCCCGCTCCCGGGCTTGGTGCCGGCTGGCGGCGTCCATACGAATGGGTTCAGGGGGCAGGATCAGGCCCGGGTCAGGTATTCGCCGGTGCGGGTGTCCACCTTGATGGCCTCGCCGGGGTTCACGAACAGGGGCACCTGGACGACCAGGCCGGTCTGCAGGGTGGCCGGCTTCCGGGCGCCGGACACCCGGTCGCCTTGGACGCCCGGCTCGGTCTCGGTGACCTGCAGCTCCACCGCCGCCGGGAGGTCGACGCCGACGATGTCGTCGTTGTACAGCTCCAAGATGGCCGCGTCGGTCTCTTTCAGGTACTTGGTGGCGTCCCCCAGGGCGGCCGGGGGCACCTCCATCTGCTCGTAGGTGGTGGTGTCCATGAACACGTACGAGTCGCCGTCGCGGTACAAGAACTGCATGTCCCGCTTGTCGATGATGGCCTGCTCCAACTTCTCGTCGGCCCGGTAGGTCCGCTCCAGCTGGGCGCCCGTGCGGACGTTCTTCAGCTTGGTGCGGACGAACGCCCCACCCTTGCCCGGCTTCACGTGTTGGAACTCGACCACCGTGAACAACCCCTCAGGGAGGTCCAGGGTCATGCCGTTCTTCAGGTCGTTGGTGGAGACAGCCATGGCCTTCCTTGCTATCAGAAAAGGGTCGCCGGGGTTAACGGACGGTTACCCGGCGTCGCCGTGGCGGCGCTGCAGCAGGGCGGCCACGGCCTGGACGGCCAGACGGTAGCCGAGGCCGCCGAACCCGGCGACCAGCCCGTCGGCCACCGGGGCCACCACGGAGGTGTGCCGGAACGGCTCGCGGGCGGCCGGGTTGGAGAGGTGCAGCTCCACCACCACGCCGTCGAAGGCGGCCAGGGCGTCGTGCAGTGACCAGGACGTGTGGCTGAGGGCCCCGGCATTGACCACCACCGCCGCCGCCCGCCCCCGGGCACCGTGCACGGCCTCCACCAGGTCGCCCTCGTGGTTGGACTGGTAATGCTCCACCACCAGGCCCAGCTCGGCGGCGGCGACCGTGGCCACCTGGACGTGGTCGTCCAGGGTCTGCGTGCCGTAGACGGCCGGCTCCCGCTCGCCCAGCAGGTTCAGGTTCGGCCCGGAGAGCAACAGGATCAGGTCGCTCACGATCCGGCCGCCATGTCGACCAGGGTAGCCAGGGCCAGGGCGGGGTCGACGCCGGCGACCGGCTCGACGCCGTCGGGGCCGTCGAGGACGAAGGTGAGGTCGTGCCGGGCCTTCTTGTCCCGGCCCATGTACGACAACAACACCTGGGGGTCGGCCCCGGGGGGCAGGTCGGCCGGCAGGTCGAACCCGGCGACCACCGAGCGGTGCAGGGCGACCCGGGCGTCGTCGATGCGGCCCAGCCGGCGGCCGAGGAGGGCGGCGTAGACCAGGCCGACGGCGACGGCCTCGCCGTGGCGGAGGTCGTAGCCGGAAGCGGCCTCCAGGGCGTGGGCCAGGGTGTGGCCGTAGTTGAGGACCATCCGGCGACCGCCCTCCCGTTCGTCGTCGGCCACCACGTCGGCCTTGATGGCCACGCAACGGGCCACCTGCTCGTCGATGGGCAGGGCCAGCAGGGAGGCGTCGGGCTGGCCGGGGCCCAAGAAGGCGTACTTGGCCATCTCCCCCCGGCCGCAGGCCCACTCGCGGGGGGGCAGGGTGGCCAGGGTGGCGGTGTCGCAGAGCACCGCCGCGGGCTGCCAGAAGGCGCCCACCAGGTTCTTGCCCTCCGGCAGGTTGGCCCCGGTCTTGCCGCCGACGGCCGCGTCCACCTGGCCGAGGAGGGAGGTGGCGACGTTCACGTAGGCGGTGCCGCGGTGGTAGCTGGCGGCGGCGAAGCCGGCCAGGTCGGTGACCAGGCCGCCGCCGACGGCGACGACCACGTCGGAGCGGGCCAGGCCGGCGGCGGCGAAGGCCCGGCAGAGCTGCTCGACGGTGGCCATCGACTTGCCGTCCTCGCCGTCGGGGACCAGGTGGACGTCGAACGGCACCCCGGGGTCGACGTCGGCGAACCAGTCGGCGTCGGCCAGGGCGGCCTGGGTGACCACGGCTGCCCGGCCGGCGGACGGCACCCGGTCGGCCAGCAGCCCGGCCAGCTCCCGGCGGACGCTGTCGCCGATGACCACGTCGTAGCCGCGGCCGTCGGCCAGGGGGACCGGGACGGTGATCATCGGACGGCCGCCAGCACCCGGTCGGCCACCTGGGCGGCGGTCAGCCCGTCGACGTCCACGGTGACCTGGGCCAGGTCCTGGTACAGCGGCCGCCGGACCTGGTCCAGCCGCCGCAGCGCGCCGGCGGCGTCGCCGTCCAGCAGCGGCCGACCGTCGCCGTCGCCGACCCGACCGGCCAGGGTGGCCGGGTCGGCCCGGAGCCACACCACGGTGCCCGATCGGGCCAGCAGGTCGCGGTTGGCCGGGTCCAGGACGGCCCCACCGGCGACGGCCACCACCACGGGGCCGTCGACCGCCACGGCCTCGGCCAGGGCCGCCGACTCGGCCGCCCGGAAGGACGCCTCGCCGTGCTCGGCGAACAGTTCGGGCACCGTCCGGCCCGTGGCCGCCTGCACCTCCTCGTCGGAGTCCAGGTACGGGCAGCCGAGCCGGTCCGCCAACAGCCGCCCGACTGTGGTCTTGCCGGCCCCCATCATGCCGACCAACAGGATCCGGCTCACGCCCCGGCGGACGGCTCGGCGACCGCCCCGAAGGATGGGTCGGCGGCCGGCACCGGCCCGGACAGGGTGTCGCCGAGCGAGGCCACGAAGCCGTCGCGGTTGCGGACGACCTCGGCCACGGAGTCGCCGCCGAACTTCCGCAACGCCTCCGACGCCAGCACCAGGGCGGTCATGGTCTCGGCCACCACCCCCATGGCCGGCACGGCGGTGACGTCGGTGCGCTCCTTGAAGCTGACGGTGGACTCCTTCGTGACCACGTCCACGGTCTCCAGCACCGGCCGGTTCAAGGTGGCCAGCGGCTTCATGGCCACCCGGGCGACGACGAGGCCGCCGATGGACATGCCACCCTCGATGCCGCCGGCCCGGGCGGTGTCCCGGCGGTAGCCGCCGCTGGCGACACCGCCGACGTCCACCTTGATGGCGTCGTGGGCGTCGGAGCCGCGCCGTCCGGCCACGTCCCAGCCCTCACCGATCTCCACGGCCTTGACCGCCTGGATGCTGACCAGCGCCTGGGCCAAGAGGGCGTCCAGCTTGCGGTCCCAGTGCACGTGGCTGCCCAGGCCCACCGGCACCCCATAGGCCAGGATCTCGGCGACCCCGCCGAGGGAGTCGCCGTCCTTGGCCGCCGCCTTGACCGCCGCCACCATGCGGGCCTCGGCCTCGGGGTCGAGGCAGCGGACCGGCGATTCGTCGACGCGGTCGAGGTCGTCCGGGCTCGGCCGCAGGCCGTCGGCCGCCCGCTCCGGTCCCAGCTGGACGATGTGGCTGAGCACCGACACCCCCAACCGGGCCAGCAGCAACTTGGCCAGGGCGCCGGCGGCCACCCGGGCGGCGGTCTCCCGGGCCGACGCCCGCTCCAGGACGTCCCGGGCGTCGTCGAACCCGTACTTCTGCATGCCGGCCAGATCGGCGTGGCCGGGGCGGGGTTGGGTGAGCACCTTGGACGGGGCGCCGGGGGCCGGCGACATGTCCTCGGTCCACTTCCGCTCCCACTCGGAGTTGCCGATGCGGATGGCCACCGGGGACCCGAGGGTGCGGCCGTGGCGGACCCCACCGACCAATGTGACCTCGTCGGCCTCGAACCGCATACGGGGGCCGCGGCCGTACCCGAGGCGACGTCGGCCCAGTTCGGCTTGGACGTCCTCCACGGTGACCGCCAGCCCGGCCGGCAGGCCTTCGACGATCACTACCAGGGCACGGCCGTGGGATTCCCCGGCGGTCAGGTAACGAAGCACCGCACCAAACTACTCAGCCCACGGGTGGGGCCGGTCTAGTAGTACGGGTTCTCGCCGTCGCCGTGGTCGGTAACGTCCACCACCGACTGCAGCTCGGCGACCTCGTCCTTCAGGGTCACCTCGATGCCCTGGGTGAGCGTCATCCGGGACATGGCGCAACCCTGGCAACCGCCGGACAGCCGGACGTAGGCCACCCCGGCGCTCTCGTCCAGGGCCACCAGGTCGGCCCGGCCGCCGTGGCCGGCGATGGACGGGTTCACGACCTGCTCCAGCACCCCCGCCACCCGGGTGGCCAGGGCGCTGGTGATGCCGGCGGCCAGCACCTCGGGGGGCACCCCGGGGGCACCCTCGGCGGCCGGCGGGGTGTTGGGGTTGACCAGCACCAGCCCGCCGGCGCCGTCCTCGGACCACTCCAGCCGGGCGCCGCGCAGCTGGTCGACGCTGCCGGTGGGGACCACGATGGCCAGCCCGTCGTCCAGGCGAACCCAGTCGTCCTCGGCGGCGTCGGTGCGGGGCTGGAAGAACAGGTCGTACTGGAACGCCCCGTCCTGCACCCCGCGGACCTCCAGCCATAGGGCCAGGCGGTCGGGGTCGGGCTCCTGGGCCATGGCTTGGACGACCACCCCCCGGGCCTCGTCCGTCAGGGTCACCAGGTCCACGTCCACCGCTGCGTCAACCGAAAGAGCCATGCCGACCATCATACGGGTGCAGCCTCCGGCGGTGGCGCAGTAGGGTGCGGCCATGGCCACGGCGCCCCCGGTTGACGCCCATGAGTGGGTCAGCTTCGAGGATCCCGACGAAGAGCGGACGTGGGTGTTCGACGTGTCGTTCCTGGCCAGCAACTGGACCTGCATCTACGGCAACGGCTGCCAGGGGGTGCTGACGGCGCCGGCGCCGGAGCTGGTGCACGGCTGCTGCTCCTACGGAGCCCACATGGTGGACAAGAACGACGCCCGCCGGACGGAGCAGATGGCGGCGTCGCTGTCGGCCGAGGAGTGGCAGTTCCACGACCGCGGCACCAAGAAGGGTGTGCTGAAGGAGAACAAGCACGGCGAGACCGTCACCCGGCTGGTGGACGGGGCCTGCATCATGTTGAACCGGCCGGGGTTCCCGACCGGGCCCGGCTGCGCCCTCCACCAGGCCGCCGTCCGCCGGGGGAAGAACCCGTTGGAGTTGAAGCCGGAGGTGTGCTGGCAGCTGCCGCTGCGCCGGGAGGACCAGGTGGCCGACGACGGCTACGTCACCTCCACCATCCGGCAGTGGGACCGCCGGCACTGGGGGGCCGGCGGCCAGGAGTTCGCCTGGTGGTGCACCGAGTCCCACGAGGCCTTCGTCGGGACCAGCTCGGTGTACGTGGAGATGCAGGCCGAGCTGACCGCCATGGTGGGGGCCAAGACCTACGAGATGCTGGTCACCTACATGCAGGACCGCCAGGACCGGCTACCGAAGGGCGTGCCGCTCCCCCACCCGGCCGTCCGCAAGCCGGCCTAGGTCGCCAGAGGGATCAGTCGCCCGAGGGACCGGTCGGCTCGACCAGAGGCGCTATTCGTCCAGAGGGCTCGTCGTCCAGGGGGTCCGGCTCGTCGCTGGTGGACGGGGGGACCGATCCGAGGATGCGGTCGTACTGGTCCTCTTCAGCCAGGCACCAGGACGCATGCACGTCGTCGGGCTCTGCGCCGCACTCCGGGCACCGCTGGTCGGCGGTCGCCACCGAGCGCTTCAGGCTTCTGGCTTCTTCGAATCGCCGGTGGCGTCCCTTCTTCACGACAACTCCTTGCTGCGCGCCGTTCCCGTCCGCTCCGGCCTTCAGATCCGCCCGGCTCGAGATGGGGCCCAAGTCGGCGACCCCGGACGGCGAATGCCGTCTCCGACACCTGCCCCCGGTTGCTGGCCGCCCCCGATCGTCCGTTCCAGTGTACTGCTTTGGCGGCCGCGACCAGGTCACACCGAGCCGGGTACCATGACGGGCGATGGCGGAGCCGTTCGACCCCCAGGCCATGGTGGCCCGGTTCCGTCAGCGGGCGAAGGCGGTCCGCGAGCGCGGGCTGCCACCGGTGGAGGGCCCGGAACGGCAGCGTTTCCGGGAGCAGGCCCAGCTGGACTTCATGGACTTCGCCATGATCGGCGACGCCGACGCCACCCTGGACGACGGCATCCTGACGCTGCGACTGGACCTGCGACCCAAGGACGGCGACCCGGCCGAATAGTCAGCCGCCGTAGTTCATCCGGGTGTCCTCCATCCGGAGCACCTCGCCCAGGTCGCCGTCCGGGCCGCCGGCGGCTACCACCTCGCCGACGAACAGGTGATGGCTGCCCAGCGGGAGCCGGTGCCGCACCTCGCAGTCCAGCCACCCGGCCGCCGCCGCCAGCACCGGGGCGCCGGTGACCTGCTCGGCCACCGGGTGGCCGGCCAGGGCGACGGCCCGGCCGCCGGCGTCCACCTCCACCTGCTCCACCGGCTTCACGAACCGCCGGACCACCGCCCGGTCGTCGCGGTGCAGGATGCTGACCGAGAAGCAGCCGCCGGTGTCGATCAGGTCGCAGGTGACGGCGCCGGCGTCGACGGCGACGGCCACCAGCTTCGGCTCGGTGGCCACCTGCACCACCAGGTTGGCGGTCATCAGGTTGCGGCGCACCGTCCCGTCCGGCCCGGCTGCCCGGCTGCCGATCAGGTACAGGCCGGTGGGCATAGCCCACAGCACCCGCCGGCGCAGCCGGTCGTAGGCGTCCCCGTCGGCCCGGCCGTCGCCGTCGGGCAACGTCATCCGAAGATGCTGGCTGTTGTGTTTGTGACCGACGTGGTGGTGGTGGTCGACACCGACTTGCCGGTGATCTCCGACACCCGGGCCAGGGCCTCCACGAACAGCCGCTCCGCCTTGGCCCGGTCCCGGGCGGACTTGGCCAGCAGGGCGGCGTTGCCGGCGCCGGCGTCGTAGCAGTAGTTGGCGGCGTCGTACTCAAGGGTGTAGGCCCGGGCCAGGATCTGGGGGGTGCAGATGTGTGCATCGGTGAAGATCAGGC
>CAYVPF010000039.1:6220-17588 GCA_964453355.1 uncultured Acidimicrobiaceae bacterium | reverse complement strand
CCGCCCCCATGACGGCCACCGTCGCCACGGTGCAGGCCAATCGGTTCTTCTTGTGGTGCACGTGCATCCCCCTCGCTCCCTCTCAGCTTGCCCTCGCAGTTTGCAGAGCAAGCGCTTGGTCAGCCATCCTACGGATTCGAGCTGGCCCCGTCTATCGAATACGCCAATTTCTTTGCGATCTCGTTACCGGATCGTTTCCAATGGCACGATACGGCATGGGTATCGGCGCCGGTTGGCGGGCCGCCTTCCGTGCCGGAGTACCGTACCCGCGGCCCGCAGCAAGAGCTTGGTCGGGGGTGTCCGGGCCGGCTAGGATCCTGGATCGGATGGCGGACCTGGACCGCGTGGCGGATCTGGTCGAGGGGGACGGGAGGGGGATCAGGCGATGACCGTGGTTTGGTCCGGGTTGACCGTCGGCGCCCTCTACGCCCTGGTGGCCGTCGGCTACAACATCGTCTTCGTCTCGTCCGGGGCCTTCAACTTCGCCAATGCCCAGCTCTTGATGTTGGGCACGTTCATCGCCTACTGGGGCCTGGACGTGCTGAAGTTGAACGTCGGCATCGTGTTCGTCCTGTCGGCGGCCATCGTGGCGGTCGTCGCCGGCCTGGAGGAGCGGATCGCCATCCGCCCGGTCAAGGGGGTGGAGCCGCAGTTGGTCACCACCGTCGGTGTCGCCACCCTGCTGAACGGGGTGACGGCGCTGATCTGGGGACCCCACGCCCTGCAGGTCCCGTTCTTCGGGGGGACAACGTCCAAGACCATCCTGGGCGGCCGGATCCTGCCCGTGGAGCTGTGGCTGATCGGCGTGGCCATCGTCCTGACCGGCGCCCTGTGGGTGTTCAGCCGCAAGACCCTGTTGGGCACCGCCCTCTTGGCCGTGTCCGAAGACCGCGAGGCGGCGTCGCTGCGGGGCATCAACGTGCGGGCGGTGGCCCTCGGCGCCTTCTGCGTGTCCGGCGCCGTGGCCGGCGCCCTGGGGCCGTTCATCGGACCGCAGACCGACGCCGTGGCCTCCCTCGGGACGTCGCTGGCGCTGTTCGGCTTCGTGGCCCTGGCCATGGGGGGCTTCGGGTCGCTGCCGGGCGGGTTGATCGGCGGGTTCGCCGTCGGCCTGATCGAGGCGTTCTCCGACCGGTACATCGGGGCCCAGTACGGCGACATCATGGTGTTCGCCGTCCTGATCCTGATCCTGCTGTTCAAGCCCGGCGGGCTGTTCGGCACCGTACGAGAGCGGATGGTCTGAGATGGCGGACGTGATCGCACTCTGGCGCCGGCACCCCTGGGTAGTCCCGCTGGTCGGGGCCGTCGTGGTGGTGGTCCTCCCCCAGTTGGGCCTCAGCTCGGATCTGCAACGTCAGGTGATGCTCGTCGCCATCCTGACCCTGCTGGTCAGTGGGCTGAACCTCTCGCTCGGCTTCGCCGGCGAGCTGGCCCTGGGGCAGGTGGCCATGTACGCCGCCGGGGCCTACATCTCGGGCTACATGGGCAGCCACGGGACCACCGACATCCTGCTCCAGCTGATCGTCTCGGGGATCTTCGCCGTGGTGGTCGGCCTGCTCACCGGCATCCCGGGCCTGCGGTTGGGATCGTGGTCGCTGGCCATGACCTCGTTCTTCTTGGTGCTGTTGGTCCCCGACATCCTGCAGATCTTCTCCGGCCAGACCGGCGGGACCCTCGGCCTGACCGGCATCGCCCCGCCGACCCTGTTCGGGGCCACCCTGGACACAGCGGGGCTGTACATCGTGGTGGTCGTCGTCACCGTCATCTGGCTGGCGTCGATGCGCAACCTGGTGACCTCCCGTCACGGCACCGCCTTCCGCGTGCTCCGCCAATCGCCGGTGCTGGCCTCGTCGCTGGGCATCTCGGTGTACCGGATGAAGCTGACCGCCTACGCCGTCGGCGCCCTGCCGGCCGGCCTGGCGGGCTGCCTGTTCGCCAACCTCGACCACTTCTTGTCGCCGACATCCTTCGGGTTCACCCTGGCCATCACCATCCTGGCCGCCTCCATCCTGGGCGGGTCCACCTCGGTCTACGGGGCGGTGCTCGGGGCGACCATCCTCTGGGTCCTCCCCGAACAGTTCTCGTCCTTCAGCACATATTCCCAGGTCATCTACGGCGTCTTCCTGATCATCGGCGGCATCCTGCTCGGCGGGGGCATCGCCGGGCTCTGCCGGAGAGGGGTCCACTGGTTCGAGCACCGGGTGCAGGGACCGGATCCGGCGCCGGCCGGCCCGGTGGTGGCGCTGCCCGCCATTCCCGGCCAGTCGCTGTCGGTCGAGGGCGTCGGCAAGTCCTTCGGGGGCCTCCAGGCCCTGGACGGGGTGACCCTGATGGCGCTCCAAGGCAAGGTGACCGCCCTGATCGGTCCCAACGGCTCGGGCAAGACCACGCTGTTGAACGTCATCTGCGGCTACTACCGCCTGGACGA
Source organism: uncultured Acidimicrobiaceae bacterium (assembly GCA_964453355.1). Taxonomy (GTDB): domain Bacteria; phylum Actinomycetota; class Acidimicrobiia; order Acidimicrobiales; family RAAP-2; genus DASZUK01. Next base: position 15,160 of record CAYVPF010000039.1, on the reverse strand, counting down.
GGGCGCCATCGTCATCGGTGGGGACACCCGGCCGAAGAAGGACCAGCCGCACCGGGTGGCCAACGCCGGGGTGGCCCGGACGTTCCAGACGGCCAACATCCCGGCCGGCATCACGGTGGCCGAGGTGGTCCGGTCCGGGCGCTACACGACCGAGCGGTCGTCGATGCTGTCGGCCATCCTGCGGTCGCCGAAGGCCTACCGGGTGAAGCGGCACGACAACCAGGCCGCCGTTGAGGTGATGGCCCAGGTGGGGATCGGCCACCTGGCCGACCAGGAGGCTGCCGCCCTGCCGCTCGGGACCCGGCGCCTGCTGGAGGTGGCCCGGTCGCTGATCCGGGCCCCGGGCATCCTGCTCCTGGACGAGGCGGCGTCGGGGCTGGACGAGAACGAGGTGGAGCAGCTGGCGGTGCTCATCGGCAAGATCCGGGACGCCGGCGGCACCGTGATCCTGGTCGAGCACAACTTCCGGCTGGTCCTGTCACTGGCCGACCAGATCGTGGTGCTGGCCGAGGGCCAGGTCATCGCCGCGGGCACCCCGGCCGAGATCGAGTCGCACCCCCGGGTGCTGCAGGAGTACCTGGGCGTGAAGCCGACGGTGGCCGCCGAGCTGATGCAAGACGCCGCCCGCGACGCCGCCAACGACGCCCCGACAGGGGGTGAGCCATGAGCGACCCCACTGCCCCGCCGCCGGGAGACGTCCCGCTGCTGGAGGTCCGCAACCTGGCCACCGGCTACGGCGACCTCCGGGTCATCTGGGACGTGTCGTTCACGGTGGCCCCCGGCAAGCTGTCGGCCCTGCTCGGCCGCAACGGGGCCGGCAAGACCACCCTGCTGCGGGCGGTGGCCGGCCTGAACAAGGTGCAGGGCGGCACCATCACGTACAAGGGGGCGGACATCTCCCACCTGCCGGTGCACCGCCGGGTGAAGGACGGCATCTCGATGGTGCAGGAGAACAAGCGCATCTTCCGGCGGCGGACCATCGAGGAGAACCTGCTGCTGGGCGGCTACACCCTGAAGCTGCGGGGCAAGAAGCTGCGGGACGAGCTGGACCGCATCTACGAGCTGTTCCCGGTGCTCGGCCGCCGGGCCCGGACCCTGGCCGGGTCGCTGTCGGGGGGCCAGCAGCAGATGCTGGCCATCGGGCAGGCCCTGATGCCGAGGCCGTCGCTCCTGATGCTGGACGAGCCGTCGGCCGGCCTCGCCCCGTCGATCGTGGCCGAGGTCATGGACACCGTCGCCGCCCTGAAGGAGACCGACCTCGGCATCCTGCTGGTCGAGCAGGCCGTGGAGGCCGCCATGGGGGTGGCCGACCACGTCACCGTCCTGGACGTCGGCAAGGTGGTCATGGACGGCGACGCCAGCGACATCGACGACGTGTCGGTGCTGAAGGACGCCTACTTCGGCCGCACCGCTGGCTCGGACGACACCGGCGGCGAGCCCGACCCCGGCGGACCGGACAACCCCCAGACCGTCTGAGGTTTGCGGAGGTCAGTCCGGCAGGATCCAGCTGGCGTTGTCGACGAAGACCTTCGCCAGGACGTCGGGACCGAACCGTTCGAGCCGGCCGCTGACGTCGCCCATGGGGTCCTTGCCGCCCTCGGGGTGCGGGTAGTCGCTGGCGTAGCAGTAGACGTCGTCCAGGCCGAACTGGTCGATGTAGACGTCGACCGGCTCGATGTCGAACAGGGAGGCCCGGACGTTGCGGCGGAGGTACTCGGACGGCGGCATGGCGATGGGCAGGGCGCCGTCCTGGTTGCCGAGGGAGAACTTCCGGGAGTGCTGGTGCCAGAAGTCGAGGAGCTGGCCCAGCGGGCCCACCCACTGTCCCAGGAGCTCGCACACCCCGAACCGGAGGGTGGGATGGCGCTCGAAGACACCGCCGAGGACCATGGTGGCGAGGAAGTTCTGGACCGGCAGGTGCAGGGTGGACAGCGTCCAGGGGTCCATCTGGAACTCCTCGCCGGCCTTCCAGCCGACGAAGGCCGGGGCGTCCCGCCAGGCGATGGTGGTGAGGAAGTCCACGTCGGCCCCCACGTGGGCCATGACGGCGGTGTCGCTGTCGGCCAACAGCGCCCAGATGCGGTCGAGGTCGGGATGGGCCGGGGAGGCCCCGCCCGGGAGGGAGGCGCTGGGCATCCACACGGCGCGGACCCCGCCGTCGATCATCCGGCGGACCTCCTCGTAGAGGCCGTCGACGGTGGGGGCCAGGGCGATGCCGACCGGGCGGAGGCGATCGGACAGCCGGGCGGTGCGGATGGCGAAGTCGTTGTAGGCGGCGATCAGCGCCAGGGCATAGCCACGGCGGTCGCCGCCGATGCTGGCCAGCATGTCCGGGTAGGCGTCGGCCCGGTAATAGAAGCTGACGGCGTACAAGCCGACGGAGCCGGGGAACACCATCTGGCGCCGGACGCCGGTGAAGTCCAACACGTCCAGTCGCCGACGCATGTCGAAGGCCCCGGGAGCGGCGGCGAACTTGGTCTTCCAGACCGACTCTTCGTCCACTTCGGTGACGTCGCCGTCGACGTGCCGGCCGATCGGCATGGTCGTCTGGGCGAAGGCGGCGGCGAAGTCCGAGACGACGGAGCCGAACTGGTCCTCCCACAGGTTGAGGGGGGTGTACTCGTGGCTGTCGGCATCCATGATCCGTCCGGCCAGCGGCCGGACGAGGGAGGGGACGGCATCGTAGGTCTGGGTCATCACATGCTCCTTGGACCGGTGCTGATCGGGCCAATACTGATCGGGTCAGGGTCGATGGGCGCCGCCGCCGCCGCAGCCGCCGGCGTCGGGGACGCGGCCAGCCCTCCGGCTCCTTCCAGCGCGTCGAGGTCGTCGCCGAGGGCTGCCGCCGTCAGCCGCAGGGAGGCGGCGGTGTCGGCGGGGAACGACAGGTCCTCGTCGGCCACGATCCGGTCCAGGTGGTCCCGGACGTCCTCGGGCGCCAGGTCCGGGTTGACGTACCCGGCCGTCTCCCCCAGCACGGTCCGGGCGACCCGGCCGCCGCCGACGACGAACAGCTCGCCGCTGACCGGGCAGTCGTCGTGGACCAGCGCCACCACCACCGGCGACACCTGCTCGGGGCGCATGGTGCGGAGGAACCAGTCCCGGAACGGCGACGGGGCCAGGTTCTCCGACATCCGGGTGGCCGCCGACGGGGCGACGGCGTTGACCGTGATCCCGTCCGGCCGGCCGGCGGCCGCCAGGGACCGGACCAGGCCCACATAGGAGGCCTTGGCGGTGGCATACGGCACGCTGGTGGCCATGCCGTAGACGGCGGTGGACGAGGCCAGGACGACCCGGCCGTGCTGCTGTCGCTGCATGTGCGGCCAGGCCTCCTGCACCAAGGCGTAGGCCGCCCGGGTGTTGACGGCCAGCAACCGGTCCAGCCGGTCGACCGACTCGTCCTCGAAGGGCCGGCCGCCGAGGGTGAACCCGGCGTTGTGCACCACGACGTCCAGCCGGCCGAAGGCCGCCACCGCCGCCCGGACGGCGCCACGGGCGCCGGCCTCGGTGGACAGATCGGCGCCGTAGGCGACGGCCTCGCCGCCAGCGGCCCGAACGGCGTCGACCACCTCGCCGGCCGGCCCCGGGTCGGACCCGGAGCCGAACAGGTCGACACCGGCATCGGCAACCACCACCGACGCCCCCCGCTCGGCCAGCGCCAGTGCGTGGGCCCGGCCCATGCCCCGGCCACCACCGGTGACCAGGGCCACCCGGCCACTGAACCGCAATTCGGTCACCTGTCGTCCGCTCGCCAGGCCCGACGGCCTACTCGGCCAGGCCGCCGTGCTGGCGCATGACCCGGCGCTGGCCACCCGGCACGGCGTCCCGGCGGTGCTGCAGGCCGACGTTGTCCCAGAGCACCAGGTCACCGGTCCGCCACTCGTGCACGTAGCCGGGCGCGTTGTCGTCGAGGTGCCGGCGCAGCTGCCGCAGGCGCAGGTCGCTCTCGGCCCGGTCCATCCCGACGATGCGATCGGCGAAGTCGTTGGCGTACACCGCCCGGCGGCCGGTGTGGGGGTGGGCCAGGAACACCGGGTGGGTGGCGTCGGCCAGCCGCGGCAGCTCGTCGGGACCGGGCAGCCGGGGGTTGAAGTACACGAGCTGCCGCCCGTCCAGCTCCAGCCGCTGCCGTGGCGTCAGCGTCTCGCAGGCGGTGTAGGTGTCCCGGAATTCGGTGGGCACCACCCCCGCCTCCACGTCCAGGGCCTCGAAGACGCTGAGCACCTTCAGCATCGGCCGGTGGCTCTGGTCGTTGTGCCAGACCAGCTCCGAGATGCCGTCCTCGCCGGGGCGGTACTCGGTGCTCCCGGAGTTGTCGGCGGCCCGTTGCAGGTACTGCCGGCTCTCGATCGCCATCTCGCTGGCCGGACCGGCCTTGTGCAGGTGGTCGGCGTAGTGCGCCCGGCCGTCCTCGGTCTCCAGGACCAGCCGGCCGAACTGCCGCAGGAACCGGTCGAGCTGATCCTCGGTCGGGCTGGGCTGCCCCCGCAGCACCAACAACAGGTGCCGCCGCAAGGCCAGGGTGAGCAGCCGCACGTCGTCGTCGGCCCCGTCGCCGTCGCCGTTTCCGGCCCCAGGCCCGGCCGCTGTCCAGTCGACGCCGGTGACCTCCACCCCGAACGACGCCTGCCCCAGGGTGCGGAACCCGAGAGAGGTGCCGGCCGGCCGGTCCAGCCCGAGGGCGGCTGTCCACCGCCCCGTTTCAGCAGCCATCGTGGTCATGACCAATTCATAGCTGCAACTATGTTATTGGTCAAGCGGTCGCTGGTGGCAAGCCGCCGGTCGGCGAGCGCGGGCGACGTCAGGTGGGGTGGGGCTGCGTGGCCCGGACCTTGTCGACGTGGTCGGCCAGCATGTCGGCGAAGATCTGCCGTTCCCGTTCGAAGTCGAGCCGGCCCTCGTTCAGCCACTTGCTGACCCCCATGCCGCGGAGGGCGGCGAACAGCAGCCGCTGGATGGCCACCTCGTCCTCGTCGGTGCCCAACAGGGCGACGGCGAGGTCGTGCCACAGCTGTTCGGAACGGTCGTCGATGTCCTTGATGCTCTGCACCGTCCGCTGTGAGGTGGCCGGGTCCCGGCGGAGGCTCATGGAGAGCTCGATGTACACCTGGTACTGCGGGTGGCCGTAGTAGGACCACATGACGTCGACGATGTCGGTCACCTGCTCCCGGACCGAACGGCCGGACAGCTGCACGGATTCGAGCATGGCCCGGAGCCGGGCGGCGGCCCGCTCGACCACGGCCAGGAGCACGGCTTCGTAGGTGCCGAAGTGGTACTGGATGGCCCCGAAGGTGACGCCGGCCCGCTTGACCACCTCGGTGGAGTTGGTGCCGTTCAGCCCGAACTCGGCGATGCAGGCCTCGGCGGCGTCGACGATCCGGTCCCTGGTTGCGTCACCCCGGCGGCGGCCCTGGTGCCCGCCACGCCGGGGGCCGGGTTGCTCCGCCGAACCCCCCGGCTCGAGATGGCTGGCCGACATCGCGGGAGTATGGCATGCGCCGGCCGCTGGTCAGCCGCCGGCGAGCAGGCCGGGCAGCTCCCGGTCGAGGTCGGCCACGGTGAACGGGCCGTCCTGCTTGACGGTGCCGCCGTACTGCCAGCCCAGGAAGTGCCGGATCTCGCCGCCCTTGGCATAGAAGGTCTGCCCGGTGGCCGGGCAGTTCTCGGCCAGCAGCCAGGCCACCAGCGGGGCGGGGCCGGCGGGGCCGTAGACGTCGAAGGCGTCGGGATCGACCGGGGCGGCCACCAGGTCCTTGACGCCGGGCACGTCCTCGGTCATGCGGGTGCGGGCCACCGGGGTGAGGGCGTTGACCCGGACCCCGTACCGGCCGAGCTCCTGGGCCAGGATGACCGACAGGCCGGCGATGCCGGCCTTGGCCGCCCCGTAGTTGCTCTGCCCGACCTGGCCGAGGAGGCCGGAGGTCGACGACACGTTCACCATGGACGCCGCCACGGGGTCACCGGCCTTGGCCCGGTCGCGCCAGTGGCCGGCCAGGACGCGGCTGGCGCAGAAGGTGGCTTTCAGCTGTCCTTCGACGACGTCGTCCCACTCCTGCTCGGACATGTTGACGAACATGCGGTCGCGGAGGATGCCGGCGTTGTTGACCAGGCCGTGCACCTCCCCGTAGGCGTCGAGGGCGGCGTCCAGTAGGGCCTGGGCACCGGCCATGGTGCGGACGTCGTCGGTCCGGGCCACCGCGTCGCCGCCGCCGGCTGCGATGTCGTCGGCCACGGCCTGGGCCACCGACGGGTCGGTCCCGGTGCCGTCCGGCTGGCAGCCGACGTCGTCGACCACGACGCGGCCACCCTCGGCGGCGATGGTCCGGGCGTACTCCCGGCCGAGGCCTCGGCCGGCCCCGGTGACGATGACCACCCGTCCGTCCAGCGCACCCATCACACCCTCCCCACCGGACCGCGTCGGCCCGCCCCGTTACCGCCCGCGCCCTGCCGACAGCCTCCTCAGCATAGCAAGCGCTTGGTTGGTGAAATGGCGGGGCGATGGCCCCCTGGCGGCCGACTAGGTGGAAAAGCCCTGCAAGAAGATGGTGGCGGCGTCGTCGGCCAGCTTGGTCACCGGGTACCCCGAACGGGGCCGGTACCAGCGGACGGACAGCCAGACGGCGTCGCGCATCAGCCGGTAGAACACGTGTGGGTCGACGTCCCCGCGGAAGTCGCCGGTGGCCACCCCGGCCTTGATGACGTCCAACCAGGCCCGCTGCACCTCGTTGGCGACGCCCTTCAGGTAGTCGAAATGCGGGAGGGTCTGCAGGTAGCCGTAGTCGCCCTGGTAGATCTCGGCGGCATACGGATGCCGGTTGACGGTCTCCAGGGAGCTGCGCACCAAGCCGCGCAGCTGCTCGGACGGGGTGCCGTCATGGCCGAGGACGGCGGCGTAGTTCTTGTGCAGGTCCTCGAAATAGTCGGTGAGGATCTCCTCGACGATGGCCTGCTTGGACTTGAAGTGGTGGTAGAGACTGCCGGAAAGGATGCCGACGGCTTCGGCGATCTCCCGGACGGTGGTGGCCGCCACCCCCTTGGAGGCGAACAACGCGGCGGCGGCGTCGCGGATCACCTCCCGCCGATCCGACGACCCGTAGGCCTCGCTCACCGTTGTCTCCCTCCACTGCTGGCGCCCCTACTGCTGGCGGTTGCGCACCCAGACTCCGGCGCCGGTCCGCCCCACCGGGCGAGCGGCGAGCCAAGTTTTACCGAGCAAGCATTTGCTACAATAGGGTACACCCAGTTCACCGAGACCCTGTCCACCGAGGATGGCCGACCACCGATGCCCGACAAGACCATGACCGAAACCGACGTGGTCGGTGAGCTGCGCTCGGGCATGACTATCGGCATCGGCGGGTGGGGGTCACGGCGGAAACCCATGTCGTTGGTTCGGGCCATCGCCCGCTCCGACCTCGACGATCTGACCATTGTCACCTACGGGGGCCCGGATGCCGGGCTATTGCTGGCCGCCGGCAAGGTAAAACGGATCGTATACGGATTTGTGTCCCTGGACTCCATTCCGCTGGAACCGCACTTCCGGGCGGCCCGCCAAGCCGGCACGGTGGAGGCGGTGGAATACGACGAGGGCATGTTCCAGTGGGGGCTCTACGCCGCCTCGCTCCGGCTGCCGTTCCTGCCGACCCGGTCCGGCATGGGCTCCGACGTGCTGACCGTCAACCCCGGCCTGCGGACGGTGCGGTCGCCCTACGACGACGGCGAGGAGCTGGTGGCCATGCCGGCCCTGCCCCTGGATGCCGCCCTGGTGCACCTGAACCGGGCCGACCGGTCGGGGGCGGCCAGCTACCTGGGGCCGGACCTGTACTTCGACGACCTGTTCTGCGCCGCCGCCGACCGGGCGTACGTGTCGTGCGAGCGCATCGTCTCCACCGAGGACCTGGCGGCCGGGGCGCCGCTGCAGTCCCTGCGCATCCACCGGTGGATGGTGCACGGTGTGGTGGAGGCGCCGGGCGGGGCCCACTTCACGTCCTGTGACCCCGACTACGGCCGGGACGAGCGGTTCCAGCTGGCCTACGCCCAGGCGGCGGCCGACCCGGAGCGGTGGGCGGCGTTCGCCGACCGGTTCCTGGCCGGCGACGAGGCGGCCTACAAGGAAGCGGTGGCCCAGTTCCACGCCGAAGGCGCCGAAGGCGACGACGCCGGCCCGGTCCCGACGATGGTGCGCTGACATGACCCTGGCTGACGTCTGCGTGGTGGCCTGCGCCGAGGCCTGGCGGGGTGACGGGGAGCTGCTGGCCTCCCCCATCGGGGTGGTCCCGGTCGTCGCCGCCCGGCTGGCCCGGGCCACCTTCGAGCCGGACCTGTTGATGATCGACGGCGAGGCCACCTTGGTCCGCGGCACCTGGGCGGTCGGCACCGCCCCGGACGGACCGGCCGAGGGGTGGCTGCCGTACCGGGCGGTGTTCGACCTGGTGTGGCGGGGCCGGCGGCACATCATGATGGGCCCCAGCCAGCTGGACCGGTACGGCAACGCCAACATCTCCTGCATCGGCGACTTCGCCCGGCCCAAGGCCCAGCTGCTGGGCGTCCGCGGCGCCCCCGGCAACACCGTCAACCACCCGGTCAGCTACTGGGTGCCGCGGCACTCCCCGCGGGTGTTCGTGGACCGGGTCGACATGGTGTCGGGGGTGGGCTACGACCGGGCCGCCGCCACACCGACGGCCGGCCGGTTCCTGGACCTGCGCCGCGTGGTCACCAACCTGGCCGTGCTCGACTTCGCCACCCCGGACCACCGCCTGCGGCTGGCGTCGGTGCACCCCGGGGTCACCGTGGACGACGTGGTGGCGGCCACCGGCTTCGAGCTGGTGGTGCCGGACGAGGTGCCCGAGACCCGGCCGCCGACGGCCGAGGAGCTGGACCTGATGGACACCGTCATCGATCCCGCCGGCAGCCGGCACCGGGAAGTGGGGGGATGACCGCACC
>CAYVPF010000039.1:0-6120 GCA_964453355.1 uncultured Acidimicrobiaceae bacterium | reverse complement strand
GGTGTGGCCATGGGGGTCCGGGGACGGCCGCAGTGGACGGTGTCCGACCTGGCCGACCAGTGGCAGGCGGTGCTGGACCATGGACTGCGGTCGGCGTGGTTCGCCCAGGGGATCGGGGCCGACGCCCTCATGCTGATCGGCGCCTGGGGCGGCCGGCGGACCGGGACGGCGGAGGGTGCCGCCGAGGCGGGCCCGGAGGTGGGCACCGCGGTGGTGCCGGCCCAGACCCGGCACCCGCTGGTGCTGGCCCAGCAGGTGGCCACGGCGACGGCGCTCGGAGGACCGCTGACGCTCGGGCTGGGACTCGGGCACCGGGAGCTGCTGGGACCGCAGTACGGGCTGGGCGGGCCGCGGCGGGTGGACTGGCTGCGGGAGTATCTGGACGTGCTGGAGGCGCTGCTCCGCGGCGACGACGTCGACCACCAGGGGCCCCACTTCACCGTGCGGGCCCAGCTGGCGCTGCCGCCGACGGCGCCGCCGGACCTGGTGCTGGCGGCTCTCGGCCCGCGGATGCTGGACCTGGTGGCCGAGCGGGCGGCCGGGACGGTGCTGTGGCGCACCGGGCCGGTGGGGGTCCGGCAGGACGTCGTGCCGGTGCTGGCCGAGGCCGCCGTTCGGCACGGCCGGCCGATGCCCCGGGTGCTGGTGGGGCTGCCGCTGGTGGTCACGGACCAGCCGGAGGCGGCCCGGGCGTACGTGGACGCGGCCGAGCAGTTCTCGCTGGCACTGCCCACCTACCGGGACGCCTACGCCCGGGAGGGGGTGGACCGGCCGTCGGACATCGCCCTGATCGGCACCGAGGAGGAGATTCGGGAGAAGGTGGCCACCTTGGCCGAGGCCGGGGCCACCGACCTGGTCGCCGTCCTCCACGACGTCGGCGACCACGACCGCACCTGGAACCTGCTGGCCGCCATGGCGGCTGGGTCGTGACCCCTGACGACGTCGGCGATCGGCTGGCCATCGCCGACCTGGTCAACGCCTACGCCCAGCGGGTGGACGACCGGGACCCCGCCGGGGTGGCGGCCCTGTTCACCGACGACGGGGTGCTGACCATCCGGGCCAAGGTGGGCGAGGCCACCCCGACCGGGGTCCGCCGGGGCCGGGAGGAGATCGCCCAGGCCATCGCGGCCATGGACTACCGGGTCACCTGCCACATGGTCGGCAACCACCTGGCGGTGATCGACGGGGACCAGGCCACCGCGGAGACCCGGGGCATCGCCCACCATGTGGTGGGGCCGCCGGGGGACGACGTCGACCGGGTGTGGTACCTGCGGTACCTGGACACCTACCGCCGGACGCCGGACGGCTGGCGGATCGCCACCCGTGACCTGTGGCTGGACTTCTCCGCCAACGGCCGGCTGTCCAGTCTTTGACCGAACTCATAGGAGGACCCAGATGACCCCCGAGCAGACCCGCCCCGCCGACTTCGGCTTCACCGCCGGCGACCTGATGGTGGTGACCGGCGCCGGCAGCGGCATCGGCCGGGCCACCGCCCGGTTGGGCGCGGCGGCCGGGCTGGCGGTGGCGGCCTGGGACCTGGACGCCGGCACGGCCGAGAGCATCGCCGCCGACATCACCGCGGCCGGCGGCACCGCGTCGTGGGCCCGGGTGGACGTGACCGACGCCGGAGAGGTGGCCGCCGGGTTCGCCGGGCTGGACCGGCCGGCCCGGTACCTGGTCAACAACGCCGGCCCGGCCAGCGCGGTGGCCACGGCCTTCGCCGACGGCCTGGTGATGGGGGCCGGCAGCATGGAGCTGGTCACCCGGACCTGGATGGGCACCGACCTCCCGGCCGGGGCGGCCCTGGTCAACGTGGCGTCGGTGGCCGGCAACTGCATCGGGGCGGCCCCCGACTGGTACGCCGCCACCAAGGCGGCGGTGATGGGCTACACCCGCCACCTGGCCGCCTGGCAGGCCGACCGCATCCGGGCCAACGCCGTCGCCCCCGGCATGATCGCCACCCCGCGGTCCGCCGCCTTCGCCGGCAGCGACGCCCTCGTACAGGCCCTGTCGCGGAACCCGCTGGGCCGGATGGGGGAAGCGGAGGAGATCGCCGGGCCGATCCTGTTCCTGCTGTCCCCGTCGGCCACCTACGTGAACGGGGCGCTCTTGGTGGCCGACGGCGGCTGGACCGTAGCTCCCTAGCCGCTGGCCTCGGCCAGGGCGGACACCACGTCGGGCGACAGCGCCACCGAGGCGGCGGCGGCGTTGGCGGCCACCTGCTCGGGGGAGGTGGCCCCGGTGAGGACGCTCGGGACCCCGGGCTGGTGCAGCAGCCAGGCCACGGCGGCCTCCAGGAGGGTCACGCCGGCCTGCCGGCAGACGGCGTCCAGCCGCTCCACCGTGTCGAAGGCCTCGTCGGTGGCCACCCCGGCGAAGTAGGCCATGGTGGCCAGCCGGGAGCCGGCCGGGAAGTCCTCGCCGCGGCGGTACTTGCCGGTCAACAGGCCGGAGGCCAGCGGGAAGTAGGGGATGACGCCGACGCCGTAGGCCAGGCAGGCCGGGACCAGTTCGGCCTCGATGCCCCGCTCGAGCAGGCTCCACTCGCTCTGGCTGGCCACGAACGGCTGCCGAAGCCGTTCGTGAGCGACGTGGTCGGCCCGGGCCACCTCCCAGCCGGCCAGGTTGGAACAGCCGATGTAGCGGACCTTGCCGGCCCGGACCAGGTCGTCCAAGGCGTCCAGGGTCTCTTCGACCGGGGTCAGCGGGTCGGGCTTGTGCTGGTAGTACAGGTCGATGTAGTCGGTGCCGAGGTGCCGCAGGCTGTCCTCGCAGGCCTGCACCAGGTGCTTGCGGGAGGCACCGGCGCCGTAGGGGCCGGGGCGGACCCGGGAGGAGAACTTGGTGGCCACCACCACGTCGCCGCGGACCGAGGCCAGGGCAGCGCCCAGGTACTCCTCGGACATCCCGTTGCCGTAGCTGTTGGCGGTGTCGAAGAACGTGATGCCGGCATCCAGGGCGGCGGCCACCACACCGGCCGACGCCGACCGGTCCAGCTTGGTGCCGAAGTTGTTGCAGCCCAGCCCGATGGCCGATACCTGCAGGCCCGAACGACCGACGGTCCGGTGCTCCATGGGTCAGGCCGGGGTGATCTGGCGGACCGGGAACGTCTTCTCGAGGGTCCCGGCCACGTAGTCCGGACCGTCGGCCGTCGGGATGATCCAACCGGTCGGGCACATGGTGAGGATCTCCACCAGGCTGAAGCCGCCGCCGGCCATCTGGGTCTCGAAGGCCCGGGTCAGGAACTTCTTGGTCTTGGCGATGGAGCCGGCGTTGTTGACGGCGCCGCGGGCCACGTAGCCGACCCCGGGCAGGGTGCTGATCATGTCGGCCAACGGGATCGGGAACCCGTGGGTGGCCGGGTCACGGCCGTCCAGGCTGGTCTTGGTCCGCTGACCGATCACGGTGGTGGCCGTCATCTGGCCGCCGGTGTCGCCGAAGACGCCGTTGTTCAACATGATGGCGGTGATGTTCTCGCCGCGGGCGGCGGCGTGCATCACCTCGTGCAGCCCCTCGGTCGCCATGTCGCCGTCGCCCTGGACGGTCATCACCACGGCGTTCGGCTGCACCCGCTTCAGGCCGGTGGCCACCGCCGGGGCCCGGCCGTGGAGCACCTGGATGCAGTCGATGTCGGCCAGCCAGGCGATGCCGGTGTAGCAGCCGTGGCCGACCACCTCGATGGCCCGGTCCTGGATGCCCAGCTCGCTGATGACCTCCATGATCAGCCGCCAGGCCACCGGGTGGCCGCAGCCCGGGCAGAGCTCGTGGTCCTCGCTCAGCTGCAGGGGCGGGGTGAACGGCGCCACCTTGGTGGCGGGAACCTCGGGGGGAACGTCGGTGCGAAGCGGGGTGGGAGCCATGCCATTGTCCTTCTGGGTCAGTGTCCTTCTGGCAGTGGGGTGGAGGGACCGATGCGGACGGCCGGGGCCGGGTCGCCCAACCGGGGGGCGGGCGGCGGATCGCCCAGGCCGACGGCCGGCATCAGGGCGGCCCGGATGGCGGCCACCGAGAGGAGCTCGCCCTGGCGCATCCCGCTGTAGTCCACCGACACCCCGCCGAGCGGGACGACCTTGGCCCGATCGTCCACCGACAGGCGCACGTCGTCGATCATCTGCCCGGCGTTGATCTCGTAGGTGAACACCTTCTTGACCCCGGCCGACGCCGCTCGGAGGGCGTGCTCTGGGAAGGGCCAGAGGGTGATGGGCCGGAAGGCGCCGATGCGGACCCCGGCATCCCGGAGCTCCTCGACCACGTGGTCCACGAACGGGCTGGTGGTCCCGAACGACACGACCAGGTACTCGGCGTCGTCGGCCATGAAGGTCTCGTGGCGGGCCTCGGTCTCGGCCAGGTCGGCGAACTTGGCGGCGATCCGTTTCCAGTGGCCGTCGGGCTGGCGCCCGGGGTGGTTTGCCTTGCCGATGTCCCAGCTCCAGATGGACCGGGCCCGGCCGGTCCCCCCCATGCTCCCGTCGAGCGCCCAGTCCTTCGCCGGCAGGGGCCCCAGCTCGATCCGCTCTGGGTCCACGCTCATGAAGGTGTCGGCCACCAGGTAGTCCCCGTAGAGGACGACCGGGGTCCGGTAGGTGTCGGCCAGGTGGAACAGCACCTGGGTGTGCTCCACCGCCTCGATCACGTCCTTGGGGGCCAGGGTGATGGTGCGGTAGTCGCCCCAGCCGCCACCGCGGGTGCACTGGAAGTAGTCCTGCTGGCCGCGGGCCATGGTGAAGACCACGAACGGCAGCTCGTTGAGGGCCGCTTCGGCGATGGCCTCCTGCATCAGGGCCACCCCCTGCCCGCAGGACCCGGTGCCGGCCCGGGCTCCCCCGGCGGCGGCCCCGAGGGCCATGTTGACCGCCTCCATCTCGCTGGAGGCGTTCATGCACACCCCGCCGGCCTTGCCCATCTGCTTGGCCATGGACTCGAGCAGGGGGGTGAACGGGAGCATGGGATAGCCGGAGAAGAACCGGCAGCCGGCGTTGATGGCCGCCTCGGTGATGGCGTCGGCCCCCTGCATCAGCTTGGTGGCCATCACGCTCCCTCCCCGTCGTCAATTTCGCCATCATCGATCTCGCCGTCCTCAATTTCGATGGGCTCGGCGAACCGGTAGACCTCGAAGACGAAGTCGGGGCACACCTGCCGGCACGCCTGGCAGGCGGTGCAGCCGGCGAACAGCTCCGGGTAGTGGACCCCCTGGGCGTTGACGGCGTCGGACATGGCCAGCACTCCGGGCCGGCAGGCCGGGATGCACAGCTCGCAGCCCTTGCACCGGTCGGTGTCGACGACCACCGTGCCGCGGGTCAGCACCTTCATGGCCGGTCGCTCCCCACTCCGGCCAGGTCGGTCCAGGCCTGCACCGCCGGGCCGGGTGCGGTGGCGGCACCGGCCGAGAGGGCCCGTTCGTTGGCCACGACGTGCTCGGTCCGGTAGGGCGGAACCAGCTCCTTCATGGCCGTGACCAGAGACTCGGTGCCGACCAGCCCGGTGAGGACGGCGAAGGCCCCGAGGAGGACCATGGCGGCCGCCATGGGAGCGTTCAGGTCGTCGGCGATGTCGGTGGCCGGCACCGGCAGGACGGTGAGGCCGTCGGCGGGGAAGTCGTCGCCGACCAGTGACGAGTTGACCACCACCGGGCCGCCGGGACGGATGAACGGTGCCGTGGACGACCAGAACCGGGGGGACATGACGAAGCCGGCCCACGCCGACGGCAGGATCGGCAGCGCCCGCAGTCGCCCGTCGGACACGGCGATGGAGGCGTCGGTCTGGCCGCCGCGGATGGCGCCGGCGTAGTGGCCGCACAGCATCGCCTGGCGACCCTCCTTGACGGCGGCCAGGGCCAGGGTCTTGGCCGAGAGCTGAATGCCCTGGCCCCCCACCCCCGTCATCATCACCTCTCGCTGCATATGCGAACCACTCTGCCTGACCGGCGATCACCGAGCAAACGCACGCTTGGTGACGGACGGCGCTGGGCCACTGCGACGCCGGGACGCGCCGCGGTGGCGGCCGTGAGCGTTAGGCCAGGTAGACGACATCCTGGCGGTCCCGGCGGGGTGACGGGCCGACTCCCTCCTTGGCCCGGACCGTGTCGGCCGGGATGGACCGCGACCACTCCCGCACGGCCCA
>CAYVPF010000038.1:1497-17857 GCA_964453355.1 uncultured Acidimicrobiaceae bacterium | reverse complement strand
GAGCTAATCCCCCCTGAGGGCGCGGGCCAACTGGGTCCGGGACCGGACCCCGAGCTTGCGGTAGGCCCGCGTCAGGTGGGACTCGACGGTGCGCTCGGCCATGAACAGCTGGGCGGCCACCTCGGCGTTGGTGTGGCCGGCCACCACGAGGTCGACCACCCGACGCTCGGCCTCCGTCAGCTGGTCACCGTCGGCCGCGGTCCGGGACCGGAGCCCGAGGCGGCCGAGCTCCTCGCGGGCCAGCTGCGCCCACCCGGGCGAACCGAGGTCGTCGAAGATGGCGGCCGCCGACTGCAGGGCTTCGCGGGCCAGCCGCTTCCGCCGGGCCCGGCGGTTGACCTCGCCGGCCACCAGCAGGGTGCGGCCGCGCTCGAAGGGCATGGGCAGCCGTTCGTGGAGCTCGAGGGCACCGGCGATGGCCGCCTCGGCCGCCTCGGCTTCTCCCCGGGCGGCCAGCAGCAGGCCCCGGCATCGGGCGGCGGCGGCCAGCCCCCAGACCCGCCCCACCGCGGTGGACCGCTCCTCGAGGGTGACGAGGAGCCGTTCGGCCTCCTCCAGCTGGCCCAGCCGGACCAGGGCCTCGATCTCGTCGGGCAGGAAGTGGAAGAACCCCGGCTCGGTGACGCCGACCGCCTCGACCAGGGCCATCACCGGCAGCAGCCGCCGGTGGGTGGCTTCGGGGTCCCCGAGCGACAGGCCGACGAGACCCAACGCCTGGGCACCGATCAAGGCCATGGCGGCCCACCCGATCTCCAGCGCGAGCGCCACCGCCCGCCCGGCCGCGTCGACCGCCTCCTCCACCCGGCCCCGGTAGGCGTGCAGGAGGCCGGTCATCATCAACATCACCGCGGCGATCGGGCCGGCCACCCCGTCGGCCAGGTCGGTGCCCTCGGCGATCAGCTCCTCGGCCCGGTCCCAGTTCCCGGCCCAGGCTTCGGTCTCGATCATCCCCCACAGCAGCAGCGGCAGCGCGGTCCCGATGCCTTCCGCCGTCGCCCGCTCGTACTCCACCTCATAGAGGGCCCGGGCGCCGTCGAGGTCGTCACTCAGGTGGAGGATGTGGCCGACGACCACCCTCGGCCGAAGCTCCATGGCCAGCCGTGGCGGTTGGTCGGGACCGGCCAGGGCCCGGGTGACGAGGTCGGGGTCCACGCCTTCCCCACGCTGGAAGGCCCAGAAGGCGACCCCGGTGTGGATCAGCGCCTCCCGGGCCCCGTCGCCGACCTGCGTAGCCAGGGCGACCGCCTGCTCGGACGCCTGCCGGGCGACGTCCTGGTCGCCGAAATTGTGGGCGGCCACGGCCAGGTCCACGGCGATGTCGAGCCGTAGGGCCAGGTCGTCACCGCACTCCTCCAACGCCGTGGTCAGCATCGAGACCCAGTCGACCGGCCCCGCGAGCGCCGTCCCGTACCGGGCGGACCGCAGCATGAGCTCGGCTCGCTCCGGCCCCGGCTCCCGCTCGGCGATGACCGGCTCCAGCAGGGTGCGGGCCCGAACCGGGTCGCCCGCCTCGTACCGGTTGTCGGCCTCCAGGCCGATCCGCCGGCGGCGGTCGTCCACCCGGTCGACCGGGGTCAGGGACGTGGCCAGCTCGGCCAAGGTGGCCGCCGTCTCGCTGGCCCCACGGGCCGCCGCCGATCGCGCCGCCTCCTCCACCGCCCGGGCCACGGCCTCGTCGGGGCCGGCGGCGCCCAGGGCCAGGTGGCGGGCCGCGACCTCGGCGTGCCGGGCCACCGACGCCAGCCGGCGGTGGGCCTCCCGACGTTCGTCGGCGGTGGCATCGTCGGCCACCACGGAGCGGATGAGGGGGTGGGCGAAGGCCAGGGCACCGTCCCGCCGCACGATGATCCCCGCCTTCACCGCCCGGTCGAGCTCGCCGGCCGCCCACTGCGGGTCGGCGGTGGCGGCCACGACGTCCTCGTGAGGTTCCCCGCTGAGGGCGGACAACAACAGGACCTCCCGAGCGCCCTCGGCCAGCGGTCGGAGCCGGTGGCGCACCAGCCGCCGCAACGAATCGGGGAGCCCCAGGGAGCGGTTCGGGTCGGCCCCCAGCCCGGCGGCGTTCTCCCGGACCAGCTCCAGGGCGAACAGCGGGTTGCCCCGGGACAGCTCGTAGACCCTGGCCAGGCCGGTCCGGCTCGGCACCGGTGCCGACCGCCCGGACAGCAGATCGCCGATGGCCTCGAGGGGGAGGGGCCCGATCCGCAACCGCTCCACCAGGGCCGGGTCGACGGCGTCGGTGGCCAGCGGCGCCGGATCTGCGCCCCACTCGATCCTGACCGCCCCCAACAGGCCGATGGCCGAACCGCCGGCTCGCCGGAGGACGTACGACAGGACCTGGGCCGACGGCAGGTCCAGCCACGGCAGGTCGTCCACCACCAGGAGCACCGGCGTCGCCTCGGCCAAGCGCCGCAGGACTTTCAGCACCGAGGTGGCCAGGGTGCGCGGATCCACCGGCTCGTCCGAGACCGCCTGGCGGAACACGGACACCTCCACCGCCCGCCGTTGCGGCTCCGGCAGCTCCTCGACCACCCACCGGGGAGCCGAGCCGAGCAGGTCGGCCAGGGCCACGAACTCCCAGGGGACCTCCATCTCGACCGGGGCCGCCGACAGGACCAGGAAGCCACGGGCGGCGGCCGCGTCGCGCGCCTGGTTCAAGACCGTGGTCTTGCCGATGCCCACCTCCCCCTCCAGCAGGAGGCAGCGCGGGCCCCGGGGCACGGCGTCCAGGAACCGGCCCACCTCGGCCAGCTCTTCGCCGCGAGCCACGGTGGGGACAGCGCTCGTCATCGACTGCTCCTGGTCAAGGGCCGCCAGTCCCGCTGGATGATCCAGGCGGGGAAAGGCCAGGTCACAAGGGCTCAGCTTACCCTCGGCCGGCCGGCCGGCGCCCCCGAGTCAGTCGACGGTGGTGGGTGGCTGCCCCCGGAGCCGAGGAGTCCCCACGTCGGTGGTCAGGGCCAAGGGTTGCAGCTCGCCCAGGAGCCGGAGATGTGGACCGGTTTGGTGGCCAGGCCACTTTGGACTGCCGTGCCGGTCACCTGGCCGATCGGCAGGAGCCCGGCGTCGACCGAGCCCCCGTTGGCCTTCGCCTTGGTGCTGACCGAGCCGGAGGTGGCCTCCCAGGCGTAGAGGTGCGAGCCCACATTGAGGTCGAGTACGAAGTGGCTCTTCGTGCCGGCGTTCTGCTCGGTGCCTCCCACCTTTGTCACGGTCACAAAAGCCACGATCGCCGTGGCCGCGGCGGGGTGCCCGTTGACCGTCAACTTGGTGGCGGGGAAGTTGACGACGATCTGTGTGGACTCCTGCCCGACCTGGCAGCCGTGCAACGGCGTGCCGTACTTGCCCGTGGTCTGGGGCACCCACTTGAGGGTGCCCGCCGCCTGGCCCGTCAAGGTGAAGGTGCTGCCCGACGCACCGGCCGCCGTCGGGAGGAGAACGGTCGAGATCCCCACCAGGCTTACCGCAGTCACGACGCCTACGGTCGCTCGTCGCGCCGGCATCGACCCGCGCCTCCCGGTCCTTCGAACGCTCATGGTTCCCTTTCTCCGTCGAGCGCACCGCCCGGCGGCCGACCCTGACCGCGGCGGCCGGATCGCCGTCTGGCCAAGGTAACGACTGCGGCATGGTCGAGGAATCCGTAGATCCCGCATGCCGCGGGCCGACGCAGGGAAAGGGGCCTACGTCTGTGGAGTGACGCGTCTGTTAGGTGACGCGGAGCGGGCTGATGGCCTGACGGTAGGAGGCGACGGGGCGCTCCTCGCAGTAGCCGAGGTGGTTCTCGAGACAGAACGCCCGGACCAGCTCCTGGGCTCGGGCCAGGTTGGGCCGGGGCATGGTCGGGAAGAGGTGGTGCTCGATCTGGTAGTTGAGGCCGCCGAGGACGAAGCTGGTGCACCGGCCCCCCGACACGTTGCGGGCGGTGATCACCTGACGCCGGGCGAAGCCCATCTGGGCGTCACGGTCCATCACCGGCATGCCCTTGTGGTTGGGGGCGAAGCTGCAGCCGAGGTAGACGGAGAAGACGGCCTGGTACACCAGGATGAAGGCGACGGCCTTCACCGGCGACAGCACCCAGAACACCGCGGTCAGGTACAGCGCGATGTGGACGGCAAGGATGGCCCCCTCCCGGGCAGCGGCGCGATCCCGGCGGCGGAGCAGGTCCTGGACGCCCGAAACGTAGAGCCCGGTGCTGCGCAGGAGCATCAGGGGAAAGAAGAGCTCGGCCTGTCGCCGGGCCAGGTAGCCGGCGATGCCGCCGTGCCTGCCGTCCTGTGCGTCGTCGGCCGGAGGACCGATGAGGCCGACGCCGATGTCGGGGTCGCGGCCCTCCTGGTTGGGATAGGCGTGGTGGGCGTTGTGCTTGGGGACCCACCAACCGAAGCTCAACCCGATCAGCCCGTTCCCGACGGCCAGGCCGAGCAGGCGGTTGGCCTGCCGGGATTCGAAGATCTGTCGGTGCCCGGCGTCGTGGCCGAGGAAACCGAGCTGGGTGGCGGTCAGGCCGAGGAACACCGCCACGCCGAGCGTGGCCCACGAGTCGCCGAGGACGAAGAAGGCCGCCCATCCGGCGGCAAAGGCGGTGACCGTGAGGGCGACCCTGACCCAGTAGTACGTCAGCCGGCGGTCAAGGAGCCCGGCGGCTCGTACGTCCATGGTCAGCGCGTGAAAATCGCGAGGTCCTGCTGTTTGAAGGGTGGCCGGCTGCACGAGGTCTCCTGTCGGGTGATCCGAGGAGGGCAGCCTCGATGCGCGCTGGTCGTCCAACTCGATGATCCCGGTCGCTTGGTCGCAATCCGGGTTCAACTGCTCCCCGGTTGGTGCGCCCCGACTGATCGAGGCGCACCAACCGGGGCCTTACTAAATGACCCGGACGTTCTGCGCCTCTGGGCCCTTGCGGCCCTCGGCGACGTCGAACTCGACCTGCTGGCCGTCCTCGAGGGTCTTGAAGCCTTCACCGGCCACGTTGGAGAAGTGGACGAAAACGTCCTTGTCTCCGCTGGCGGGGGTAATGAACCCAAAGCCCTTCTCACTGTTGAAGAACTTCACCGTTCCAGTTGCCATTTTCTTATTCTCTCTCTCTTTGTTATTGATATTGCTTTTTATTTGTCTTACGAACGAGATCGCGGTGTCCTGGATGTCTAGTGCCGGGACGATCGGGAGCGGGCGCTGACCCCCAACTTCTTGTATTCGTCCCCGCAGGCCGAGGCCTCACCGGCTTCCCCGAACGTCCGGCACTGCGGGTCGTCGCACCACCCGATGAGCCGGTCGCCCCGGCGGACGTCCTCGGCATGGTCATCGCAGAGTGCCACATCGGGAAGGATCACCGTGACCGAGTACGACTGGTCACCCGGGTCGAGCCCCCGGGCCAACGTCCGGCGGGAGGGCTCCACGGTCGTCGTCGCCGGCTGACCGCACAGGGCACAGTTGGGCCCAGGAGCCGGCGTCGTCACCGCTCGAGCGCTTCTCGGTAGTTCTTCACGCCCAGCAACCGGCGTTCGATCTTGGCCGTGTCGGCCGCGTCCCGGTCCCGGATCCGCTCCTCCAGAAGGTCGAGCCGCGCCTCTTCGTTCTTCTGCAGCTGCCGGCGTTCCTCGCCGTCGTGGGCTCGCAGGGCGCGGACGAAGCTCTGATGGGCGTCCGTCGCCCGTCCGAGCTCCAGCAGGCGAGCGATCGCCGAGAAGGAAGAGCCGGACTCGCGGAGGGCGAGGGCCTGGGCGTCGATGTCTTGGGTGGGCGGCCGGCGACGTCCCGTGCGTCCGCGCTCGGGCGGTGCCGGGGTGCGGCGTCGTGTCTGCTTACCGTTCGTATGCCTAGGCACGATGTCCTCCGGACGACCAGCGGTGAGAGGTTCTCCGGCGGTTCATTGGGCGACCTGTGTCATTGGGCCACCTGGGCCAACTCCGACTGCAGCAGGTCTCGGCGCTCTTCGAAGTCTTCCAGCGGCAGGTCCCCGGCCTCGAAAGCCCGGTGGATCGCCCCCAGGTCCTCGATGAGCTCCGACTCGCTTCGCAGCGAAGAGGTGTCGGGGGACTCCGGGTTGGTCGCCAGGCGCACGGCCTTGCGCTCCGCCTTGTCCCGGGCCTTGTCCAGCTTCTCCCGCTCCCGCTGGCGTTTGCCGGCAGACGTGCCCATCAAACGGCCTTCGAGTGGGCGGGGTGGTGGCCGAATCGGCAGTCCGCACGACTGCTGCCGTCAGAAACGCACGACGTCATGCTGACACAGCCCGACAGGGCTTCGGTGAGACGCTGGAAGATCGAGGGCTCCGTTCGAATTGGGCCAACTCGGGGGGGTCTCGACCAGGCCACACCAGTACAACTCAACTGGCGACAGGGCCACCCTATCAGCTCGGCACCGTGGCCGGTCTTCGAGATGGCCGCAATGGTCCGGCACTTCCGCTATGGTCGGTGACGATACCCCGGGCATTCGTCCGGCGGCGGTCGGCGAATTGGCGTCGGCCAGGCCCACGAGACATCGCATCGAGTCGGCCATCTTCCCCTGGACCGACTGGAGTCTTGTGCCCACCTCATCTACCTCTGCCGCGCCCGTCCGGTTTTCGGACCTCGGCGTTCCCCGGCCGCTGTCGGCGGTCCTGGAACGGCAAGGGCTGACCACCGCCTTCCCGATCCAGGCGGCCGCCCTCCCCGACTGCCTGGCCGGCCGCGACGTCTGCGGCAAGGCGCCCACCGGGTCCGGCAAGACCCTGGCGTTCGGCCTGGCCATCCTGTCCCGACTGGCCGCCGATCCCGGTGCCGGACGGGGTCGGCGCCGGCACCCGTCGGCTCTGGTGCTGGTCCCCACCCGGGAGCTGGCGGCGCAGATCGAAAAGGTCATGGCCCCCCTCGCGGCGGCGATCGGTGCCCGTGTGGCCTCCATCTACGGCGGCGTCGGCTACGGCAACCAGCTCACCGTCCTCCGCAATGGCGTCGACGTCCTCGTTGCCTGTCCGGGCCGGCTCGCCGACCTCGTCGAGCGTCGGGCCGTGGATCTTTCGTCCGTGGACATCGTGGTGCTCGACGAGGCTGACCGGATGGCCGACATGGGCTTCCTGCCCGTCGTGCGCCGCCTCGTCAACCTGACGAGCACCGGCCGCCAGACCCTGCTCTTCTCGGCCACCCTGGACGGACCGGTCGACAAGCTGGTCCGTGACTACCAGCACGATCCGGTACGGCACGAGGTGGCGCCGGCGGCCGCCGATCTCGGGACGGTCCATCACCACTTCTGGCGGGTGGAAGCCAACGATCGGGTGGCGGTCACCGCCGAGACCATCACCGCCCGTGGGCCGGCCGTGGTGTTCTGCCGGACCAAGCGCGGCGCCGACCGTCTGTCGGAGCGCCTGGGCCGGTCCGGCCTGCAGTCGGACGCCATCCACGGCAACCGCAGCCAGGGCCAGCGGGACCGGGCCCTGGCGGCCTTTCAGGGCGGCCGGCTCGACGTGCTCGTGGCCACGGACATCGCGGCGCGCGGCATCCACGTCGACGACGTGCCCCTCGTCGTCCACTTCGACCTGCCGGCCGATTCCACCGACTATGTCCACCGCTCGGGCCGGACCGGACGGGCCGGCGCCAACGGGATCGTCGTGTCCCTGGTCGGGCGCGAGAACCTCAACGACGTCAAGCTGATCCAGCGACGCTTGGGGCTCGCCGCCGGGATCTCTTCACCGGACGTCCCCTCTCTCGCCACGCCGGAGGCCGGCAGCCGTATCCCGTTGGCCCGGCCCAGCACCCGGGGAACCGGTGGAGAGGCCAGCCGGACGGCCACTCGGACCGAACGCCCTGTCGACTTCGCCGGTCGAACCGGCACGTCGAAGCGCCGTCCTCGCCGGCGGGGGCAACCGACCGGTCGCCGCTGACGGTCGCCGCCGGGGTGGTGGCGCCGGCGGCCTCACTGCGGCTGGCGGGTGGCCCGCACGACCACGTCGACGAGCTCCGGGCCGTCGGCCTGCCGGCGGTAGGTGACCGTGTCGGCCACGACCGTCCAGCGGGGGTCGGCCAGCTGGCGGACGACGTCGGCCCCGGAGAAGAACAGCTCAGGCTGGTGGGCGCGGTGCTCGGCGACGTGCGCGTCGCTGACGTCGTGGCCAACCAGCAGCAGGGTGCCGGCCGGGGCGACGACGGCGGCGAGCTGGGTCCACAGGGCCGAGCGGAGGTCCGGCGGCAGTTGAAGGTACTGGGCGCTGACCAGGTCGTAGGTGCGACGGGGTGGCCGCCATTCCCGCAGGTCGGCCTGCGCCCACTCGATGCGGCCGGCCACCTCGGTCCCCCGGCCCCCGGCCGCCTCCCGGGCCCGGTCCAGGGCGACCGTGGAGATGTCCGTGGCGGTGACCTGCCAACCGTGCTCGGCCAGCCACACCGCGTCGGCGCCTTCGCCGCAGCCGACGTCCAGCGCCGATCCCGGCGGCAGCGACGTGGCGACGGTCACGAGGTGCCGGTTCGGGGCGCCGCTCCACAGCTGCGGTGCGGTCCGGTACCGGTCGTCCCAGAAGTCCTGGTCGAACCGCTCCGTCATCGGCCTGACCCGGCTGGCGGGCGGCCGGCCGACGAGTGGCCGGCCGGCGGTGTGGTGGGGGAAATGTCCATGATCGCCACGATGGCCCCTGCCGGGGCGGCTGGCAAGGGTGATTGCCAATTTGGCAAACTGGTCCGGTGGACGTCGCTGCCGACTCGGTGCTGGCCGACCTGGGCCCCCGGATCCGGGTGGCCCGGGCGGCCCGGGGCCTGACGCTGGCCGAGCTGTCAGAACGGACCGACATCTCGGTCAGCACTCTGTCCCGGCTGGAGTCGGGCCGGCGGCGGGCCACCCTCGAACTGCTGCTCCCGGTGGCCACCGCTCTGTCGGTCAGCCTCGACCACCTGGTCGCCGCCCCGGCCGATCCTGACCCGCGGGTGGTGCGGGCCCCGATCACCTGTGACGGCATGACCGTCATCCCCCTGTCGGGGACCACCAGCGGCATCCAGGCCTTCCACCACACCATCCCGGCCGGCGACCACCGGACCCCGGACCTCCGCCGGCACGACGGCTACGAGTGGCTGTACGTCCTCCGCGGGCACCTCCGGCTGCGGCTCGGGGCGTCCGACCTGACGCTGGCGCCGGGGGAGTCGGCGGAGTTCGACACCCAGGTGCCGCACTGGTTTGGCAACGCCGGTCCGGGGCCGGTCCGGTACCTGACCATCTTCGGGCCCCAGGGCGAGCGGGCCCATCTCCGCGCCCGGCCCCGCCGGACCTGACCGGTGCCGCGTCAGCGGCATACTGGCCCGGTGTCCAGCCCGCCGCCGTCCCGGCACCTACTGGCGGCCAAGGACCTGGCCGACGCCCGCTACGCCGACGCCTTGACGGTGGCCGACCTGGCGGCCGCGGCTGGGCTGTCCCGGGCGCACTTCAGCCGGCAGTTCACGCTGGCCTTCGGCGAGCCCCCCCACCGGTACCTGCTGACCCGCCGGCTGGAGCGGGCGGCCACCCTGCTCGGCACCACCCGCCGGTCGGTGGCCGACATCTGCTTCGCCGTCGGCGCCAACAGTGTCGGCTCGTTCACGGCCAGCTTCCGTCGCATGTTCGGCCGGGCCCCGCTGGCCTACCGGGCGGCCTACCCGCCCGGGGCCTGGCCGGCCGGCGTCCCGCGGTGCGTGGCCCAGGCCTACGGGCGCCCGCAGAACCGCACGTTTCGAGAAGACGACCGGGCGGCCACCTCTTAGGCTTTCTCCCGTACGGATCACGGTGCCGGATCGGTCGGGAGGACGCATGGTCAGGATCGCCAACGCCCAGTTCTGGGTGCACGACCAGGACGAGGCCCTGGCCTTCTACACGGAGACCCTCGGGTGGGAAGTCCGGGCGGACGTGACGATGGAGGCGTGGCAGTTCCGGTGGCTCTGCGTCGGGCCGCCGGACCAGCCGGACGTCGGGCTGGTGCTCATGCCGGTTCCCGGGCCGCCGATGCTGGACGCCGGCGACAGCGCCCAGATGGCCGACCTCGTGGCCAAGGGGGCCGGCGGCACCCTGTTCTTGGAGACCGACGACTGCCAGGCCGCCTACGACGACCTGTCGGCTCGCGGGGTGCGGTTCAACGACCCGCCGACCGCCCGGCCCTATGGCATCGACACGTCGTTCCGGGATCCCTCCGGCAACAACATCCGGCTGACCCAGGTCCTGGAGTTCGACCCCGGCCGAGGCTGACGGCCGGGTCGGTGGGTGGCCCCGGTCGGTGGGCGGCCCGCCGGAGCGGCTGTGGTTCTAGCCTGGTGGCATGTGCCGGAACATCACCACCCTGCGGGGGCTGGAGCCGGAGGCCACGGCCGAGGAGATCGAGGCGGCCGCCCGGCAGTACGTCCGCAAGGTCAGCGGGGTCCAGTCCACGTCCGTCGCCACCGGACCAGCCGTCGAGGCCGCCGTCCGGGCCGTCGCCGAGGCCACCACGGCCCTGTTGGCCGAGCTGCCCGCCCGGCGCCAACCCCCGCCGACCCTCCCGCCGCTGCGTCGCCGGGCCGCCGCCCCGGTCTGACGTGAGCGCCGACGAGGCCACCACCGTCGAGGTCGACGGCCACCGTCTGCGGCTGTCCAACCTGGACAAGGTCCTGTACCCCGACGTTGGGTTCACCAAGGCCGACGTCATCCACTACTACAGCCAGGTGGCCCCGGTGATGCTGCCGCATCTACGCGGCCGGCCGCTGACGCTGCGGCGGTATCCCGACGGGGTGGACGGACCGTCGTTCTACGAGAAGAACGCCCCCCGGGGGACGCCGGACTGGATCCGCACGGTGCCGGTGCCCCGGAGCGAGAAGGGCGACGGCCAGATCGACTACCTGGTGTTCGACGCCGCCGCCGCCCTGGTCTGGGCGGCCAACCTGGCCGCCCTGGAACTGCACGTGCCGCAGTGGCGATGGCGACGCCCCGGGGAGTACGGCCCGGTGGACCTCATGGTGTTCGACCTCGACCCCGGCGACCCGGCCGACCTGGTCGACTGCTGCCGGGTGGCCGGCCACCTCCGTGAGGCCCTGGCCGGCGACGGCTACGACGTGTTCCCGAAGACCAGTGGTTCCAAGGGACTGCAGCTGTACGTGCCGCTGAAACCGGCCCGCCGGTGGGACAAGGTCCGCGACCAGGCCCACGACCTGGCCCGGCAGATGGAAGCCGACCATCCTGACGAGGTGCTGTCCAACATGCGCCGGGAGCTGCGGGCCGGCAAGGTGCTCATCGACTGGAGCCAGAACCACGCGGCCAAGAACACCGTCGCCCCCTACTCGCTCCGGGCCCGCCCCCGGCCCACCGTGTCCGCCCCGGTGACCTGGGACGAGGTCACCGCCTGTGCCCAGGCCGGCGACGCCGACGAATTGGCCTTCGAAGCCGGCGACGTCCTCACCCGGGTGGCCGACCTCGGCGATCTCTTCGGGCCGTTGTTGGCGGCCGTCGCCTCCTGAGGTCTGGAGCCTCCTACGACGGCGGTGTCGCCGGCGGGGCCGTCCGGCGGCCGGCCAGGCGGAGGGCCAGGGCGGTGAAGTGGGCGGCCAGCCCATCGGCGTCGAGGGCGCCGTCGCGGTGGAGCCAAGAGGCGCCGTGGATGCACATGTCCAAGATGGTGGCCGCCGTGATGGCCAGGGCCCGGTGCTCCTCGACGGTGCCGGGGTCGGAGGCGCCCACGACGTCGAAGATCCCCTGCCGCGCGCCGTCGGCCAGGACCGCCACCATGCTGTCGCGGAGCCGACGGCGGATGGCCACGATCTCCTCCCGCTGTGGACCGGGCAGGTGCCGGTACTCCCGGTTGGCCACCTCCGCCCCCTCGCGTCCGCCGACGTGCATACGGACGTACACCCCGACGATCGCCGCCAGCCGGGCCGCTGGGTCTGGCCCAGCGGCGGCCTGGGCCCGGACCACGTTGTCCTCCAGGTGGGCATGCCGGTAGCGGACCAGGGTGAACACCAGCTCGTCCTTGGACGTGAAGTGGTTGTACAGCGCCCCCGGGGTCAGGCCGCAGGCCGCGGTGATCTCCCGGACCGTCGTGGCGGCCGCCCCCTGGGCGTAGAACAGCCGGTCGGCGGCTTCCATGAGCCGGCGGGCCGGCTCCGAGAACGACCGGACCGTTCCCTCCCCGGATTCCTCCGGGTCCGCCGCATCGATGGTGATGATGTCGGTCACCGACCCTTGACCCTCCCCCTCTACAGGTATATAAACGTTTATTCATAGCGGCGGTCAAGCCCGGGGGGGATGATGACAGCGTCGATCCAGTTACCGCCGGCCGGGCGCCGCACCGTCGGGTACTCCCTACGGTCCCTCTACTACCGGGACCTGAATGCCTACCCGGCCAACCGGCAGCGGATCCGGTACCTGGCCATCGTGGTGCTGGCCACCATCGTCCTCTACTACCAGCTGTACGTGGCCGGCGCCGTGGCGCCACAGATCCTGCAGCACTACGGGATGAGCTTCACCTTCTACGTGGACATCGTCGTGGTGGGCAACGCCATCGGGGCGTTCTCGTCGGTGCTGGCCGGCCTGGCCGACCGGTGGGGCCGGGCCAACCTGGTGGCCTACGGCCTCGGGGTCACCGGCCTCGTGGTCCTGTTCGGCATCCCCAACGCCCCCAACGAGTGGGTCTTCGCCGTCCTGGTCGTCGCCGTCGGGTTCGTGGAGGGCATCATCCTCGTGGCCACCCCGGCCCTCGTCCGGGACTTCTCCCCGCAGCTCGGCCGGGCCTCGGCGATGGGCTTTTGGACCCTGGGCCCGGTGGTCGGCAGCCTGGTGGTGGCGGTGGTGGCCAGCAACACGCTGAACCACCTGGTGGCCTGGCAGGACCAGTTCACCATCTGCGGCGTCGTCAGCCTCGGCGTGTTCGTCGTCGCCCTGTTCGGGCTGCGGGAGCTGTCGCCGTCGTTGCGGGGCCAGGTGATGGTCACCCTCCGGGACCGGGTCCTGGTCGAGGCCAAGGCCAAGGGCCTCGACGTCGTCCGAGCCCTGGGGCGGCCGTGGCGGCAGATGCTCCGGCTGGACGTGATCGTCCCGGCCTTCGCCATCAGCCTGTTCCTGCTCATCTACTACACCGCCGTCGGCTTCAACGTGGTGTTCTTCGAGACGGTCTTCTCCTACCCGGCCAGCCAGGCCAACGGGCTCGGCAACTGGTTCTGGGCGTTCGACGCCGGCGCCCTCGTCGTGGTCGGCGTCCTCTCCGACCGGCTGCGGGTCCGCAAGCCGTTCATGATCCTGGGCGGCATCGGAGCGGTGGCGATGACCGTCATCTTCGCCACCCGGGCCACCCACCCGGAGACCGGGTATTACACCTTCGCCCTGATCTTCACCTTGTTGGCCGTCTGCATGGGCATCGCCTACGCGCCGTGGATGGCCAGCTTCACCGAGACCGTCGAGCGGCACAACCCGGCCCTGGTGGCCACCGGCCTGGCCGTCTGGGGCTGGATCCTGCGGGCGGTCGTGGCGGTGTCCATCTTCATCTTGCCCTTCGTCGTGTCGTCCACCACCACCCTGGTCGACCACAGCCAGCTCGGCCTGGAGGCGCAGGCCATCTTGAAGAAGGACCCGCTGGTGGCCACCGTCATCGCCCATCCGACCCTGTTCGCCGAGCTCGGCAAGTACCCGACCGCCGCCGCCATCCCGCCGACCCTCCTCGACCAGGCCATCAAGGCCGTCGGGCTGCCGAAGCTGGAGGCCATCGACAAGGACCCCCACATCAAGGCCGAGGGGGCCTTCTTCTTGAAGAACGCCGCCACCATCCAGAAGGTCGAGGCGGCGGAGAAGGCATCGCCGGAGCAGTGGCAGCACTGGTTCTGGGTCTGCGCCGCCGGCCAGGTGGTGTTCCTGCCGCTGGTGCTGGTGATGGCCGGACGGTGGCGACCGAGATCGGCCAAGCGGGACGCCGACGAGCACGAGCGGCTGGTGCAGGAGGAACTGGCCCAGCTGGCGACGGCCGGAGCCGGAGCCGGAGCCGGCCCGGGTACCGGCGGGATCGCCGACTGAGGCCGGTCGACTACGGCAGGCGGCCCTCCCACAGGTCGGCCAGGCCGGTGCCGAAGCGACCGAAGCAGCTGGTGGTCAACTGGTCGATGGGGCCCGGGTCGTGGCCGATCGCCAGCTGGGCGGCGAAGGCCCGCTGGGACCCGACGAAGGCGCCGGCGATCCCGGCCGCGATGAGCTCGGGTTCGGGCGATCCGGTCGGGTACCCGAGGCGGCGGCCGAACAAGGCGCTGAACCGGTCGGTGGCCCGCATCATGGCCCGGTACACCCCGCCGGCCACATCCGGGCTGCCTTCAGCCAGGAGCAGGGCGTGGACCACCGGGACGCCGGGTCGACCGGGTCGACCGGAGTCGGCCGGCCTGTTGCCACTGGTGTGCCCGGCGGCCCACAAGGTTTCCAGGGCACCGGCCAGCATCTGGTCGGGCGGCTCCGCCTCCGGCCGGGCCTCCATGGCGACGATCAGGGCGTCGATCCATTCGTAGAAGGCGGCCAGGGCCACGTCGGCCTTGGAGTCGAAGTACAGGTAGAAGGTCCGGGCCGAGACGTCGGCGGCGTCGGTGATGTCGGCCAGAGACGTGCCGTCGTAGCCCTGCTGGTCGATCAGCCGGTACGCGCACTCGACGAGGCGAGTCCGCGTCTCCGCCTTCTTTCGCTCGCGCCGGCTAACCGGCACGCCCCCCACCTCTGCCATGGTGCGCCCTCCGTTCCCCAACGGGCACCCCGGAGGCGATCGTGGCGACAGCTGCCGCCGGGCCGATCCAGTTTGGCAGTTTTTCGAGTGATGGGCTGCGATTTGTCCCCCGGCAGGGCCCGCTGGGGGGACATCGCCCGCTGACCGCCCCGGGCGGGGCAGAATCAGGGAAATGCATATTCCAGCCAAGGTCGATTACGGGCTCCGGGCTCTCCTGTCGCTGGCCGCGGCCGGAACGCCCCAGACGGCAGAGGTCCTGGCCGGGGATCAGGGGCTGCCGCCCCGGTTCCTCGGGGCCATCCTCGCCGACCTGCGGCGGGCCGGCCTGGTGGCCAGCCAGCGAGGGGCCGAGGGTGGCTACCGGCTGGCCCGGGCCCCCGAGGACATCACCGTCGCCGAAGTCATCCGGGCCCTGGACGGTCCGCTGGCCGAGGTCCGCGGCTTCCGGCCCGAAGCCACCTTCTACGACGGCGCCGCCGAGCACCTCCAGCAGGTCTGGGTGGCCGTCCGCGCCAGCCTGCGGCAGGTGCTGGAGAACGTCACCCTGGCCCAGGTCGCTTCAGGCAAGCTGCCCCGGAACCTGGTCAAGCTCACCGCCGACCCGGACGCCTGGGAACCCCACTAAGGCCCCCCAAGTCGCCGGTCGGAGTCGCCCGGGCCGCTCCGGTGCGGGCCGGACGAAGGCCGAGGCAACAATTTCCTGACGTCGCGCCGGCGCAGAAAATTGAGCGCATACGCTCAATTTCTCGTGCCGGCGACCCGGAAAAACATCAGCCAGGTGCCCCCGCTGCGGACCGGCAAACGGCCGCCCGCCGCCCGCCCCGGCCACCCGGTGGGCCTACGGGGCGGTTCAGACGCTGAACGGCTCGGCGGCGTCGGGGTCGATGCCGAACCGGCTGATGGCCTCGGTCACCACCGACCGGTCCACCGTCCCGTCGGCGGCCAGGGCCGACAGCACGGCCACCACCACGTGGGCGGCGTCGACCTCGAAGTACCGGCGCAGGGCCTCCCGGGCGTCGGACCGGCCGAAGCCGTCGGTGCCGAGGGAGGTGAACGGCCGGGGTACCCAGCGGGCGATCTGGTCGGGGACGGCCCGCATGTAGTCCGACACGGCCACCACCGGGCCCTGTCCCTGGCCGAGGAGCTCGGTGACGTAGGGGACCCGGCCGGGCTGGTCGGGGTGGAGGCGGTTCCACCGCTCGGCCGACACGGCGTCTTGGCGGACGGTCGTCCAGGACGTGGCCGACCAGGCGTCAGCGGCAATGCCCCAGCCCTCGGCCAAGAGGCGCCGGGCCTCCATGGCCACCTGCCACATGGGGCCCGAGAAGCACAGGCTGGCCGTGGCCCGGGGGTCGGGTACGTCGGCCGGTCCGGCAAACCGGTACAGGCCCCGGATGACGCCGTGGCGGACCTCGTCGCCGGCCGGCCCCTCGGGCAGCGGCGGCATGGCGTAGGTCTCGTTGTACAGGGTCAGGTACCAGAACCGGTCCTCGGGCTCGGGCCCCAGCATCTTGGTGACGGCGTCCTCGACGACGATGGCCAGCTCGTAGGCGAACGCCGGGTCGTACACGGCGGCGGCCGGGTTGGTGGAGGCCAGCAGCGGGGAGTGCCCGTCGTCGTGCTGCAGGCCCTCGCCGATGAGGGTTGTGCGCCCGGCGGTGCACCCGGCCCGGCGCCATCCGGACGATGGTCAGCACCCGGCCGAGCCGGTCCTTATTC
>CAYVPF010000038.1:0-1487 GCA_964453355.1 uncultured Acidimicrobiaceae bacterium | reverse complement strand
GGCCAGGATCCCGCGGCCGCGCATGTCGCCCAAGGCCCAGGCCAGGTCGCCGACCCGCTGGAACCCGAACATGGAATAGAACAGGAACACCGGCAGCATCGGGTGGCCCCAGGTGGCGTAGGCCGTGGCCAGGGCGGTGAAGGTGGCCATGGCCCCGGCCTCGGTGATGCCCTCCTGCAGCAGCTGCCCCGAGGCGCTCTCGGCGTACTTCAGCGGCAGGTCGGCGTCGACCGGCACGTACCGCTGGCCGCCGGGGGCGTAGATCTTGGCCTCGGCGATGATGGGCTCCAGGCCGAACGTCCGGGCCTCGTCGGACACGATCGGGGCCACCAGCGGGCCGAAGGCCGGGTCCCGGACCAGGTTCCGCAGCAGCCGGGCGAAGGCCATGGTCGTGGAGGCGGCCTGCTTGCCCGATCCGGCGGTCAGGTCGGCGAAGACCTTCGGGTCCGGGAGGGTGACCCGGGCCGCCCGGACCACCCGGTTCGGCAGCGGCCCGGCCAGTACCTTGCGGCGGGCCATCAGGTACTCGTGGATCTCGGACCCAACGACGGGCCGGTAGTACGGCGGGGCGTCCGCCTCCAGGGCCTCGTCGGGGATCTCGTCGGCCAGGTACAGCCGGTCCCGCAGGGCGCGCAGCTGGTCCTTGGTCATCTTCTTGATCTGGTGGGTGGCGTTGCGGGCCTCGATCTGGGGGCCGAGCGTCCAACCCTTGATGGTCTTGGCCAGGATCACCGTCGGGGCGCCGCGCTGTTCGGTGGCCAGCTTGTAGGCGGCGTACAGCTTCCGGTAGTCGTGGCCGCCCCGGGGCAGGCTCTGCAGCTCGTCGTCGCTCAGGTGCTCCACCATCTTGCGCAGGCGGGGGTCCGGACCGAAGAAGTGCTCCCGGATGTAGGCGCCGGACTCGGTGGCGTACTTCTGGAACTCGCCGTCGACCGTGTTGTTCATCTTGTCCAGCAGCACCCCGTCGATGTCCCGGGCCAGCAGGTCGTCCCACCGCGAGCCCCAGATGACCTTGATGACGTTCCAGCCCGCCCCCCGGTAGAGGGCTTCGAGCTCCTGGATGATCTTGCCGTTGCCCCGCACCGGCCCGTCCAGGCGCTGCAGGTTGCAGTTGACCACGAAGATGAGGTTGTCCAGGTGCTCGCGGCCGGCCACCCCCAAGGCGCCCACCGACTCGGGCTCGTCCATCTCGCCGTCGCCGACGAAGCACCACACCCGACTGCCGCTGGTGTCGACCAGTTGGCGCTGGTGCAGGTACCGGTTGACGTGGGCCTGGTAGATGGCATCGATCGGCCCCAGGCCCATGGACACGGTCGGGAACTCCCAGAACCCCGGCAGCGACCGGGGGTGCGGGTAGCTCGGCAGCCCGTTGCCGCCGACCTCGTGGCGGAAGTTGTCGAGCTCGGTCTCGGTCAGGCGGCCTTCCACGAACGCCCGGGCGTAGATGCCGGGGGAGGCGTGGCCCTGGAAGAACACCTGGTCGCCGG
>CAYVPF010000037.1:0-17951 GCA_964453355.1 uncultured Acidimicrobiaceae bacterium | reverse complement strand
CCCGGATGATCGGGTACGGAAAGATTCCGGTCGCGGCCACGCCGGCCGAGCCGATCACCAGGGGCCCGTCGTGGGGGTAGCCGAGCACCGCCCCCTGGGTCCCCCGGGGCACCTCGTCGGGGTCGAGATCGAGCGGTGGCCCGAGCGGCGCACTGGTCCGCAGGACCGCCAGGTCGAAGTTGGGGTCGAACAGGACGGGGACGGCCGGATAGGTGATGCCCTGGACCACCACCTGGGTGGTCGACTCCCCGGCGATGACGTGGGCGTTGGTGACCACCAGCCCCGGAGCCACCACGAACCCGGAACCCTCCTGCAGATAGCCACAGGCCTGACCGAGGACCTTGACCATGGACCCCGCGTCGGCGGCCCCGATCTGGTTGGCCTCCGACCCCGACGGGGTGGCCACCGGACTGGCCGGGGCCGGGGACAGGCCGACGAAGACCGGCGGGAACCCGGAGTCGGACAGGAAGTTCTGCAGCGGCGAGAACAGGTCCGGCGGCGGCGGCATGACGTCGTCAACCGCCTTCAGCACATCGGAGCTGGCGATGGCGGAGTTGAGCCAGACGAACCGGCTCTCGGACAGCATGTAGGCCACCAGCCACGCCGACAACAGCACGGCCACGACGGCCACCCCCACCCCGAGGACGGCGTCCACCGATCCCAGGTGCCACCGCCGGGCGGCCACGGTGCTCCAGGTGCCGAGCACCCGTCCACCGACACCGAACAGGACAGCCAGCCCGATGACCAGCAGTAGGACCACCGCGACGCGGACCCCGTGGGAACGGATGGACGACCCGATGAGCAGCGACAGCAGCATCCCGAGGATCATCCCGATGAGGAAACCACCGAAGGTGAACAGCTGCATCAACGCCCCCAGGCGCAGCCCGTGGACCGCGGCGGCGACCACCACCAGGATGATGACGATGTCGACCCAGTCCACCGGCGACGAGGGTAGACCACCGTCCGGCCGCGGCCGCTGCGGCAATATTCGACCGCCGTCCTGTGGCAACGCCCGACCGCGGCCATGTGGCAACGGCGGTGACGCCACTGTGACGAGGGGCGCCGTTAATGTTGCGGCGCCGTGGAGGAAACGTGAACGAGGGGCGGACGCCGATCGGCCGGGACCGCCCGAGCGGTCTCCGTCGGACGCGCCGTACGGCCGCTTCGGGCGTCGCCGTGGTGGCCGTGATCGTGGCCGTCGCCTGCGCCGGCTACACCCACCCGAGCGCAGCCGCCACCACGACGACCCACCGCGGTGGCCACGCCGATGGGAACAAGGCTGCCGGGAACAGGGCCGCCGGGAACAGGGCCGCCGGGAACAAGGACGTGACCGTCTGGGGCCAGCCGGCCCCGGCCGGGACGGGCGTGCTCGAGGCCGTGTCCTGTGGCGACGCCACCCACTGCTGGGCGGTGGGCCAGTCGGCGGTCAACGCCCTGGAGGCCACCACGACCAGCACACCGCCATCCCCCGTGGTCATCGACGCCACGGCCGACGGCGGGGTCACCTGGTCGGCCGAGCGGGTGACGGTGGCCGCGCCCACCGACCTTTCCGCCGTTGCCTGCCCGGACCGCAAATACTGCATGGCCGTCGGCGACGCCGACCACGGCGGACCGATCCTGGGTGCCGTGTTGGTCACCGCCGACGGCGGCCGGACATGGCAGTCGGTCGATTCACCGGTCGGCTCCGTCGACCTGTCGGCGGTGCACTGCCTGTCGGCCACAGACTGCACGGTGGTCGCCACCGACGGCTCCGCCTTCTGGTCGGCGTCCACCGTCGACGGCGGCCGGGACTGGCAGCGCACCGGTTCGCTGCCGGCCGGGTTCGGAGGGATCAGCGCCCTGTCCTGCCCGTCGGCGGAGCAGTGCGTCACGGTCGGGTACACCGCCGCGGCACCGGGCCAGGGCACCGGCGCCGTCGCCGTCACCGACGACGGTGGGAACACCTGGACGGCAGCCACCGTGCCGACCGGGGTGGGGCTGCTCCACGGCATCTCCTGCACCGCCGACGGCGATTGCGTGGCCGTGGGCACCAAGTCCACGACCACCACCGACCTCGCCCCGGCGACGAGCCAGGTGCTGCGCAGTGCCGACGGCGGGACCACCTGGACCCTGGGTGCCTCGCCCGCCGGCCTGGGGGACGCCTTCGCCGTGTCCTGTCCGACAGCCGGCAGCTGCGCCGCCGTCGGGACGGTGTGGACTCCCACGAACCCTCCCACCCCGATCGGCGGCGTGGTGGCGTCCGGCAACGGCGGGACCAGCTGGCGGACGGCCACCACCCGGTACGTCCCGGTCGGGCTCATCGGGGTGGACTGTCCGTTGCCGACCGCCTGTGTGGCCGCCGGCAACGACGTCCTGGCCCGTATCGCCCTGCCGGCCCCCAAGGCGACCAAGGCGACCAAGGCGACCACGCATGGCGACGGTGCGACCAACGGGACCTCCGCCGGCCGGTCCGGCGGCTGAGTCCCCGGCCGCCAGGTCCGGCCGCCAGGTCCGGCCGCCGAACATTTTCTCCGAGGTCGCTGGCGCGACTTTTAGAGCACATATGCTCCAACGAACGCGCCAGCGACAAAAATGGTCACGCAAGGACCCGCCACCGGCGGGTCCGGCACCAGCGGGCAGATGCCGGACCGGGCTAAGCGCCGAGGGCCGGGACCACGTCGGCGGCGATCAACCGCAGGTGGTCCAGGTCACCGAGGTCGAGAACCTGCAGGTACACGGTGGTGGCGCCGGCCGCGGCGTAGGCCAGCAGCCGTTCGGCCACCTCGTCCGGCGTGCCGGCGGCGCCGTTGGTCCGCAGCTCGTCGACGTCCCGGCCGATGGCCTGGGCCCGGCGGCGCACCTCGGCCTCGTCGGCGCCGCAACAGACCACCACGGCGGCCGACAGCCGCAGGTCCGCCGGCTCCCGGCCGGCTTCCTCACAGGCTTCCCTGACCCGGCCGTACAGGGCCGAGGTGTCGTCCACCCGGTGGAACGGGACGTTGAACTCGTCGGCGAAGCGGGCGGCCAGCCGCGGGGTCCGGGTCCGGCCGGCGCCACCGACGATCAGCGGCGGCCGGGGCGACTGCACTGGCTTCGGCAGGGCCGGGCTGTCGGTGACGGTGTAGTGCCGGCCGTCGTAGGAGAACCGGTCGCCGGCCGGGGTGGTCCACAGTCCGGTGACGATCTCCAGCTGCTCCTCCAGCCGGTCGAACCGCTCACCGGTCGGCGGGAACGGGATGCCGTAGGCGCGGTGCTCGTCGTCGAACCAGCCGGCGCCCAGTCCCAGCTCCACCCGGCCGCCGCTCATGGCGTCTACCTGGGCCACGGTGATGGCCAACGGTCCCGGCAGGCGGAAGGTGGCCGACGACAGCAGGGTCCCCAGGCGCAACCGCTCGGTCTCCCGGGCCAGCCCGGCCAGGGTGACCCAGGCGTCGGTGGGCCCGGGAAGGCCGTCGCCGCCCATGGTCAGGTAGTGGTCGGAACGGAAGAACCCGTCGAACCCGAGGGACTCGGCCTCCTGGGCGACGGTCAGCAGGCGGTCGTAATCGGCACCCTGCTGCGGCTCGACGAAGATACGGACCAGCACGGCGCCACCGTATGTCACCCGGGAAAGCGGTGCTCCCGCTGCAGGGTGCACACCTGCACGGTGTAGGTCTCGTAGAGGTCCTGGCGTCCCCGTCGCTGGGCCGCACGGTGGTCGGGGTGGTCCCGCCAGGCCTGCTGCGACCGGGAATCGGCGAAAGTGACGATCGACACCCGCTCGCCGTCGGCGGCGACGAACCCCTTGAAGTCCACGAACCCCGGCATGGTCCGGGCCAACGCCTCCATCTCGGCGGCCAGAGGCCGGTACTGCTCCTCCACCCCCGGCCGCAGCCGGGACCGGAACACCGTCAGCACCGGCGTCGGCTCCATGGCGCCATGATGCCGCGCCCGGCTGTCAGAATGCCGCCATGACCACCCCACCCGCTGGCCCTCCTGCGGGCTGGTACCCGGACCCGGCCGGCGGACCTGGCAGCCGGTGGTGGGACGGGTCCCGGTGGACGGAGCACCAGGCCGGCCCCCCTCCAGCCCAGCCCACCCCCAGCCAAGCCGCCCCGGTCCGGTCGACCCCCATCCAGCCCGCGCCCGTCCAGCCGCCACCCGCCCAGTGGGCCGGCCTCCAACCGGCGCCGGCCCAGGTCCCGGTGGTCCCCGTGGTCCCGGGTTGGATGACAGCGGGGGTCCGGCACCTGGTGGCCGAAGAGCAGGGGGTGGCGCCGTGGGCCCGGCGGTCGGTGGTCGCGTACGCCGTGGTGGCCGTCGCCCAGATGGCGGCGTTGGTGGCCCGCTACGGCGGCACGTTCCACATCTGGGACCACTACCTCCACCAGGTCAACACGGCGGCACAGCACGGGCAGTCGACCCCGGCGCTGCCGGCCGGCCTGAACCCGCCCGCCTACCTGTGGCCTCTGGACCTGGTGTGGATAGCCGCCGTGGTGCTGATCCTGGTCTGGCAGTACCGGGCGGCCAACGCCGCCCGGTGGCTGCGGCTGCCCGGCCGCCATCGGCCGGGGTGGGGGGTCGGGTTCTGGTTCATCCCCGTCGCCAACTTCTTCTGCCCGTACCAGGCCCTCCGGGACACCCTGCCGCCGGGAGACCCGGGGCGGTCGCGGCTGCTGCGGCTGTGGTTGGTCTATCTGGCCACCATCGTGGTCAGCATCGCCTGCGAGATATCGACGGTCTTCAGCCGGCCGGCCGGCATCGTCCTGCTGGTCGTCATGGCCGGGCTCTGGGCGGTCGTCGCCATCGGGAGCCGCAAGGCCATCGACCACATCGGGGCATCGCACCGGGCGATCAGCGGCATCTGACCCCGCGGCGCTGACCTGGGGTTATCCGCCCCCGGCTCGCCGGGCGCGGCGATGCCACCAGAAGTTCCCCCCCATGTCGTAAAGAGTTTGCCGGCGGTTTGCCAACCGTTCACACAGCTCGGGTAGGACGGACGGGTGCAGCGGAACCCGGACGAGGAACGCCCGTCACCGGCCCCGGCGGCGACGGTTCAGCCGGCGGCCCCGGTGGGGTCGATCGGGTCGGTAGCGGGGCCCGGTGCCGACCCGCTGGCGGCCCTGGACCCGGACCGTGACCGGCCGGCAGACGCCATGGAGTCGAAGGGCCTGACGCTGCGGTTCGGCGACAAGACCATCCTCTCGGGCATCGACATGCGGTTCAACCGGGGGACCATCACCGCCCTCATCGGGCCGACCGGGTCGGGGAAGTCCACCTACCTGCGGACCCTCAACCGGATGAACGACAAGGTGTCCGGGTTCCGGTACGACGGCGACGTCCACCTGGACGGCCAGAGCATCTGGGCGTCCGGCCAGGATCTGCTCACGCTTCGCCGGCGGGTGGGCATGTTGTTCCAACGGCCGAACCCGTTCCCGATGTCGATCCGGGACAACGTGGTGGCCGGGGTGAAGGCGCACCGGATCGCCAAGGGCAAGCAGCTCGACGTGGTGGCGGAGCAGCGCCTCCGCGAGGTGGGGCTGTGGGACGCCGTGAAAGACCGCCTGAAGGACTCCCCGTTCCGGCTGTCCGGTGGCCAACAGCAGCTGCTGTGCCTGGCCCGGGCCCTGGCCGTCGGCCCGGAGGTCCTGCTGCTGGACGAGCCGACGTCGGCCCTGGACCCGATCTCCACCGAGTACGTGGAGGCGCTGATGCGGGAGATGGCGCCGGCGTTGACCCTGATCGTCGTCACCCACAACCTGGCCCAGGCCCGACGGGTGGCCCACAACACGATGTTCTTCTACGAAGGCCGACTGGTGGAGCACGGACCGACGGAACAGCTGTTCGAGCACCCAGTCCACCCACAGACCGAGCGGTACGTCACCGGCCGCATGGGCTGAGCGGACGGGGGCGGCGGGGCCCCGATCGGTCAGCAGCACACCCGAAGTAACCAACCCAACCCCACAAGGAGGAACCCTGTGACTCGGATGTCCCGAGCCAAGCGCCTGGTGCCGGCCGCCATCGTCGGTTGTGCCCTAGCCCTGACGGTGGCCCTGCCGACCGCCGGCGCCGCCACGATCAAGCTGCCCAAGAGCGGGGTGGAGACCCCGTCGAGCGGCACGGTCAGCGAGACGGGCAGCAGCCTGCTGTACCCCCTGTTCAACCTGTGGGTGCCCGGCTACAACACGACCTACTCGCAACTGACCATCCAGACGGCGAGCACCGGTTCGGGCACCGGCATCACGGACGCTTCGAACGGCACCGCCGACATCGGGGCGTCGGACGCCTACCTGTCGACAAGTGAGCTGCAGGCCACCCCCACCCTGGAGAACATCCCACTGGCCATCTCGGCCCAGATCATCGAGTACAACGTGCCCGGGGTGACCGCCCACCTGAAGCTGAGCGGCAAGCTGTTGTCCCAGATCTACCAGGGGAACGTCACCACCTGGAACAACGCGGCCATCGCCAAGCTCAACCCCGGGGTCACCCTGCCGAACATCCCCATCGTGACCCTGCACCGGGCCGACTCGAGCGGTGACACGTTCCTGTTCTCGTCCTACCTGTCCAAGGCCACACCGAGCGGTTGGGGCACCAAGCTGTCGTACAACACGACAATCGCCTGGCCGAACGTCCCGGGCGCCTTGGCCGAGACCGGGAACTCGGGCATGGTGGCCGGCTGCAAGGCCACCGCGGGCTGCATCGCCTACGTGGGCATCTCGTACCTGACCCAGGTGCTGCAGAACGCCCAGAACTACGCCGAGCTGCAGAACGCCTCGGGCCAGTACGTGCTGCCCAGCCAGGGATCGATCGCCGCCGAGGCGGCGTCGTTCGCCAACAAGACCCCGGCCAGCGGGACCATCTCGCTCATCTACGGCCCGGCCAAGCAGGGGTACCCGGACATCAACTACGAGTACGCCATCGTCAACACCAAGCAGTCCACAACCAGCACGGCCAAGAACGTCCGCTCGGTGCTGGAGTGGGCGGTGAACCCGAAGCTGGGCAACAGCTCCACCTACCTGACGCCGGTGAACTTCCAGCCGCTGCCGTCCAAGGTGGAGGCCAACTCGATCAAGCAGATCCTGAAGATCAAGTAATCATCGATGACCGTCGTCGGAGGGACCGCGGGCGTGCCGCCCGCGGTCCCTCCCACTTCTCGCAGCAACACCGCTGACCCTCCGCCGCCGGGGGGGCCGCTGCGCCGGATCCTCCGCCGGTCCGAGACCGGCGCCTGGCGCTGGGGCGGCCGGATCGCCGTGCTGCTGCCCTTCGCCGCCCTGGTCTTCGTGATCGCCGTTCTGGCCGTAAAGGCCGCCCCGGCCATCCGGGTGAACGGCTGGCACTTCTTGACCGGGTCCGAGTTCGACGCCGGCAGCGGCTACGGCGGGACCACGACCACCGACGGTGTGGCCCACCCGATCGGCGCGGCCTATGCCATCTGGCCGCTGATCGCCGGGACCCTGCAGTCGTCGGCCATCGCCCTCATCGTGGCCGTTCCCATCTCGCTCGGCTGCGCCTTCGCCCTGACCGAGCGGCTGCCCCGCTGGATATCCCGGCCCCTGGGCTTCGCCGTCGAGCTGCTGGCGGGGATCCCGAGCGTGGTCATCGGTCTGTGGGGCATCCTCACCTTCGGCCCGATCCTGGCCCGGGACGTGTACCCCATCATCGGCAACAACATGCCGGACGTGCCGGTGCTCAGCTACTTCCGCGATCCGGTGGGCCAGGGCGACGGCCTGCTCACCGCCGGCCTGGTGCTGGCCCTGATGATCATCCCCATCATCAGCTCCACGACCGCCGACCTCTTCCGCCAGGTGCCACGGCTGCCCAAGGAGGGGGGCGAGGCACTCGGCATGACGGACTGGGAGGTGGCCAACCGGATCACCCTGCCGTGGGTCCGCTCCGGCATCATCGGGGCGTCGGTGCTCGGCCTCGGCCGGGCCCTGGGCGAGACCATTGCCATCGCCATGATCTCCGGTTCGATCTTCCAGGTGGCCCCGAACATCTACTCGCCGATGTCCACCATCGCCGCCACCATCGTGAGCAAGCTGGACGGCGCCCAGACCGACGGGACCGGCTTCGCCGTGGCCACCTTCGCCGAGATGGGCCTGCTGCTGGCGGTCATCTCCATCCTCGTCAACCTGGGGGCCCGGGGGATCGTCGCCCGCACCTCGAGGCTCGGCGGCCCGGTGGGCCGGGGGGCGTGACGATGCCGGACGTGACGATGTCGGAGAGGCCGTGAGCGCCCGGGGGCGGTCCCGCCGCGGCGCGCTGGCCATCGGGTTCCGGGTCGGCACCTACCTGGCCCTGCTGCTGGTGCTGGGACCGGCGCTGTGGATCGTGGTCGGGGTGATCGCCCGGGCGGTGCCGCACTGGCAGTGGGACGTGCTGTGGCATACCACCAAGGGCAGCAGCGGCGGCCTGGAGGGGGCCCTCCTCGGCACCCTCATCCTGATGGTCGGGGTCCTGATCATCGCCGGCAGCATCGGGGTGTTGGCCGGCATCCACCTGGCGGAGCTGGCCCGGCCCCGGCGGAGCGGCAAGCCCGGGGGCGGGATCATGCGGATGGCCGCCGACGTGCTGTCGGGGTTCCCGTCCATCGTCCTCGGCTACGTGGGCTACGTGGCCCTGGTGGTGGGACTGCACTGGGGGTACTCACTGCTGCCGGCGCTGCTGATCCTGTCGATCATGGTGGTGCCCTACATCGCCAAGGCCACCGAGACGGCCATCCGGCAGGTGCCGACCGCCTATCGGGAGGGGGCCGAGGCCCTGGGCATGTCCACCGGCTACGGCCTGCGCAAGGTGGTGCTGAAGACCGCCCTGCCCGGCATCGTCACCGGGCTGCTCATCGCCCTGGCCATCGCCTGCGGCGAGACGGCGCCCCTGCTGTACACGGCCGGCTGGAGCGGCGGCAACTGGACAGGGTCGTTCATCGGCGGCCACCAGTTCTCCTACCTGACCTATCCGGTGTACGTCTTCTACAACACACCGAACCCCTCCGCCCACGCGCTGGCCTACGACGCCGCCCTGCTGCTGTTGGTCATCGTCCTCCTCCTCTTGGTGAGCTCCAGGATCATCGTGGCCCGCACCCAGCGGCACGCGGAAAGCCGCTGAGCTTCCCCGTCAGGCCCCCCCGGTAGGGTGTGGCCGACCGCCGGCACGGAGGCGGACGGCGTACCGCAGGAGGCACGATGGCGCTGGGCAGGGAGCTGGGACCGCTGGAGGGGCTGCAGGGCACCTGGGAGGGTGACCAGGGGCTCGACGTGGCCTACTCGAACGAGAAGGGCGAGATCGGGGAGACGCCGTACCGGGAGAAGACCACCTTCAACCCGTTCGGGCCGGTGGAGAACGGCCGCCAGGTGCTGTACGGCCTCGACTACCGGACCGCCGCCTGGCGGGGTGACGAGGAGAACCCCTTCCACACCGAGGTCGGGTACTGGCTGTGGGACGCCGACGACGGGCAGGTCCTGCGCTGCTTCATGGTGCCGCGGGGCAGCGTGATCCTGGCCGGCGGGGACGCCGCCGCCGGGGACACGACCCTGCACATGACCGCCCGGTGCGGGTCGGAGACCTACGGGATCCTGTCCAACCGGTTCCTGGCCGAGCAGGCCCGGACGACCGACTACGAGCTGACCGTGACCATCGGGGACGGCACCTTCTCCTACGACGAGACCACCACCATCCAGCACGGCCGGCTGTCCGAGGTGCTGCTGCACACCGACCGCAACACCCTGCACCGGGTCGACGGCCCGGACGCCCAGGGTGAGGTCTCCCGCCACGACGATGCGTAGCCACAGGGACGCCTAGGCATGTTCGAGTGGTCGGAGGAGCAGCTGGCCGTCAGGGACGCCGTCCGCCGGTTCGTGGCCGACGAGGTGGCGCCCCGGGTGGACGAGCTGGAGCACGGGGACACGCCGCCGTACGACGTCATCCGCAAGCTGTACGCCACCTTCGGTCTGGACGAGCTGGCCCGGGAGAGCTTCAAGCGGGCGGTAGCCCG
This sequence comes from uncultured Acidimicrobiaceae bacterium, assembly GCA_964453355.1. Taxonomy (GTDB): domain Bacteria; phylum Actinomycetota; class Acidimicrobiia; order Acidimicrobiales; family RAAP-2; genus DASZUK01. The sequence goes on along the minus strand of CAYVPF010000037.1, from coordinate 7,999 downwards.
CAAGCAGGCCAGTCAGGAGGCAGATCACGGAGAGGGCCGGGAGGCCGCGCCCCGGCGGGCCGGCGACAGCCAGGCGGCCCTCACCCTCATCCCCATCATCGAGCTCTGCCACCACTGCCCGGGCATCGTCACCGCCCTCGGGGTCTCCACCGGGTTGGCGGCCGGGACCATCATGAAACGGGGCACCGTCGCCCAGATGGAGCGGTGGGGCCTGGACCTGTTGACGCTGGACAAGATCGGGGCCTGGGCCATCACGGAGCCGGACTCCGGGTCGGACGCCCTCGGCGGGATGAAGGCCACGGCCCGGAGGGATGGGGACGAGTACGTCCTGAACGGCAACAAGACGTTCATCACCAACGGCCCGTACGCCGACACCATCGTGTTCTACGCCAAGCTGGACGACGGGACCGGTACCGACCTGCGGAGCCGCCAGGTGCTGACGTTCGTCCTGGACCGCGGCCTGGAGGGGCTGGAGCAGTCGAAGCCGTTCCGCAAGATGGGCCTGCACTCCTCTCCCACCGGCGAACTGTTCCTGTCCGACGTCCGGGTGGGCCGGGACCGGCTGCTGGGGGAGACCGAGGACGAACCGGGCGGCGGCGGGCGGCAGAGCGCCAAGGACAACTTCGTCACCGAGCGGGCCGGGGTGGCGGCGATGGCCCTCGGGGTCATCGAGGAGTGCCTGAAGCTGTCGGTGGCCTACGCCAAGGACCGGCTGCTGTGGGGCAAGCCGATCGGCGACTTCCAGCTGGTGCAGCTGAAGCTGGCCAAGATGGAGATGGCCCGGCTGAACGTGGAGAACCTGGTGTTCCGGCACATCGAGATGGCCGCCCACGGCAAGTCCCTGACGCTGGCCGAGGCGTCGGCCATGAAGCTGTACTCGGCCCAGGCCGCCACCGAGGTGGCCATGGAGGCCGTGCAGCTGTTCGGCGGCAACGGCTACATGGCCGAGTTCCGGGTGGAGCAGCTGGCCCGGGACGCCAAGGTGTTCCAGATCTACGCCGGCACCGACGAGATCCAGATCACCCACATCGCCCGGGACCTGCTCAACCGCTAGGCCTACGCAGCCGCTAACCGACTGGCAGGTCGAGGGCTTCCTTGCCGGTGAGCCAGGGCCGGCCGGCGGCGGCCAGGTCGGCCCACTTGGCGAGGTCCTGGCCGGTCTGCCCGAGGTCGTCGGGGGTGGGGCCGAACCGGTCGGCCAGCGGCCGGAGGGCGTCGACGTCGAAGTGGTAGCACTCGGCGGCGTTGCCCCCGAGCATCAGCTGGGTCTCGTCCACCGGGATGTCGGAGAAGGCGTTGCGCAGCCACTCCCGGGTGTGCGGCCAGGTGCCCTCGGGATGGGGGAAGTCGTTGCCCCACATGATGTTGCCCACCCCGATCTCGTAGCGGCGAGCCAGCTCCCGCCGGCGGGTGTTGGAAGCGCCGATGAAGCAGTTGCGGTCGAAGTACTCGCTGGGCCGCAGGGACAGGTGGGCGGTCAGCTGGGACCCCAGCTTCTTGGCGGCGTGCTCCCGGTCGTAGACGATGTCGGAGGTCCACAACAGGTCGGGGGCCCAGAAGGCGCCGCACTCGGTGGTGACGAAGGTCAGTTCCGGGAACCGGTCGAAGATGCCGGACCACAACAGAAACCAGAGCGGCCGGGTGGACCACCACCGGACCTCGGCGATGTACAGGCCGACGTGCTCGCCGTAGGACGCCCGGTCGGCGGCGCCGGAGTGCACGTGCACCGGCATCTGCAGGTCGGCGCAGGTGGCCCAGATGCGGTCGTACTTGCGGTCGTGGTACGGCTCGTGGGGCTGCCACATGGACGGGATCAGGATGCCGCCGCGCAGCCCGGACTCGGCGGCCCGGGTGATCTCGGCCACCGCGGCGTCGACGTCGAAGATGGGCACCAGGGCGACGCCGGCCCGCCGGGCCGGGCTGGCGGCGCACAGCTCGGCCAGCCACCGGTTGTGGGCCCGGGCCCCGGCCAGCAGCAGCTCGACGGGCACCTCGGCGGTGGCCCCGAGGCCGGCCCCGAACGGGGCGGAGGCGCCGCCGGTGACCGCGTCGGCGTCGGGGAAGATGACCTCCCCGACCACCCCGTCGGCATCCAGCTCGCGGTCGCGGCGGTCGGCGTCCCAGCCGCCGCGGAGGCCCTCGGCGTTCTCCGCCTCCCACTCCTCGGCGAACTCGGGGTTGCGCAGGCCGCGCTCGGCCAGCTCGGCCTCCATGGCCGCCCGGGCGGCCAGGGCCTGGTCGAAGGCGTCCCGGTAGGCCGGGTCCAGCCACTCCCGGTACTGCTCGTTGGGCAGCCCGGCGTGGCAGTCGGACGAGATCACCAGGTACCGGCTCATGCCTGCACTCCCTCTCGGTCTTGTCGGGCTCGGTCTTGTCGGTCGGTCTTCACCCCGGGACCTCCCGGAGGTAGGTGGGGTTGGACCGGGCCAACATCGACTCGGCCCGGGCCCGGATCTGCCCGTCGACCGGCGGGCTGGGGGCCATGATCCAGAAGTCGCCGGCCTTCACCCCCCGGACCACCTGGTCGGCCACCTCGGCCGGCTCGGTGTACTCCACCGTGATCCCGGCGGCGGCCATCTGGCGCTCCAGGTCCTCCACCGTCGGGTACGGGGTGGCCCGGGGCCGCTCCTTGGCCAGGGTCGCCGGACGGTTCCGCCAGGAGGTGAACAGGCCGGTCCGCAGCATGTGCGGCCCGGGGAACAACACCGACGCCCCGACGGCCGAACCGGCGTCCTGCAGCTGGGCGTACAGGCACTCGGTCAGGGTGACCACCGCCGCCTTGGTGACGGCGTACTGCGGGGTGCCCCGCAGCGGCGACACCCCGCCGTTGCCGGACGAGGTGTTGACCACGTGGCCCGGCTCCCCGGAGGCGACCATGCCGGGCACGAAGGCGTTGATGCCGTGGATGACCCCGTTCAGGTTCACCCCGAGGGCCCACCGCCAGTCGTTCAGCTCGTGCTCCCACAGCCTTCCCTCGGCCCCGGCACCGATGCCGGCGTTGTTGCACAGCAGGTGGACGGCGCCGTAGGTCTCCAGGGCCTGGTCCCGCAGGGCCACCACCGAGCCGTAGTCGGCCACGTCGGTCACCACGCCGGTCACCTCGAAGGACTGGGCCCGCAGCTCCGCCACCGTCTGGGCCAGCGCCGGCTCCTCCACGTCGGCCAGCACCACTCGCATGCCCTCGGCGCCGAACCGCTCGCCCATGGCCCGGACGATGCCCCCGCCGCCGCCGGTGACCACGGCCACCTTGCCGGCCAGCGCCTCCATCCCGGCCACCCCTACTTGGCGCCGGCCGGCAGCTCGTCGCTGCCCACCGGCGACAGGTCGTCGTAACGCTGGTGCACGTACGGTCGCAGCCACTCGCCGGGGACGGTGCCGTGGATCTCCCCCCGCTGGACGCTGCTGCGGGTGGCCAGCACGATGTCCCGGAGCTCGCGCACCGGCAGGTCCGCCACCGGGTCGAACCGTGACTCCCCCAGCACCACTTGACCGTCCACCCGCCACAGCTCCCGGGTCTTCTCGGTCCGGTGGCAGTAGACCAGGGCCGGATCGCTGTCGAACCCCTTGCCGTCCGGTGCCGGGAGGAACTTGAAGTAGAAGTCCGTCCGGGTCTCCCCGGCCGGCGGCGCCAGCGTCTCGGCCACCCGGCCGGCCACGTCGATGAGCGGGAAGCCCATACGGGCCACCCGGCCGGCCACCCGGTCCCCGTCGCGCTCCAGCTCCACCGCCGCCAGCTTCTTCGGCTCGCCGAAGGTCTCCCGGCCGCCGATGACCGACTGCTCCGTCGTCATCGGCATGAACAGGGCGTAGTAGCCGTCGGTGCCCTCGTGGCGGGCCCGCACCGAGAAGCTGCCGGCGCCGAAGGTGGGGTAGCCAGGGATGTCCACCGTGGCCACCGTGACCTTCACCAGCGGCTCGTCCCCCACCTCGATCGGCGGGGGAAGGACGGCGGCGATCACCTCCGGATCGGTGAGATAGGTGGCCACCAGGGTGGTGGCCCACACGTCCACCGAGGTGGCCTCCACCTCCCGGTTCCGCAGCTGCTCCTCCGACCTCGCGCCGTACCGCACCCTGCCCATGGTCCTGCCCCCTATCTCTCGTTCTTCGGTTTTACCGGCGGAGCCCGGCGAAGGCCGGGCACCGATCGGCCTCGTCGGGGATCTCCGCCGGCGGCAGCGGCACGGCGATCTCGGCCACCGTCGGCCCCACCCGGGCCGCCAGCTCACCGAGCATCGTCATGTCGAACCCGTAGACCCGGGCGGCGTTGCCCCCGATCATCGGCTGCACCTCGGCCGGGTCCACCCCGGCGAACGTCACCCGCAGGGCCTCCCGGCTGAACGGGAAGCTGGCCTCCTTGTGGGGGTAGTCGCTGCCCCACAGGATCCGGTCGACGCCGACGGCGTGCCGCAGCACCGCCTCGGCCGGGCGCATGAAGCTGGACCCCACGTGGCACTGCCGGGCCCAGTACCCGCTCGGCGACAGGCCCAGGTCGGCCACCACCGGGTGGCCCCACTCGTACTCCTGCGAGCCCACCGCCGTGCCCATGCGGTGGAAGAAGTAGTCCAGGGTGCCCAGCGTCTCGGGGATCCAGGCCGTGCCCTGCTCGGTGAACACGAACTGCAGGTCCGGGTGCCGCTCCATGACGCCGCCGAAGATCAGGTTCCACAGGGCCCGGTGGGCGTACCAGGTGACCTCGATCATGAACGTCACCTGGTCGATGGGCTGGTCCCCGAGCGGGGGGACGGCGCTGCCGCTGTGGTGGTTGACCACCAGGCCGGCGTCCTCGCAGGCGGCCCAGATGGGCTCGTACACCGGCGAGTACAGCGGCTCCAGTCCGGAGCCCGGCGGAGCCCCGGGCAGCAGCACCCCGCCGTGCAGGCCGGCCGCCGCCGCCCACTCGATCTCGGCCACGGCGGCGTCCACGTCGTGGAGCATGATCTGGGCGATGCCGGCGCGGCGGCCGGGGGCGGCGGTACAGAAGTCCACCAGCCACCGGTTGTGGGCCCGCAGGCCGGCCCACCGGAGGTCCAGGTCCCCTTGGCTGGCCCCGGGCACCTGCACCTTCAAGGACGGCTCCGGGTAAAAGGGCGGGATGGTGTTGGGATAGACGACCTCGGCCACCACGCCGTCGGCCTCCAGGTCGGCCAGCCGGCGGTCGTGGTCCCAGTTCCTGGCTCCCTCTTCTCCCATCAGGTCCTCGAAAGGGACGGCGTAGGTCCGGGCCCAGGCGTCGAAGGCGTCGTGGTGCCGGCGCTCCAGGTAGTCGCGGTACTGGTACAGCTCGGCCCCGCCATGACAGTCGGCGGAGATCACCACGTAACGGTCCGAACCGGCCATCCGTCTACCCACCTCCCCCCCGGGGGCCGCCGCGCCGAGGCGATGGCCGCCGACGACGCCGCTCTGTAGCGTCGTTACTCTGTAGCATCGTTACATGGACAGTGGGAGGCGTCAAGGGGTGGGCCGGCAGTCGCCCACGCGGGACGGCGCCCTGTCCCGGGACCAGGTGCTCCAGGCGGCGCTCGAGATCGTCCGCACCGACGGCGCCGACCGGCTGACCATCCGGGGCCTGGCGGCCAAGCTGGGGGTGGCCGTGACGGCCATCTACTGGCACGTCGGCGACAAGCAGGCCCTACTGGACGGCCTGGTGGACCTGATCATCGCCGACATCGGGGAGGTGACGGCGGGCGGCCGCGGCCCGGAGGCCCGGCTGGTGTCCGCCGGGCGGTCCCTGCGCCGGTCGCTGCTGGACCAGGCCGACCTGGTGGCCCTGGTGCAGCGGCAGGGCCGCACCGCCGCCCTGTTCCAGCCGGCCCGGCGGGTGTTGGTCCGCGAGCTGACGGCCGCCGGCCTGGCCGGCGAGGAAGCCGCCCTGGCCCTGCAGGCCATCTTGAACATGGTGGTGGGGTCGGTGCTGATCGACCGGCAGGTGGCCCGCCAACCGGCCCAGCGGCAGGAGCCGGAGGAGCTGTGGACGGCCGACGACGTGCCCGACGCCCCGGACCTGCTTCCGCACCTGGCCCACCACCTCGACGAGGAGCGGCTGTTCGACTACACCCTGCGGGTGCTGGTCGGGGCCATCATCAACCGGCAGTAGCTAGGCGAAGACGACCGTCCGGTTGCCGTTCAGCAGCACCCGGTCCTCCAGGTGCCAGCGCAGTCCCCGGGCCAGGACGGTCCGCTCGACGTCGCGGCCGATGCGGACGAGCTCGTCGACGGAGTCGCCGTGGTCGATGCGGCGGGTGTCCTGCTCGATGATCTGGCCGGCGTCCAGGTCGGCGGTGACGTAGTGGCAGGTGGCCCCGATCAGCTTGACCCCGCGGTCGAAGGCCTGGTGGTACGGCCTGGCCCCGGCGAACGACGGCAGGAAGCTGTGGTGGATGTTGAGGATGCGGCCGGGGTAGCGGGCACATAGGTCCGGCGGCAGGATCTGCATGTACCGGGCCAGCACCACGACGTCGGCTCGGGCGTCGTCCACCAGCCGGCCGATCTCGGCGAAGGCCGCCGCCTTGTCGGCCGGGTCCACCGGGACGTGGTGGAACGGGATCCCCTGCCCCTCCACCTCCGACCGCAGCGTGTCGTGGTTGGCGACGACGCACGGGATGTCGCAGACGAGGTCGCCGCTGCGCCACCGGTACAGCAGGTCGGCCAGGCAGTGCGGTTCCTTGCTGGCCAGGATGACCACCCGCTTGCGCACGTCGGTGTCGGTCAGCCGCCAGTCCAGGTCGAGCTCGTCGGCCACCGGGCCGAACCGTTCCCCCAGCTCGTCGGGGCCGAACGGCAGCGAGTCGGCCATGGTCTCGATGCGGAGGAAGAAGCGGCCGGTGGACAGGTCACCGTGCTGGGCCGCCTCCAGGACCCAGCCACCGTGGCCGGCGATGAACCCGGTGACGGCCGCCACGATGCCCACCCGGTCGGGGCAGGTGATGGTCAGGATGTAGCGGCGCACGGCCGCCATCTTTGCCGGTCGCGGCCGGCGCCGCGACGCCCGCCCGTCGGGCTCCCCACGGAAAACCGTGATGCCTTCAATTGCCGTTGCCCCGCGAGTTCCAAATCCGATCGACTGGGTAGGGTTCACCGATCATGAGACCCCGCAGAGCAGTTACTTCGTCGCGCCTGGCCGCCACCGTCCTGGCGCCGGCCCTGGTCGCCGCCACCGTCCTCGTTGCCACCATGGCTGGACCGGTCGCGGCCGGCGCGGCCGGCAGCTCGGTCAACCTGGTGGCCTATTCCACCCCCAAGCCGGCCTACACAGTGCTGGTCAAGGCGTTCCAGGCCACCAAAGCCGGCAAGGGCGTGACAGTGGTCCAGTCCTACGGGCCGTCCGGCACCCAGGCCACAGAGGTGGTCGACGGGCTGCCGGCCACAGTGGTCAACTTCTCTCTCTCCCCGGACATGCAGAAGCTGGTGAAGGCCGGCGAGGTGTCCGCCAACTGGAACAAGACGCCGACCAAAGGGTTCGTGACCAACTCGATCGTGTCCTTCATCGTGCGCAAGGGCAACCCCCTGCACATCAAGACCTGGACAGACCTCGTGAAGTCCGGGGTGCAGGTCATCACCCCCAACCCGTTCAGCTCCGGCAGCGCCAAATGGAACCTGATGGCCGCCTACGGGGCGCAGATCAACCAGGGCAAGTCCAAGGCGCAGGCCAACGCCTACCTGACCAAGCTGCTGAAGAACACCGTGTCGCAGCCGAGCAGCGCCAGCAACGCCCTGCAGACCTTTCTGTCCGGCGAAGGCAACGTCCTGCTCGACTACGAGGACGACGCCCTCTACGCCAAGAGCCAGGGCGAGGCGATCTCGATCGTCACCCCGCCGCAGTCCATCCTGATCCAGAACCCCATCGCCGTCACCACCAAGGCCGCCAACCCGAAGGAGGCCAAGGCCTTCGTGGCCTACCTGCTGTCGCCGGCCGGCCAGAAGGTGTGGGCACAGCAGGGGTACCGGCCGGTGCTGGCGTCGGTGCCCAAGCAGTTCAACTTCCCCCAGCCGAAGAAGCTGT
>CAYVPF010000036.1:0-18646 GCA_964453355.1 uncultured Acidimicrobiaceae bacterium | reverse complement strand
GGCATGGGCATGGGCATGGGCATGGGCATGGGCATGGGCATGGGCATGGGCGGTCAGGCGAGCAGCTTGCGCCCGATCCAGTCGCCGGCCCCCTCCGCCCCCGGTGGGATGGCGAAGAGGGCGCTGGCGTTGTGGGTCGTGAACTGGTTCAGGGCGTCGAGCTCGGCGAGCTTGGTGAAGACCGGCACGAAGGCCTGGCGGGGGTCCTTCTGGTAGCCGAGGAACAACAGGCCGGCGTCGTACTCCAGCGCCTGACGCCATGGCGGCCACCGTTCGACGAACGGGGTCGTGCCGTTGTTGTAGGAGAACGCCCGGCGGAGGATGACCGCCCCGTTGTTGGCCGCCGGTGCGGCCAGCCGGACGTGGGCGTTCGCCGGGATCACCGGGTTCCCCTGGGCGTTCTTCATGTCCAGGTCGAGGGACGAGAATTCGTTCGGCCGCCCCAACGGGGCGCCATCCAGTTTGCGCCGGCCGAACACCTGGTCCTGCTCTGTCGGCGGCAGCCGGTCCCAGTGCTCCAGGGCCATCCGGATGCGCCGGTAGACCACGTAGGTGCCGCCGTGCATCCAGGCCGGTCCCTCCGGTCCGGCCCATACGGTGGACTGCAGGTCGGCCGGCAGGTGGACGTTGGAGTTGATGGTGCCGTCCTTGAACCCCATAAGGTTGCGCGGGGTACCGGCACTGTTGTCCGGGGTGAACCCCACCTGGGTCCACCGCAGTGTGGCCACGTCGGGGGCGATGCGGGCGATGGACCGCACGGCGTGGAACGCCACCTGGGGGTCGTCGGCGCAGGCGTGCACGAACAGGTCCCCGTCGCTGTCGTTCGCCGTCAGCTCGTCGCCCGAGAAGTGCGGCAGGTCGACGAGGGCCTCGGGCAGCTGGTCGGCGAGGCCGAACCGGTCCTTCCCCTTGGCCAGGAACATGGACCGCCCGAACCCGACGGTGATCGTGAGCCGGTTCGGCCCGAGGCCGTAGGCCTCCAAGGAGTCGTCGGTGGTCGATCCCCCGGTGGCGTCGGCATAGGCGTTGTTCCCGGTCGCCGACGATTTCGGCGGGGTGTAGATGGGGATGGTCACCGACTCCCCCGCCACCAGGGCGCCCGCCAGGTTCGTCCAGGCCTTCAGCAGCGCCACCAGGTCGCTCCGGTCGCTGGTCGTCAGGTCGAAGGCGGCCAGCACCGTCTGCCGCTGGGTGTCGGTGACCACCCCCGCCTGGTGCCCCCCGGTGAAGGACTCCCCCGCCTCGGCGGTATCCGGCGTCGTCGCCAGGGCGTTGCCCACGAACCCGCCGATCACCCCGCCGCCCATCACGCCGGCCCCGGCCAACAGGCCGCCCCGCAGGACCGACCGCCGGCTGACCCGCCAGCGCCCGTCGCCCGGCGCCGACGGCTCCGGCGGCGCGGCGTCGGGTAGGGGCCGCTCCGGCGGCGCGGCGTCGGGTTGGGGCGGCTCGCCACCCGGCGGGTCGCCACCCAACGGCTTGGGCGCGGGACGGCCCCGGTCCATCAGTGCAGCAGCTCCAGGGTGTTCGTGCCGTCGTTCACGAACAGCACCCCGGTGCCGGCCTGGTTGACGGCCACGTCGAACAGATCGCCGTTGCCTGGCGGGTCCTGGCCGATGTCGTCATCGGCGTAGTACTCCCCCACCTGCTTGCCGGCCGGGGTGACCTCGACGATCTTGCCGTTGAGGGAGTTGGCCACCAGCAAGTCGCCGTTCGGCGTCAGCGTCATCCCGAGCGGGTTGGCGAGCTGGCCGGCTTTGGTGAGCGTGGTGCCGGTGCCGGCCGATGTGGCCCGGGTGAGAGCACCCGTGATCGACACGATCCGGTTGTTCAGGCTGTCGGCCACGTAGAGGGTGCCTGTGGACCGGAGCGCCAGCCCGGTCGGGCCCTTGATGAAGGCCGAAGCATCCGGCTTCTCGGGGAACCCGCTGGCCACCTGGGTATCCGCCGTGACCGACGGGGCCGCGGTGCCGTTCTCGGTGAGCGACAGCCGCACCACGTTGCCCTGGTCGACGTCGGACGAGTCCGACGAGGTGGGCGTCAGCCCGTTCAGCGTGTTGGCGACGAACAGTGTCGCCGAGGTGCCGTGGTCCTCGACCGTCTCGTCCCACGGCCCGTCGATATAGGTCCCGCTGATGGTCCCGCCCAGCTGGCCGGTGGGCGAGAGCTCGAGCAGGCAGCCGGCGCCAGCCGTTGTCGTCTTGCCGTTGGTGCTCGGCAGGCTGCCGACGATGACCCAACCGTCCTTCAGCTGGACCATCGCCGTGGTCAGTCCCACCCCGCCCGGGCACCCGGTGACCGACGGGGGAAGGCTGGCGAAGACGCTCAGCTGCCCGTTCGGGTGGAGATCGACGATGGTGGTCCCGGTCCCCTGGTTGTTGGACTCGTTGTTGAAGTTGTCCACCAGCACGTCGCCGGTCGTCACCGAGCCCACCGTCTCGGTGACCGGCCAGATGGCGTAGGGGTTGATATCGCCGTTGGACGGCGTGGTCGAGCCGAGGAGGGTCACCGTGGTCTTACCGGCCAGGAACGAGCCGGGGTCCGGCGTCAGCACGGTCGAGGCTTCCTTGTCCTCGGACGCGTAGGCGGAGTTGCCCGCGCCCGTCACCTTCCCGTTCAGGCCCGCCGGCGGTGCGGCGGAGCCTGACCCGGACCCGCACGCCGCCACCGCCACCCCGCCGACCGCCACCCCGGCCCCCAGCACGAGGCCCCGAAATCCCTTCTTCGGGCGGGCTCCTGACCGGCTGGTCCGCCTCTCAGCACTCTTTAAGATCACCACCCTTCCAATTTAAGGTTTGGCATACCTAATTATCAAGTAGGGGTGACCCGAACTTTTATAACGACAGTCGTTGACAGTTGAAATAGCGAGTGTTCGGATCGTGGACGCCAGGGTCGTATTCGGGTAGACACATCCCCGGAACTGCAGCGGGCCCGGTCGGGGACCGGCGTGAGGAGAGACAGATGGGGCAGATGGGTCGGAAGCAGCACTGGGCGACCGTGGCGGCGGCGGCCGTCGTGCTGGTCGGTGGGATGGTGGCGGTGGCCGCCGGGACCGGGGCGGTTGCCGGAGCGGCGACAGCGCCGGTGGCCAGCAGCCTGCACTCCATCGTGCAGATGGGCGACTCCATCGCCTCGGGCGAGGGCACCCTCTACGGCTACACCTACACAGTCGCCAAACAGGAGTGGACGGGCGGGGTCACCGACCCCACCTGGACAGGCCCGTACCAGACATGCCACGACTCCCACTACGCCTACGGACAGGTGGTGGCCAGCTACGTGGGGGCGACCTTCACCCAGTTCGCCTGCTCCGGGGCCACCTTCGACAACGGGATCACCGTGCCCCAGGTGAACGCCACACACGTCACCTTCCGGCCGGCCCAGTTCGGGAACTGGACAACACAGACCGACCTGAACGCCACATACGACCAGGCCGACCCCGACCTGGTCATGGTCACCCTGGGGGCCGACGACGTGCAGTTCGTCAAGATCGTTGAGGCCTGCGTCGAGGCGGCGTCCACAGCCACACCGCCGACCTCGTGCGTCCCGTCCAACCCGGGCACAACCATCGAGACCGACTTCTTCGACGAGCTGCCCCACCTCCAGGCCAACCTGACCTCGCTGGCCCAGTGGATCGAGGCCCGGGGAGCCGCTGACGGCAAGGTGCCGAAGGTGGTGTTCGCGAACTACGCCGACCCGTTGCCGGCCAACGGGACAACCTGTAACGACACCTTCGACCTGAAGACGGTCCAGTTGCAGTACTTGAACACACTGTTCGACCAACTGGACCAGCTCGAGGTCAAGACCATCCAGGGTCTCGGCAACCCCGACATCCAGGTGGTCACAAATGCCGACGCCTTTGCCGGCCACACCTGGTGCACCCCCGACCCGTGGGCCTACGGATTGACCGTACTGACCCATGACAACTTCGAGTCCAAGGCCCCGTTCCACCCCACCCCCACCGGGCAGGCGGTGCTGGCCAGCCGGGTGGAGCCGGCGGTGGCCACGCTGTTCCCGTCCACGACACCCAGCACACCCACACCCAATACAACGGCCCAGCCCCTGATCCCGCTGCAGCCGGCCCAACCCTCCGGGTACGTGGTGGCGTCGGCCAACGGCGGGGCCTTCGCCTACGGCGGGGTCCCCTTCGCCGGCTCGGTGCCCGGCGCCGGGGCCCAGGTGTCCGACATCGTCGGCGTCAGCCCGGTCCCCCGCGGCACCGGCTACCGGATGGTCGGGTCCGACGGCGGGGTGTTCGCCTTCGGCGGCGCCCTGTACGAGGGGTCGCTCCCGGCCATCGGCATCGACGTGAACGACGTCGTCGGCCTGGCCAGTTCCCCGGACGGCAACGGGTACTGGCTGGTCGACAAGACCGGCGGCGTCTACACGTTCGGCGCCGCCCCGTTCTACGGCTCCCTGCCGGGCCTGGGGGTACACGTGGACGACATCGTCGGCATGGTGTCCACGCCGGACGCCAAGGGCTATTGGCTGGTCGGGGCCGACGGCGGGGTCTACGCCTTCGGGGACGCCGGCTTCTACGGCTCCGCCGTCGGGCCGGTCCACCAGCCGATCACCGGCATCGCCCGCACCGCCAACGGCCACGGGTACTGGCTGGTGGGTTCCGACGGCGGGGTGTTCGCCTTCGGCAACGCACCGTTCCTGGGCTCACTACCGGCCGACGCCGTGGCGGTGAACGACGTCCGCGGCGTCAGCCGCAGCCCGGACGGCCATGGGTACTGGCTGGTCGGAGCCGACGGCGGGGTGTTCGCCTTCGGCGATGCCCCATTCGTTGGCTCGGCGGTGGGCGCCACCGGGGGGCAGCCGGTGGTGGGGTTGGCGGCCACCACCTAGGCCGCCACCTAGGCGACCCCCAAAGGGGTCAGTTCCAGGTGAAGAACTTGCCGCCCTTCAACCGGCCCAGCATGCCGTCCTTCTGGTCCCCCTGGATGGCGTGGGCCGCGTTGGCGGCCAACCACTCGGCCAGCTGGTCGACGTCGGCCACCGTGACGTCCTGGTCGGTCCTCTCCAGGTAGATCCGAACGGCGCCACCGTCGACGATCACCGCCAGCTCCACTCCCCCACTATCGGTGTAGCACCACGCCGGAGGAGCGCCCGGAGTGGCACTGGCCTCGAAGGTCCATCCCGGCCGGCCCTGCAACAGCTGGACCACCTGCTTCGACAGCTGGTTGTTGCGCACACCGGGCACCGTAGCCTGCTGCTCTACGGTCAGCGCCGGAACCTCTGGATCGCTTCTTCGGTCACCGGAGTGAAGAAGTTGACGAGGTTGCCGTCGGGGTCGCGGAAGAGGATGGACCGGTTGCCCCAGGGCATGGTGGTGGGCTCCTGAACCCAGTCGTTCACCAGCGGCTTGAGCCGCTGGTATTCGCTGTCGACGTCGTCGACGCGAAACTCGATGATGACGCTGTGGTTCTCGGCCGGGCGGGCGGAGTCGGTTCCGAACAGCTGAGTGGTCTGGGTGTGGCCGATCGCCAGGGTGCACGATGGCAAGACGAGCTCGGCAAACACCGGCGTGTAGCGCACGGCTCCGACGCCGGTGACCCGCTCGTAGAACTGGACCACCCGCTCCACGTCGTCGGTGATCATTCGGACTGAGGCAAAATCCACGGCAGGCTCCTCTCGGGGGTCCAACTGTTGCGCAGTAACGCTACGATACCGTTTCGTAGTGTACGGTACAAGGCGCGACGAGATCGGACGATGGCGAAAAGAACCTCTGGCACCTCTGGCCACGCTCAGCCGGCGAAGACCTCCCTGCCGTCATCGACCGACACCGGCGCCGAGGCCGGCGTCCTCGACGGTCGCGTCAGGCGATCGCGAGACCGGGTGCTGACGACGACCTTCGAGCTGCTCAGCGAGAACGGGGTCGGCGGACTCACCGTCGATGACGTTGCCCGCCGGTCCGGGGTGGCCAAGACCACCATCTACCGTCACTGGCCTACCCGGGAGGCGCTCGTCGTCGACGCCTGCTCCCGGATCAGCGCCGAGCAGGAGATACCCGACACCGGCTCGCTCGAAGGCGACGTCACGATGCTCCTGGCGAACCTGGCGCAGCTGCTGAGCACGGCGCGTTGGGCCGCCGTCCTACCCTCGATCGTCGACGCGGCCGAGCGTGACCCGGAGTTCGCCGATATCCACCGCCGCATCCAGCACGGCCATGCCGGCCCGCTCCGGGAAGTGCTCGAGCGCGCGGTAACCCGGGGCGAGCTCCCATCCGGAACTGACCACTCGACCACGATCGCCGCGCTCATGGGACCGCTCTTCTACCGGCGCTGGTTCTCCCGCGAGCCGATTGACGACCAGTTCGTCAAGATGATCGCCAGCAACGTGATCGGCCGTCACTGAGCGGCCGACGGCGGCCGACGAATGAGCTGCCGACGGATACGGACCCCTATGCTGAGCTGGTCGAACCATCGAGTACGAGGAGTCGCATGACCACCGAAGCCGCATCGAGCGCCCTGCCACTGTCACCCGGCCTGTGGGTGCTCGATGCCAACCACTCCGGCGTGCACTTCCGGATCCGCCATCTCGGTCTCAGCAACGTGCGGGGCCGGTTCGACCGTTTCGACGCCACCCTCCGCGTCGGGGCAACGGTCGACGACGTGGCCATCGAGGCGACGATCGACATGGGGTCGGTCGATACCAACCAGCCCGACCGCGACGCCCACCTGCGGGGCACCGACTTCTTCTCCACCGAGCAGCACCCCGAGATGACCTTCCGCTCGACCGCCGTGCGCCGGCTCGACGACGGCGAGTACGAGCTCTCCGGCGACCTCACCATCAATGGCGTCACCCGCCCGGTCACCCTGGAGGTGGAGTTCAACGGCGTCGAGGTCTTCCCCGCCGACGGCAAGACCCACGCCGGGTTCAGCGCCACGGGCGAGGTGAACCGGGACGACTTCGGGATCGACTTCAACATGCCACTCGGCATGGACAAGATGGCACTCGGCCAGAAGGTCCGGGTCGAGCTCGAATTCCAGTTCGTCGCCCCCGAGGCCCAGTAGGGACCGTCGGCTGATGGCGAGCGAGACCGGGCTGTGGGAGCTCGTCGCCGGCCGGTCGCCACCGGGGCCGACAAGACCGGCGAGTGACCGGGTCCGGTCGCCGAGCCGCCCGATGACGATCGGTGGTGTGGCGGCCCCGCGGGCTTGACCTTGAAGTGGAGTTCAAGGTTTACGCTGTCGGCGTGGAAGGACTCGGGGTCTCAGAGCTGGCCGACCGGGCCGGCGTGGCCCCTTCGACGGTGCGGTTCTACGAGCGGGTCGGACTCCTGTCGCCGGCCCGGCGGGCGCCGAACGGCTACCGGGTCTTCGACGACTCGGCCGTCGAAGAGTTGGCGTTCGTCACCCGAGCCAAGGGCATCGGCATGCGCCTGGAGGAGATCACCGACCTGGTGGCGGCCTGGCCGAACGGCGAATGCCGATCCCTCCAGGCCCGCCTCCGGGCCTTCCTGGTCGAACGGATCGAAGAAGTCCACAAGCAGCTGGGGGAACTGTCGGCGTTCGAGCGCCAGCTCCACACCGTGCTCGGCCGCCTCTCGGCTCGGGACCCCGGCCCCGAACGCTGCGGGAAGGGATGCGGCTGCGAGGCCGATCTGGAGGTGGCCACCGACCCCCGACCTTGGGGCTGCTCGCTCAGCCCCGAAGAGCTCACGACACGCATCGTCGAATGGCGAGCTCTGGCTGGCACGGCCACCGCCGTCGAACACATCAGCGGCACGGTGCGGCTCGTCTTCGAGGCCGATCCCGTTCGTATAGCCACGTTGGCTCGGCTGTGCGCGGCGGAGACCGCCTGTTGCGAGACGACCCGGTTCGTGATGGAGATCGGGGCCGGCCTGGTCACCCTCGCTGCCGAGGCCAAGGAGTTTCCCGACCTCCTCGACGCCCTGTTCCCGGCCCACGCCATGGCCGGGCCGGCAGGGGGCGGCAACGTCGCCTGCGGGCCCACCGTCGCCGCCGGCTGAGGTGGGCCAGCCCGCCACTCGACTCCGCTCGTTCGTCGGGGCCTACCCCGAACTGCTCAGCGTGCTCGTGGCCGCCGCTCTCGGCCTCACCGTGCAAGCGCCGCTGGCGTGGTTGGCCTCCCACCAAGGCATCAACGTCCTGCTCGCCGTCTTGGTCTTCGCCACCGCCCTCACCATCGAGCCGACCGCCTTGCGCCGGCTCAGGGGGACGTGGCGGCCGCTGCTGGCGGCGGTGGCCACCGGGATCGTGGTGCTCCCGGCCCTTTCCTGGGTGGCCTCGCGGTTGGTCGCCGCCGGTTCGCTGCGCGACGGCGTCATGGTCGCCGGGTTGGCTCCCTGCGAGATCGCCTCGGTGGCCACCACGGCGATGGCCGACGGAGAGGCTGCGCTGTCGGCCGGCGTCCTCATCGGCTCCACCCTGGCGACCGTCGCCCTGGCCGGTCCCATCCTCACCCTCGAAGCCGGTCACGCCCACGTCCACCCCGCCACCATCATCGTCAACCTGGCCTTCGTCGTTGCGCTCCCGCTGGCCGCCGGTCTCTTGCTCCGGGGCTTCATCCCGTCCGCCGACCGAGCCGAGCGACCGGCCAACGTCACGGCCATCGCCGCGGTCGCCGCCCTGGTGGCCCTCATCGCCGCCGAGGTGCACCTTTCCGCTCCCTATCTTTTGGTTGCGCTGGCCCTCGTCGTCTTTCTGGCCGCTTCGGCGGTACTGGGCTGGCTGCTCGGCGTCCGCATCCCAAGACGGGCCAGCCGCGCCCTGCTACTCACGACCTCGATGCGGGACTTCGCCATCGCTGCCGATCTCGCCGTCGCCGCCTTCGGACCGGCCGCCGCCGCGTCACTCGGCCTCTACGGCATCCTCGTCCTGATCTGGGGCACCGCCGTCGCCGGCCTCCTTCGCCGACGTCAACCGGACGGTTCGGGAGCGCTCCGGGTTGGGTCCCCCAACGTCACCTGATTCCGGCCACGGGCCTGCTCGCCTGACATCTGGCGACGTAGGCCGATCAGACCTCAGTGGTAGACGCCGTCACCGGGCCCAGTTCCATGGGACCAGTGATTCCGAGCTTACGTCGGGCACGTTGGTAAAATGTTGCTCGATCAAATCGCACCATCTGTGCCGCGTCGGGCCGAGAAGTGACCGAAACACCGTCGCCGGGCGCCACGTGGGCGGCCACCCGTCCGTCCACCTCAACGGCGAGGGCTCCGGAGGATTCGAGGATGCGAAGCTGCAGGGAGTGCGTGTGATCGACGAGGATCGAGCGGTTGAACACCGAGTGTGACGAAGACGGGGTCACCAGGATCCCGGCGATCGAGGGAGCGACGATTGGGCCCCCGGCGGAGAAGTTGTAGGCCGTCGAACCGGTTGGGGTCGCCACGATGACGGCATCCGCCAGATAGTCGACAAAGTGGTGACCCTCCAAGGTGAGGCCGATCGCGGCGATCCCCTCCCCAGGCTGGCGGACGAGGGCGACGTCGTTGAAGGCGGTGAACCGTCGCGTCCCGACCGCAGCATCGAGAGCGGCCCGCGGCTCGGTCTGATATCGGCGCTCGCCGATGGCGGTCAGGGCCGATGCAAGTTCAGTAACGTCCACCTCGGCCAAGAACCCGAGTTTTCCGAGGTTCACGCCGAGGACCGGGGTGTGATGGCGATCCGAGAGCCGCATCGAACGCAGGACCGTGCCGTCGCCGCCGAGTCCGACAAGGAGGTCTACGCGGTCTGCCATCTCCTCGGCGGTGACGCCGACAGCGGCGCACCCAAGGCGGGACACCTCCTCGGCCAATCCGACGACGGTGATGCCCCGTTCCGATGCCCAACCGAGGATCGTGTCAACGGCCTTGGCCGAGTCGCGGTGCGGGTGAAGGACGATTCCCAGGGTGTGCACCTCATGGGGTATCTGCGGCATTCGGCTTCTCCTCGTTGACCACTACTCACCCATCCGCAGGGCGCCCAACGACAGGACGGCCAGAATGGCGAGGCCCACCGAACAGACGAGCACTGACCTGAAGATGCCGAAGTACTCGGAGGAAATGCCTACGCCGATGACCGGCACGGTCAGCCCCAAGTAGCACAACACGAAGTAGGAGGAGATGACCTGACCCCTTCGCTCGGCTGGGGCCAGCCGGTTGGCGATCGAGAGACTCCCCAAGAAGACGCAGCCGACGGCGATCCCCCCTACGGCGGTGCCGGCCAAGAAGAGACCCAGCGAAGCCTGGGACAACCCGGCGACGATGAGGGCGAGGACTAAGAGGAAGAGCGCCAAGCCGAAAGACACGACCTTGCGGTAGTCCAAGCGTCCTGCACAGAGCTGGGTGACCGCGGAGACTCCGAACAGCATGAACACCACGGCACCCGCAACGGCAAGGTTGTGCTGATGCAGCACCTCGCCAAGGAAGGTGGGGGCGAGGGCGCTGAAGATCCCGAGCAGACCGAAAGCCGCAAACCCGGCGACGCCGGCGGAGAAGAACTCGCCTCTCCCCGCGTCCGGCAGGCCGAAGCCGGCGAACCGAAGGGACAGCCGTCCACGTTGGGCCACCGTCTCGGGTACCGAGGCCACGGCAAGCGCCCCGACGGCCAGCAAGCCCAAGTACACCTCGAAGACAAGCACGGTCGGACTGGGTGCGAACGCGGCGAACAGACCGGCGATGAGCGGACCGAGGCCGAGGCCGCCGGTGTTGACGACCGTGGCCACGAGCGAGGCCCGGCGGGGCTTGGCCGGGCCCAGCATCTCGGTCAGCGCCGCGGTGCCGGTACCGGTCATGAGGCCGGCGGAAAAGCCGGACAGGATCCGGCCTACGAAGAGCCACCCGACGGATGGCGCCGCGATGAACACGACGGTGCTCAGTGCACTGAGCGCGAGAGCGGCTCCGAGCACCGGCCTCCGCCCGACCTGATCCGAGGCGCGGCCGGCGAACACCAGGGCGGCCAGCACCCCGGCCGCATAGACGGCGTAGATCAAGGTCACGACCCCGGACGAGAAGTGCCATTGGCCCTGGTAAAGCACGTACAGGGGGGTGGGCAGCGTCGTCCCCAACATGGTGACGGCGAACACGTAGGCGATCAACCAGAACGCGACCCCGTTGGGCGCCCGAAGCAGCGGGCGATCGACGGCGATCGCCTCGTCGAGGCAGTCGAAACACGGCTTGCTGGCCAGCTTCGATCCAGCGCCCCGTGCGGTCATCGGAAAGCCCTCCGTCGTCCCCTCCATGATCCATCCGGCCGATTCGGAAATCAACCGCGAATGCCGAAATAGATGTTCCCAATGCAGCGTGGGCCAGGAGGCGCGATGCTGGTTGCGTTCCCGACCCGACAGGCACCCGAAGGGGGACGTATGGCATCGACTGACGAACCAGTTGCCGTGCTCGGAATCGGAGCGATGGGCCACGGGATGGCGACGAGCGCGCTACGCGCCGGCATCCCGACCATCGTGTGGAACCGCCGGCCCGAGGCGACCCGGGACCTCGCCGTCCAGGGTGCCCACATTGCCGAGTCTGCGGCCGACGCCGCCCGGCGAGCGGCAGTGGTCGTGACGATGGTCACCGACACCGACGCCGTGATCTCGATAGCCCGAGACCAGGGCATGCTCGCCGCGCTGGCACCGGGCGCGATCTGGGTGCAGATGAGCACGATCGGCGTGGCGGGAACTGAGCGGATCGCGACGTTGGTGAGCGCCGAACGCCCGGACGTGACGCTCCTCGACGCTCCGGTGTCGGGGAGCAAGGATCCTGCCGAGCAGGGGAAGCTGACGATCTTCGCCTCGGGGCCCGAAGAGGTCCGCCCACGGGTGGCCGCGCTCTTCGGTGCCCTCGGCCAGCGCACGGTGTGGGTCGGCGCCGTTGGCGCCGGGACGCGGCTCAAGCTGGTGGCCAACACCTGGCTCGCCCTCGGGGCCGAAGCGCTCGCGGCGTCGGTGGCTCTCGGTTGGCAGTTGGGGCTTCAGACCGAGACGGTGGTGGACGGCCTGGGCGGCGGCCCGCTCGTGTCCCCTTGGCAGGCCGCCAAGTTGTCGCGGATCGCCCGGGACGAATTCTCGGCCCAGTTCGCCCTGTCCCTGGCGCTGAAGGACGTGCACCTCGCCCTGCAGGCAGCCGGTGACGACCGCCTTCTCGCTCTCGGCGGCCTGGCTCGTGAATGGCAGCGCGTGGTCGACGCCGGTTTCGGGGACGAGGACGTCACCGTCGTGACGCGTTCCCTCGGACAGCCGGGAGGAACGCACTGAATCCGTGGCTCCTGATCGCCGGCCTGCTGGTGGTCCTCGCCACCTTGGCCAACGTGATCTTCACCATGGTGCTGCCGCGCCGGCCGTTCGGCATTGACCGGCTGACGCTGCACATCAACCGGCTCGTGCTCCTGTCGTTCATCGCCGCAGCCCGTCCGGCCCGTACCTACGAGGGCAAGGACGCCATCTTGGCCCCGGCGGGACCGGCCGCCCTCGTCCTGCAGCTGCTCGGGTGGGCCGCCGGCCTCACCCTCGGCTTCGGCCTCGTGGTCACCGCCACACATCACGCCTTCGGTGACGGGTTGCTCCAGGCGCTGACCGCGGTGCTCACCGTCGGCGGCATCCATGCCGGCGGGGAGGCGGTGGTCCCCGTCGACATCGCCGCCGGGGCCTCGTGGGTGGTCATCGTCGCCCTCCAGATCGCCTACCTCCCCACCCTCTACGGCGCCTTCAGCCGTCGGGAGTCCCTGGTAGCGCTGCTCGAGAGCCGTGGCGGCCTGCCGGCCTGGGGCCCCGAGCTGCTTGTCCGTCACCAGCTCGTCGGCATCACCGACACCCTTCCCGACCTCTACGCGGCGTGGGAAGAGTGGGCGGCGGACGTCGCCGAAAGCCATACCACCTACCCGGTGCTCCTCCTCTTCCGCTCGCCTGAGCCCTGGTACTCGTGGGTGATCGGCCTCCTCTCGGTGCTCGACGCCGCGGCCATGCACCTGGCCCTCGCCCCCGGGACGGCCAGTTCGGAGGCTCGGCTGTGCCTGCGCATGGGCTTCACCCTGTTCGACCGGCTGGCCCTCACCCTCAACTGGCCGGTCGACCCCGACCCGAACCCCGAGGGCCCGATCGACCTCTCCTACGAGGAGTACGAGCAGGCCGTGGGCATGCTGGTCGACGCCGGTTTCGCGGTGGAGCGCAGTGCCGAGGAGTCCTGGCCGGACTTCCGCGGCTGGCGGGTCAATTACGAGAGCGCCGCCTACCGGCTCTGCGACCGGCTCATCGCACCACCGGCGCCGTGGTCGGGCCGGCGGCAGCACCTGCGGACCGGCCCCGTGTCCCCTCGCCGACCGCCCCAGCGCCGGCCCGGCCAACGCCAACTGATCGGCCACGCCCTCATCCCGTCGCCCGGCCCGGCCCGGTCCGTCCGGTCTCGCCTTTCGCGTGCCCGCTCGCGGACTCCGACCCCCGGCGACGTGGCCGAGGCGCCGGTGGCGCCCCCCGGCGACGGCGGCGGGCCAGGCCGCGGTACAGGCCGCGGCCCCTGACGGCGCCTCAGCCGCCGTCGGGCATCAGTTCGGGTGCCGGCCCTCCGACCGGCACCGACGCCCGCATGATCTCGTCGATCCGCTGCAGGACCGAGTGGTCCAGGTCGATGTCCGAAGCGGCCACGGCCTCGGCGATGTGGGCTGGGTCACGGGTGCCGACGATCGCCACCTGGACCGCGGGGTTCGCCAGGACCCAGGCGACCGCCAACTGGCTGAGCGAGAGGCCCAGCTCACCGGCCACCTGGCCGAGCTCGGCCACGACGGCCAGATTGCGCCGATAGGCGTCACCGCGGAATACGTCGCTCGACGCCCGCCAGTCACCCGGCGCAAACGTGGCCTCCGGGCCCATCCGCCCCGAGAGCAGGCCGTGGGCGAGCGGGCCATAGACCAGGACGCCAATATCGTGGGCCGCGGCGTACGGCAGGATCGCCTTCTCTATGTCTCGGCGGAACAGGTGGTATGGCGGCTGCAGCGTCTCCACGGCCAGGCTGGCGCTGAACTCCTCGATCTGTTCGGCATCGAAGTTGGACACCCCGACGTGGCGGATCTTGCCCTCCGACACGAGGTCGGCCAGCGCAGACGCCGTCTCCTCAAAGGGGGTCTTGGGGTCCGGCCAGTGCACCTGGTACAGGTCGATGTAGTCGGTCCCGAGGGCCGTCAGGCTGTCGTGCACCCCCTGGCGGACCCAACCGGGGCTGGCGTCGCGGGCCACCCCACCGCCGTCGGCCGGCCGGAGACCACCCTTGGTGGCGATCACGACTGCGTCGCGTGGGTAGGCGTCGAGCGCCTTGGCGAGGAGCCGCTCGGAGGCCCCGAAGCCGTAGCCCTGCGCCGTGTCGAAGAACGTCACCCCGTCATCGGCGGCCGTGCGGATGGCGGAGATCGCCTGCTCCTCGTCGGTCGCACCCCAGTCCCCACCCAGCTGCCAGGTCCCGAAGGCCACCCGTGAGACGCTGAGTGCGCTCCTGCCGAGGCTCGTGTAGCGCATCGTCGTACCTCCTCCAGAAGGCGTGATCCCCGATGGCGACCACCGTCCGAACTCGAGCTCGCCGGTGGTCGCCCGCCCATCATCGCGCCCGGGACGGCGCTCGGCCATCCGCTTCACCCGGGCCGATTCACCCGGGCCGGCAGGTCACCGGAGATCGGCCGCCCCGGGGTCCTCCATGGGCGTAACCTGGAGGCCGAACGTTGACGGCCCCGGGGGGTGTCCGTCACAGCACGGGACGTGTCGAAGGAGGGGACATGTCAGAGCGAGCGGGGACCGGGTGGGGGGCGCCGTCGGCTGTCGGTTCCCCGGCTCGCCACGGACGATCCACATGACCGACGCCTCGGTGGGCCCGGCCTCGGTGCCGCTCTCCGCCCGCCTGGCCGGCTTCGTCGCGTTGACCAAGCCGAGGATCATCGAGCTCCTGCTGATCACCACGGTCCCCACCATGTTCGTGGCCGCGGCCCGCCTGCCGTCGGCCCGGCTGGTGGCGCTCACCCTGGTCGGCGGGGCGCTGGCCGCCGGCGGCGCCAATGCCCTCAACATGGTGTACGACCGTGACATCGACGCCGTCATGGACCGCACCAAAGGTCGCCCGTTGGTCACCGGTGTCGTGGCCCCGCTGGAGGCTCTGGTCTTCGCCGTGGCCCTGGAGCTGGCGGCGTTCCTGGTCCTCTGGCTGACCGTCAACCTGCTCTCCGCCGTCCTGGCGGTGTCCGCCACCGCCTTCTACGTGGGCGTCTACACGGTCTGGCTCAAGCGGAGCTCACCGCAGAACATCGTCGTCGGGGGCGCCGCCGGGGCCGTTCCCGTGCTGGTCGGCTGGGCGGCCGTCACCGGGCGGTTGTCGCTCGCGCCGGTGGTGATGTTCGCCATCATCTTCGTCTGGACGCCTCCGCACTTCTGGGCCCTGGCCATCCGTTACCGGGACGACTACCGGCGAGCCGAGGTGCCGATGCTCCCGGCGGTGGCAGACCTGGCGTCGGTGGCCCGGCAGATCCTGCTGTACACGGTCGTCCTGTGGGCACTCTCCGTCGCCCTGGACCCCATCGCCCACCTCGGGCCCGGCTACCTCGTGGTCGCCGCCGTGCTGGGCGCCCTGTTCTTCGGCTACGCCTGGTCCCTCCGGCGGTCGCCGACCCGGCAGCGGGCCATGCGGCTGTTCGGGTACTCCATCACCTACTTGACCGTCCTGTTCGTCGCCATGGGGGTCGACGCCGTTGTCCTCCACCCTTGAGGACGGACCCGCCGTCGTGTCCGGTGACGGCAAGCCGGTGGGAGGAAGACCGGGGACGGCGAGGACCGGCAACGACCGGCTCTTCAAGATCCTGGCCGGGCTGGCCGGGCTGGTCCTGATCGGCTTCATCGCCTTCGTCGTCAGCTCCCGTTCGTCGACCCCGCCGCGGTCCTTCCCCACGACCGCCCCGACCGCGCTGCGGACCGGATCCCTCGCCCCGGCCTTTTCGTTGACCCGACTCGGTGGCGGCCACGCCGTCGACCTGGCGGCCAGCCGGGGGCACCCGACCATGGTCAATTTCTTCGCCTCCTGGTGCCCGGACTGCCGGGCGGAGCTCCAGGCGGTGGCCGCCACCGCCAAGCAAGATGCCGGGCGGGTGTCCGTCATCGGGGTCGACACCAACGACACCAATGCCGCCGCGGCGGAGCGCCTCCTGGCCGCCGCCGGGGCCACCTACCCGGTGGCCGTCGACGCCACGGCCCGGGTGGCCCAGCAGTACCGCGTGAGCGTCCTGCCGGTGACCTACTTCCTGGACGCCCGAGGCCGCGTGGTGGGCGAGGCGTTCGGAACCCAGACGACCGCCTCCCTCCACCGCTGGACCGAGCGGCTACTTGGCCAGGAGAGCCCCCGATGACGGTGGACCTGGAGGGTGCCAACAGCCGTCCGGCGAATGGGCCACCTCCCTCCGCCGAGCCGCCGGACGGCCCCGGCGTGGACCGGGCGGCAGCCTTCGCCACCGGTGCACCCAAGGTGCCGCGCCGGGTCGTCTTCTGGGCCGTCCTGGCCGTGGTCGTGCTCGGGCTCGGCGGCACGGTGGCCGATCATTTCCTCGGGGCGGGGACAGGCGGCCCCACGGCCACATCGACAACAGTCCCGGCCACCACCGTGCCGGCCCCCGCCGTCGATCCGGGGCGGGCGCCTGTGG
Source organism: uncultured Acidimicrobiaceae bacterium (assembly GCA_964453355.1). Taxonomy (GTDB): domain Bacteria; phylum Actinomycetota; class Acidimicrobiia; order Acidimicrobiales; family RAAP-2; genus DASZUK01. The sequence continues at coordinate 2,045 of CAYVPF010000036.1, read as the reverse complement.
CCGGCGGCCAGGTTCAGGCGTCGTTGGCCGCCTTCATGGACCTGGTGAGCCTGGGGTCGAAGCCCGCCCCTCCGTTCACCCTGACGGACGCGGCGAACGGCGCCTCGGTCTCCCTCGGCGACCTCCGCGGGCACGTGGTCGTGCTCACGTTCGCCAACGCCGGCTGCAACGACATGTGCCCGGTGCTGGCGGCGGAGTTGGCCCAGGCCCACGCCGACCTCGCCTCGGGGGCGGTGCCGGTCACATTCGTCACCGTGAACAGCGACCCCCTCCATACGACGGCCGCCGCGGCCGGCCCCGTCCTGACGCAGCCCACACTGGCCGCCATGGGCGGATGGCGGTTCCTGACCGGTCCGCTCGACCGGCTGAACCCGGTCTGGAAGGCCTACGGTGAGAGCATCACGGCTGATCCCACCACGGGCGTGGCCACCCACAACGACATCATGTACTTCGTACGTCCGAACGGCACCCTGGCCTGGAGTGCCACCCCGTTCGCCAACGAGAGCACCTCGGGCGTCTTCTCGTTGCCGGCTTCGCAGATCACTCGGTTCGCCGCCGGCATCGCCACCTACGCCGACCAGTTGACCGGAGCCCGATGAGCACGAGCAGCATCCCGGCCGGCTCCCCGCCGCAGGACGCCCCTGACACGGCCGCGGCCGGGAGTCCGGGCCCGCAAGAGACCGCGCCGACCGAAGCCGGCGACAAGATCGCAGGCGGCCGGGGGCGGCCGTGGTACCGGCGACGGGCCGTGCTGGTGGCCGGAGCAGTGGTCCTGATCGCGGCCATCACGGTCGTCTCCGACCTCCCCCAGAAGGCCTCGTCCGGCCAGAAGGTGGCCGACGCCAAGTCGGTGCTCCACGCGCTCGACACCGACGTGCATCCCTGCGCCTATTCGGTACAGCAGACCTTCGACCTGTACCAGCGCCAACTGGACGGAACGGTCACGGCGGGCGAACGGGGGCAGATCCCCGGGCTCATGCGTGACGACCAGGACGCCTGTTCGTTCGCCAACGCCACAATCTTCAACCTGTCCACAATCACACTGCCGGGAACACCCGCCGGGCGGGACATGGGAACGGCGGTCAACACCGTCACCCTGTGGGCCACGTCCGACGCCCTGGCCGCCATCGAGGACGTCCAGGCCCTTACGACCAATCCCCACGATGCCAAAGCCCAGTCCGGGCTGACCGAAGAGGTGCGGCTACTGGCGGGCGATCGGGCCAAGGCCGACGCCGAGGTGGCCGCGGCCAGTCGGGCGGCCGGAGGGCACATCCCGGCCCCGACACTCCCCCGGTTGCCCGAACCCACCCCACCGTCAGGCCCCTGAGCCGCCGGAGGTCCCGCCGGCGTGCCGCTCGGCCCGGAGCAGCCGGCGCAGCTCGGTGTCGGGGTCGTCCTCCCGCCGCAGCCACTCCAGCACGTCGGTGAAGACGAGCGGAACGAAGGCGCAGGCCGCGGCGAGCCACAGAATCCCCGTCGACAGCTGCTGCTCGGCGGCCACGCTGAGCCCGACCCCGGGCCGGTGGTGGTACGCCGGGTACCAGGCCGCATGGGACAGCCCCAGAAGGTAGGCCACGATCCAGACCGCCCACAGGGCCAAAGCGGCCAGCACCGCTCGCCACGGCCGGGGCACCCTCGGAGCCAGGGGCGGCGAATCCACCAACTCGAGCCAGAGCCCGCAGCCGGCCACCACCACGGAGACCACCTCGACCGCGGCCAGCCACCCGTGGGCCGCCAGGGCGTCCACGGCGGCCGGCGTCCGCCACACCACCAGGACGGCGACGTCGACCACCAAGAACGCGAGGGCCCGGATCAGCTCGGGGTGCCGTTCCCGGACGGCAGCCCATCGACCGAACGGACGCCCGCCGGTCGCCGCGCCGCCTCCCGGGGCCAGCCCCAGCGTTCGCCACGGCGCACCCAGCACGATCAGCGGGGGGACGACCAGGGCGGCCAGTGCGAACTGGACCGTCTCGGCCACCTCGGAGCGGCCGACCTCGAGGGAGAGCGGCGGCACGAACAGGGCCACCAAGATCACCGCGGCGACC
>CAYVPF010000035.1:16481-18760 GCA_964453355.1 uncultured Acidimicrobiaceae bacterium | reverse complement strand
CCGTCGTCACCGACACCGACGAGCTGGCCTCCCTGGTGGCCGCCGAGGCCGTCGGCCGGACCGGGGTGGTCGGCGACGACCGCCGCCTGGTCCTTCGCTGAACGGTCGCCGACACCGATCGCTGGACCCGGCGCTGATCGTTCCGGCCGGGCCCGGGAAGCTACAATGCAAGTCCGGTTTGGGGGCAGAAGGAGAAACGTGGCTATCACCGCAGAGGCTGCCGGGCAGGTGCTCCCGGCGCTGATCCGCCAGGTCGTCGTCGACGGGCTGCCCGTCGAGATCCGGTCGGATGCCGGCGATGCCGTGCTGCTGTCCCTGGCCGACTACGAAGCCCTGCAGGAGCTCGGCGGGCGGCGGAACACCGAACGGCTGGTGCGGGGCCTGCGGGAATGCCGCCGGCTGGAGGCCGACCGCACCTGACCGTCGGCGTCGCCCTGGTGTCGGCAGGGTACCCTTCTTCCGCAATAAAGTGCTACCTTGTAGACACCATGAGTAACTCCGTGGGCATACGAGAGCTCCGCCAGCAGGCGAGCGCGGTCTTGCGCCGAGTGGTGGCAGGAGAGGTGATCGAGGTGACCGAGCACGGGCATCCGATCGCCCGGATCGTCCCGCTGCGGCCGGGCGTCCTGGAGCAGTTGGTGGTGGAGGGACGGGCGGTCGAGGGGGCGGGCGATCTCCTAGACGTAGCCGACGAGCTGCACCTGCCAGCACGGCCGACGGGTGGGTTGTCGGTCTCGGCGGCTCTCGCCGAGCTGCGCGCCGGTGAGCGGTAGCGTCGCCTACCTCGACTCGTCGGCCTTCGTAAAGCTGCTGGTGGCGGAGGCGGAGTCCGAGGAGCTCCGGCTGAGCTTGCTGCGCTGGCCCCGCCGGGCGTCGGCCGACCTGTTGCGGACCGAAGCGCAGCGGGCTCTGCGGCGGGCGGGAAGGGCCGACCTGACCGGGGCAGCTCGGCGGCTGACCGGTACGTTGGACCTGATCCGGCTCGACAGCCCCCTGCTGGAACGCGCCGGCGAACTGGAGCCGCCGGAGCTCCGATCGCTGGACGCGGTCCACCTGGCCGCGGCCCTGGCGCTGGGCCCGGATCTCGGCGTCCTGTTCACGTACGACGATCGGCTCCGCGCTGCGGCGGAACTGGCAGGGTTGGATGTGCGGTCGCCCGGCGTCGAGCGCAGCTAACCATCCGGTCGCCCCGGACCGGGTGGTCGGGACAAGCGGTGCGGGGTCAGACAGAGGAGAAGGCGAACAGGCCACCGTCGACGGCCACTTCCCAGTACCCCCTTCCCGTCCGGGGTGGCGGCGATGCCGACGATGGGGCCTGCGGGGCGTTGCCGCCCATGGGCCCGTACCCTTTGTGGCCCGCCGGCTGGCAACCAGGTAGGGATAGATTTATACCTTTTAACTGGATATACCCATTTAAAGATCATAAATATATCTTCAGGAGCAGCGGTGGTGGTGAGCCGTAGGTCTGGTAGCTATACTAATGGCCATGGCGAGGACCAAGGTCAAGATCGACGAGCTCGAAGCCGTCCTGGGCACTCGTCTCCGTACCCTCCGTGTCGCCGGCCGGCTCACCCAGGCCGAGCTGGCCGATCGGGCCAACATCTCGGTCGGCGCCGTCAAGCACCTGGAAAGCGGCGCCGGAGCCACCGTGACGACCTTGGTGCGCGTCCTGCGGGCCCTCGGTCAGGACGACTGGGTGGACACGTTGGGCCCGGCGCCCACCTCGTTCAACCCCCTCGACCTGCTCGAGGCGTCGGACCGAAGCCGCCGCCCACCGGCGCAGCGGGTCCGTCACCGCAGGGCCCCGGGGTGAGGATGCCGTGAGCTACCAGCCGGTCGACGTCGTCGAGGTGCGGGCCTGGGGCCGGCGGGTCGGCGCGGTCGCCCTCGACCCGGCGACCGGCTGGTACGCCTTCGCCTTCGACCGGGACTGGATCGAGGGTGGCGTCGAACTGGCGCCCCTGCACATGCCGCTGCGGCCGGAGCCCTACGAGTTCCCCCGGCTGTCCCGGCAGACCTTCTACGGGCTGCCGGCCCTGCTGGCCGACGCCCTGCCCGATGCCTTCGGCAACGCCCTGGTGGACGCCTGGATGGCCGAGCAGGGCATCGCCGGCGGCGCCATCACCCCCCTCGACCGGCTGGCCTACGCCGCCGACCGGGCCATGGGCGCTCTCGAATTCCGCCCGCCCGCCCGGCCTGACGACGCCGATGTGCCGACCGCCGTCCAGCTGGCCGACCTGGTGCTGGCCGCCCGGCTGAGCGTGCGGGGGGAGTTCGCC
>CAYVPF010000035.1:0-16381 GCA_964453355.1 uncultured Acidimicrobiaceae bacterium | reverse complement strand
CGCGGTCAGTCCAGTACGGCCGCGGCCACCCGCTCCTCCAGCGTGCCGCTGTCCGACCAGTTGAGCTGCTGCTGCTTGGCCCGCCGGAAGTAGAGCTGGATGTCGAACTCCAGGGTGAACCCGATCCCCCCGAACACCTGCTGGGCCATGGCGGTCACGTCGCGGAAGGTCTGGCAGGCGAAGAGCTTGGCCATCGGCGCCAGCCGGTCGACCGGGTGCCCGCTGGCCCCGGCCCACGCCGCCTCGTGCACCAGTTGCTCGCCCCCGTCGACCGCCGTCACGGCGTCGGCCAGGTAGTGGGCGATCGCCTGGAAGGCCCCCAGCGGCTTGTCGAACTGCTTGCGGTCCTTGGCGTACTGGACGGTGATCTCCAGGGCGTAGCGGGCGCCGCCGATCGCCTGGGCGGCCAGCAGCACGAGCCCGTCCGTCAGCACCTGCTCCCAGGTCGCCCAGCCCGAGCCGCCAGCACCGATGCGGTCGGCAGCGGTGACGGTCACCCCGTCCAACGTCACGTCGTACTGCGTGTCGGAGGCGATGGAGAACCGTTGGGTGAGGGTGACGCCCGCCGCGGCCGGGTCAACCAGGAAGAGGTCGACGTCGGTCGGCCGGTCGCCGGTCCGGGCCAGGACCACCAGGCGGTCCGCCGCGGCGGCGAAGGCGACATGCCGCTTCACCCCGCTGATCGAGAAGCCCTCCCCGGCCGGCACCGCCCGCGCCTGGACCCCACGGGGGCCGAACCCGTTCTCCGGCTCGAGCCAGGCCGGGACGAGGACGGCGCGACCGGAGGCGATCCCGGGCAGCCACGCTTCCTTCTGCCCGTCGCTGCCGGCCGCCGCCAGGACACCGCCCGAGAGCACGGCGCTCACGAAGTGGGGGGTCGGCGCCAGGGCCCGGCCGAGCTCCTGGTAGAGGGCCACGCCCTCCACCAGCGTCATGCCCGATCCTCCCCACTCTTCGGGCAGCAACAGGCCGATCAGGTCGAGCGCCCCCAGCTGTTGCCACAGCTCCGGCGGGTAGCCGACGGGATCGTCCTCCATCTGGCGCACGACCGACAGCGGGCAGTGCTTCGCCAGCACGTCGCGCACGGTCTCCCGCAGCATCTCCTGTTCGGGACTGAAGTCCAGGTCCAGCACGGGTCAGGCCACCTCCGGTTGCAGGTTCAATTTCAGGGTCGCCACTGGTCACCCCGGCGAGCCCAGGGGTTGTCGTCGGTCGTCTGCGGCACGGCGATGCGGGCGCTGCAGGTCGTCTTCACGTCGCCGTCCACCGCCAGCTGGATGGCCACGGCCACCCAGCCGCAGCCGGCCTCGTCTACCTCGGTGCCCTCCACCGTGCCGGTGAGCGCCATCGTGTCGCCGGGGAACACCGACCCCTTCATGCGGAACGTCACCTTGCCCATCCGGCCGTGCGGGCCGGTCCAGTCGGTCAGGTACCGCTAGAACCAGGCCGCCTGGTTGGGGGTGTTCATGAAGATGTCCTGGGTGCCGTTGCGCCCGGTGGCGAAGTCCTTGTCGTGGTGCATGGGCCGCCAGTCCCGGCTGGCCAGCGCACCAAGCACCACCGTGGTGGCGGTGACGTCGTAGCGCAGCTCGGGCAGGGCGTCGCCGGCGGCCACGTTGCCGTGGAGCAGGCGGGGGGCCGGGGCGCTCATCGACCGGCCTCCTCTCGGCGGTAACCCAGGGCCGTGTAGGACTCGACCCCCACCAGGTCCCCGCCGTCCTGGGGGTCGCCGCCCTGGGAGCCGTCGCCCTGGGAGCCGCCGCCCTGGGAGCCGCCGCCCTGCTTGTGGTAGACGACCTCGATCACCCAGAACCGGCCGGTGCCCAGCTTGGTGGTCTTCTCGTCGCTCACCGACCGGAGCACCTGGTGGGTCCGGAGCCGGTCCCCCGGCCGGACCGGCTCGTAGAACGTGACCGTGTTGTCGGTGATGACCGCCTCGGGCAGCCCGAAGAGCGCCTTCAGGTCGAAGTGCACCTGCAGGGGCAGCGCCTCCTCGGTTCGCCCGGGAGCCCAATGATGGGGGCGGAACCAGACCGACAGCATCGTCGGCGGGGCGATCGGCCCGCCGGTCAGCGCCCCGGCCACGTCGTCGTCCCAGAACAGCGGGTTGCCGTTCTCCACCGAGGCGCAGGTCGTCCAGATGTAGCCCCGCTCGACCGGGAACTCGCCGGCCGTCGGGTACTGCTCGACCCCGATCAGTTCTTGCGCTTCCGACAGGGCACTCACGCGATCGCTCCCTTCGCTTGCCAGTCGGCGACGGTCGACAGGTCGACGCCGGCCTCCTTCAACAGCAGCTCGGTGTCGGTCACCGACGGGTCCGGCAGGTGCACCGGCCCGGCCGGGCGACCCATGCCGGCGAGCACCGGCCCCACCTGGCGGAAGGACCCGCGGGTCGGGTGCACGGCTTCCACCACCGCCCCCCGGTGGGCGAACTGCTCGTCGTCGTCCACCTCGGCCACGGCCAGCACCGGCGCCACACAGGTGTCGGCGCCGGCCAGCTCGGCCGCCCAGGCGTCCCGGTCCCGGGTGGCGAAGGCGGCCCGGAAGTCGGCGCGGATCTCGTCCTGCACCTCGTCGTCGAGCTGGTGGTCGACCCACCGCTCGCAGCCGAGGGCCCGGCAGAGGTTGGCGAAGAACTTGTGCTCGATGGCCCCCACCGCCAGCCACCGCCCGTCGGCCGCCCGATAGGTGTCGTAGCAGGCGTAGCGGCCGGTCAGGATGTCGTGCCCGGGGCCGGGTTGGGTCCCGGTGGCCAGGTGCTCGTCGATCGCCAGCGACATGAGCCAGAGCACCCCGTCGGCCACCGACACGTCCAGATAGGCGCCCTCTCCGGTGGCCCGGCGCCCGGCCAGGGCGGCGGTGACCGCCAGGGCGGCGTGCATCCCGCCCGCCGCCGCGTCGGCGACGGTGGCGCCGGGGATCGGCGGCCCGCCGTCGCCCCGGGGTCCGGTCGTCGCCAGGAACCCCCCGATCCCGAGGTAGTCGATGTCGTGACCGGCCCAGCCGGCCCGCGGGCCGGTCTGGCCGTAGCCGCTGGTGGAGCAGTACACCACGGCCGGGTTGACGGCCCGCACCGCCTCGTAGCCGACGCCCAGCCGGTCGACCACGCCCGGCCGGAAGCTCTCCACCACCACGTCGGCCTGGGCGGCCAGGGCCAGGAAGGCCTGCCGCCCCTCCTCGGCCTTCAGGTCGACCAGCACCCGACGCATGCCCCGATGCCCGCTGTAGGCGTAGAAGGCCGGCTCGATCTGGACGGCGCCGGCCGCCGGCACCGGCCCCACCTTCACGACGTCGGCGCCGTAGTCGGCCAGCAGCCGGGTGCAGCGGGCGGCCGGGCCCACGCTGGCCAGGTCGAGCACCGTGATCCCGGCCAGCGGGCCCGCGTCGGGGGGAACAGGGGGCACGGCCGACCTAGAAGTTCTTGGGGAGCTGCAGCTTGCGGCGGGCGATGATGTTCTTCTGGATCTCCGAAGCCCCGCCGCCGATGGTGTCGATGACCGTGTAGCGGTAGGTGGACTCGGCGCGCCCCTGCATCGGAGCGTCCTCGGTCTTGACCCGGAGCTGGCTGCCCGGCCCGCCGATGTCCATGGAGGCGTCGGCCAGCCGCCGGGACAGCTCGGTGGCGAACAGCTTGTACTCGGACGCTTCGGCCGTCGGGGCGGCGCCGCCCTTGGCCGACTCGAAGACGAACTTGAGCCCCATCACCCGGGCCACCTCGGCCTCGGTGACCAGCCGGGCGATGCGCCGGCGGACCACCGGATCGTCCTTCAGTGGCACCCCGTCGCGGACGGTCGTCTTGACGTACTCGATCAGCAGGTCGAGCCGCTGGGCGATGGGCGAGAAGGTGAACATGGTGAACCGTTCGAGGTCGAGTGCCTCCGAGATGTACTGGAACCCGTGGTTCAGCTCGCCGACCGCGTACTCGTCGGGCACGAAGACGTCGTCGAGGTAGACCTCGTTGGTCCGCTCGTCGCCCATGGTCCAGATGGCGTTGATCGTGATGTTCGGCTGGTCCAGCGGGACCAGGAAGAGGGTGATCCCGAAGTGCTTCGGTGCTTCGGGGTCGGTGCGGGCGCCGACCCAGTACCACTCGGCGAAGTGTGCCGACGTGGTCCAGGTCTTCTGGCCGTTCAGCATCCAACCGCCGTCCACCTTGGTCGCCTTCAGCTGCATCGAGGCGGCGTCGGACCCGGCGTTCGGCTCGGAGTAGCCGACGGCGAACTCCACCTCGTTCCGGAGGATCTTCGGGAGGAACTCCTCCTTCAGGATCTCGTTGCCGTGCCGGATGAGGGTCTTGCCGATGATGCCGACCCCCTTGCCGATCTGCGGGCCGCCCCGGCCGGCGAGCTGCTCGTTCAGCAGGTACTCGTAGACGCCCTCGCCCTCCTGGCCGCCGTACTCCTTGGGCCAGGTCATCCCCAGCCAGCCCTGCTGCCCCATCTGGGCCATGAAGGCCCGGCGCTTGGGGGTGTCGACGATCTGGGCCATGTTCTCCCGGGTGACGTCGAAGACGTCGGGATCGTCGTGGGCATCGAGGAAGCTCTCCACCTCTTTGACGAAGGCCGTCTGCTCCGGCGAGAACTCGAAGTCCATCCTGTGTTCCTCCGCTGTGGGGCCGGCCCTGGTCCATGGGATGGGGCCTGCTCGGACCATCGGCTGATCTGACGCCCCGTCAGATCCAGGGGACATCATAGGGCGGGGCGGTCCGGGGCGCCCACACAGCTGTTCGTCGCCCCCGCTGCGTCCCGCCGACGCCAGGGAATATCAGTACTGATATACTCCGTGCGTGGACAGCGCCAATCTGATCCGCGAGGCCCGCCGACGGGCCGGCCTCAGCCAGGCCGACCTGGCGCGACGAGCGGGGACTTCTCAGCCCACGCTGGCCCGGTACGAGTCGGGAAGCGTTGCGCCCCGTCTCGACACCGTGGCCCGGCTCCTCGAAGCCAGCGGGCACGACCTCGTCCTGGCATCGTCGCCGAAGGTACGCCGGGGCGCGGTGCCCATGGCGGAGGTGGCCCAGCAGGTCCGGACCATCATCCATGAGGAGGGGGATCAGGCGGCATGGCGGCGACTCCTCGACTTCGTCGACGATTTCCGGGGATCTCCTCGTGCCGGCCGATCCTGGCTTGTCGAGGAAGCGCCGGAGTCGTCCGGTGACCGCCGCTTCGACGCGGTCATGGCGGGCCTTGTCGAGCTCCTGTGCGACGAGGCGGATCTTCCATGGCCCGAATGGACCGACGAACCCAGCCGGTTCGTCGAACCCTGGTGGTTCGTATCGGGCTTGCCGGGTTACGAAGCGATGGCCTTGCGGGACAGTCCGATTGAGCTGAAGCGGCACGGTGTGTTCGTGAACGAGGGGGCCTTTGATCGCGTCTAACGAGGATCGCCGCATGAACGCCAAGAAGATCCGGGAGGCGCTCGCCAGCCTCTCGCAGGAGTTGGACCGACGCGGCATCCGGGGAGAACTGTTCGTCGTCGGGGGAGGCGCCATGGCCCTCGCCTACTCAAGCCGTCGGGTCACGAGGGACGTCGACGCCATCTTCGAGCCGAAGGCCGCGATCTACGAGGCAGCCCGAGCGGTGGCCGAAGAGCTTTCGCTGCCGGAGGACTGGCTCAACGACGCGGTGAAGTCGTTCGCCCCGGGGGATGACCCGCAGCGCAGCGTGGTCCTCCAGACGCCGGCGTTGACGGTCTCGGTCGCTTCGCCGCGGTACCTACTGGCCATGAAGCTGTTGGCCGCTCGCGTCGATCAGGACGCAGATGACATCCGCACCCTGTACCACCTGTGTGGCTTCAGTACGGCCGAACAGGGACTGGACCTTGTCGAGGCGTTCTACCCGGGGCGCCCGATTGCGCCGAGGACGCAGTTCTTGTTGGAAGAGCTCTTCGGCCCCGGCTGATCAATGGGGGCCGGTGTCCTGCAGCTCCTCGCCCTCCAGCAGGGCGGACCGGTCGACCGCGGTGAGCTGATGGCGGTGGTGCGGCCACCAGAAGTGCCAGCCGCGCAGGGCGGCGATGGTGGGGACGATGCGGGTGGCCAGCACGTTGGCGGCCAGCAGCACGCCCAAGGCCACGGCCAGGCCGATCTCCTCCAGCAACTGGATGCCGGTGAGCAGCAGGGAGGCGAAGGTGCCGGCCAGGATGAGGGCGGCGGCCCCGACGGCTGGGCCGCCGTGGATGATGGCCTGGCGGGCCGCCTCCCGCGGCGCCACCCCCTCGTCGAACCCTTCACGCAGGCGGGCCGAGATCAAGATGTTGTAGTCGGTGCCGATGGCCATGACGAACAGATAGACGACGATCGGGATGGTGAAGTCCAAGCCGGAGTAGCCGAGACCGGTCAAGAAGATGAGCGAGATGACCCCGAGCGTGGCCACGTAGGTGAGGACCACCCCGATCAACAGGTAGAGCGGGGCCACCACGGCCCGGAGCAACAGGGCCAGGATGACGGCCACGATGGCCAGGGCCAGCGGGAAGATGTGCTCCATGTCGTGCTTCAGCGCCGTGCGCACGTCGGCCAGCTGGGCGCTGGTGCCGCCCACGTAGGTGGTGGCCCCGGGCACCGACGACGCCGAAGCGGCGGTATCGATGGGCCCGGCCACGGCGTTGATGGCGTTGACCGAGTACGGGTCGTCCGTCAGCAGCACGTCGATCAGGGCCTGCCCCTTGTCCGCGGTGTACTGGGCCGGCAGCACCGTCGAGACCCCGGTGGTCTTGGCCAGCTTGGCCGACAGGGCGTTGACGGCTGTCGGGCTCAGGGGCGACGAAGTGGACGACACCACGTACACCTGGGTCGGCCCCAGGTAGCCGGCCGGGAAGGCCGAGGCCATGGTGTCGTAGGCCTGTTGGGACGGCGTGCTGCTCGGCAGCTCGGCCAGCTGGTTGTAGGTGGTCTTGAAGCCGAGGATGCCGAAGGCCAGGCCGATGAGCACGGCGCTCCACGCCGTCAGCACCACGGCCGGGTGCTTGGCCACCACGCCGGCGATCACCTCCGAGCGGGTCCGGCGCGTCGAGTGGCGCAGCCGGGGCGGCGTGGGCCAGAACACCGATTTTCCCAGCAAGCTCAAGATGGCCGGGATCAGGGTCAAGGCGGCCAACAGCATCAAGAGGATCCCGGCGATCAGCCCCGGGGCCAGGGTCTTCAGTGACTCCAGGCTGGCCACCAGCAGGGCGGCGAAGGCGGCCATGACCGTGGCCCCGGCCGAGGCGATGACCTCGCCCACCTTCTCGACGCTGAACCGCAGGCTGTCTTTCGGCGCTGTGCCGGCGGCCATGCGTTCTCGATGCCGGAACATCATGAAGACGAAGTAGTCGGTGCCCACCCCGAACATGACCACCACCAGTAACGGAGCCAGCTCCGGCCCGACGATGAAGCCGAACCAGCTGGCCAGGTCGGCCGTCAGGGCCTGGGCCATCTGGTGGACGACCCCGATGAGGACGATCGGGATCACCGAGATCAGGACGCTGCGGAACACGAGGCCCAAGAGGATGATGATCAACAGCACGGTGGCGATGGCGATGACCTTCTCGGCCTTGTCGAAGGCGTTGGTGGAGTCGACGCTGATGGCCGCCGTGCCGGTCAGGCCCCCGTTCAGCCCGGACCCCGACAGATAGGCGTTGGTCTTGTCCCGGACGAGCGGCACGGCGGCGTTCGGGCCCGCCGCCCCCGGCTGGCCGGCAAAGACCACCTGGACCAGCTGCACCTTCTTGTCCGGTGACAGGAACAGCGGCGAGGTGGACACCGACTGGACGGACGGAATCTTGTCGGCCTCCAGGGCGGCGGCCAGGCCGGTGACCTTCTGCTGGTCGGCGGTCGACAGCACCCCGCCGTCGTCGGCGCTGACCACGATGGTGCCCGAGGCCTGGGCGGTCGCCGGGAAGTACTTGGTCGCCACCTGCTGGGCCTGCACGGACTCGTAGGAGCTGGGCAGGAACGACGAGTTGTTGTTGGAGGTGAACTTGACCAGCTGCGGGGACAGGGCCAGCAGCAGCACGGCGCCGACGACCCAGGCCCCGATCACCCACCACGGGTGCCCGACCACCACCCGCCCGAGCTTCTTGAACATCGGTCCGTTCCCCCTGGGTCGAGGCCGTCATCCCGTCCGCAGGGACGCGGTGCCGAGCTTAGGTCGGGTCCTTCGGCAATGCCCGTGAGCTCAGCGGGTTCCCAGCGGCCGCACAGCTGATCGCAGCAGGGGGCGCCGACGAGCGGCGTCGCCGGGTATATCGGACGCCAGGTGTGGTAGAACAAACATTATGGATGTGCGAACACGCAGGCAACATATTGTGCAGGCCCTCAACGAACGCGGGGCGCTGCACGTGGTCGAGCTGGCATCGGAGCTGGACTGCTCGGAGATGACCGTCCGCCGGGACCTGGAGAGCCTGGAGCGAGAGGGTGTGTTGCGGCGGGTGCACGGCGGGGCCGTCCGCAGTGCCCTCGGCGCCGAGGAGACCCCGTACGCCCTCCGGGCCCTTCAGCGGGTGGAGGCCAAGGCGGCCATCGGTGCGGCCGCGTCCACTCTGCTGGTCGACGGCGAGACGGTCGTGCTCGACGGCGGCTCCACGGCGCTGGAAGTCGCCCGGGCGCTGGGGGAGCGGCGGCTGACCGTCATGCCGCTGGCGCTGCGCCCGGCGATCGAGCTGTGCGACTACCCGGGGGTGCGGCTCATCGTCCCCGGCGGGGAGGTGCGGCCCGGCGAGCTGTCGTTTACCGGCAGCCTGACCGAGCCGGCGTTCGCCGCCCTCCGGTTCGACACCTACGTCATGAGCGTCTGCGGCATCGACCAGGACGCCGGCATCACCACCCACCTGCTGGCCGAGGCGACGGTGAAGCGGGCCGCCGTCCGGGCCAGCCGGCGGGTCATCGTCGTGGCCGACTCCTCCAAGCTCGGCTCGGTCGCCTTCGGCCACATCTGCCCGCTGGCCGACGTGGACGTGCTGGTGACCGATGGCGGCGCCGACGAAGAGGTGCTCCAGGCCCTGGTCCGTGCCGGAGTGGATGTCCGCACCGCCTGACTCGCGCCCGGCGCCGTCCCCGGCCCCGGCCCCTGACCTCCGGCGGGCGGTGGTGGCGGTCACCGCCGTCTTCTTCGCCCACGGCCTCCTGTTCGCCTCCTGGACCGCCCACATCCCGCAGCTGAAGCAGCAACTGCACCTGTCAGCGGGGACCCTCGGACTGGTCCTGCTGGCCGCCCCGATCGGGTCGGTGTCGGCCATGCTGCTCTGCGGCTACCTGGTGCCCCGTCTCGGCAGCCGCCGGATGGTCCGGCTGACCCTGGTCGGCTACTGCGCCACCGGGCCGGTCATCGGCCTCGTCGGCTCCGTGGCCTCCTTCTTCGTGGCCTTCATGGTCTGGGGGGCCTTCCAGGGGGCCCTGGATGTGTCCATGAACTCGCAGGCCATCGCCGTCGAGCGCAGCAGCCACCGGCCGCGGATGCCCGGGTTCCACGGTGGCTGGAGCGTCGGCTCCCTCGCCGGCGCCCTGCTGGGTGCCCTGGGCGTCGGCGTCGGCCTCACGTTGAGCAGCCAGCTGCTGGTCCTCGGCACCGCCGCCCTCCTGATCGTCGGGTGGCTCACCACCCGGCTGGTGCCGGACCAGGCGCCGGCCGACGGGACCGGCCAGCGGGGCCGGGGGAGGGGGAGAGGGGTGCTGCGGCCCGTCATCGTGGTGCTGGGCCTGGTGGCCCTGGCCGACATGCTCTGCGAGGGTGCCGCCGCCGACTGGGCGGCGGTGTACTTCCGGGACTCGCTCCGCACGACTGCCTTCGTGGCCGGTTCGGCCTACGCCGTGTACCTGCTGGCCATGACCGCCCTGCGGCTCTCGGGCAACCGGCTGGTGCTCCAGGTGGCCCGGACCCGCCTGGTACCGGCCCTCCTCGTGCTCGGGGGCGTCGGGTTCGCCGCCGGGCTGGCCATCGACCGGCCGTGGGCGGTGCTGGCCGGCTTCGGTTGCCTGGGCGCCGGGCTGGCGCTGGTGGTGCCCACCGTGTTCACGGCCGCCGGGTCGGTCCCCGGGGTGCCGGCCGGTCGCGGGGTAGCCGCTGTCTCCGCCTTCGGTTGGGCCGGCTTCGTGGCCGGTCCCCCGCTCATCGGGCTACTGGCCTCGATCGCGTCGCTCCGGGCCGCCCTGGTGCTCGTGCCCGTCTTGGTCGGCGGCCTGGCCGTCGCCACGGCCATCGTCCTGCGCCCACGACCGGCCTCGTAGCGCGGCGCGCTACTATGCACACATGAGCTTGGCCTTCAGCCTCCGTCTGGCCAACCAGACCGTCGCCGTGCTTGGAGACCGTGCTCGCCGCCTGCACCTCGCCCCCCGGACGCTGGCCCAGCGGTACGTCGAAGAGGGCCTCCGCATGGACGACCACCCTCTCGTGCGGTTTGCCGACGGGCGGGCCGGTCGCCGGGCCCGTCTGGTTGGCGTCGGCTTGGACGTCTGGGAAGTCGTCGGCGTGGTCCGGGACAACGACAACGACCCGCGGGCCGCCGCCGACTACCTCGAAATCCCCCTGGGGCTCGTCCAGGCCGCGGTCTCGTATTACGGGGCCTACCCCGACGAGGTGGATGAGTGGATCGCCGACAACGCGACGGAGGCCGACCGCCAGCATGCGGCGTTCGTCGCCGGGGCAGCCGCCCTCGGTCGTTGAAGCTCCTCCTCGACGAGATGCTCTCGCCCGCCATCGCCCGTGTGCTGCGGGAGCGCGGCCATGACGTCGTCGCCGTCAAAGAGCGAGCCGAGTGGGTGGGGATGGCAGACGACGATCTCCTGGCAGCCGCCCGGCGAGAAGGACGGGCGATCGCCACCAAGAACCTGCGTGATTTTGCCCCGCTACACGCGGACTTGGTGGTGCCGGGCGAGCCCGGTCACGCCGGCCTGGTATTCATCCCGACGTCGTACCGCCTGACCAAGGCGTCGATGGGGAGCCTCGCCGCGGCCCTGGAGCGCGTGCTGGCGGAATTTCCGGACGACGACAGCCTGGCCGATGGCATTACGTGGCTCAGCTGACGCCGGGGCCGGCGGCCGGTCCTACGCCGGGAACCTCGGGCCGTCAGGCGATCGTGGCGGGCTCGATGGCGTTGATGTCGGCGATGACCGGCCCCCAGCGCTCCTCCAGCCACCGCACCGGGTCGGGCTCGGTCGACCGGGGGATGACCGTGTGGACGCCGACTGCGGCCAGGCCCTCGACCTCGGCCAGGAGGGCGCCACGGCTCTCCCCGTCGCCGACCAGGGCGGTGACCTCGATCTCGGCGGGGTCGCGCCCGACGTCGTCGCAGTGGCGCCGGAGGACGTCCAGCTTGTGGGTGATCTCGGCGGCGTCGCCGAAGAAGTTGCAGGCGTCGGCGTACCGGGCGACCAGGTGGAGCGTCTTTTTCTCGCCGGCCCCGCCGATCAGGATGCGGGGCCGGGGTGACGACACCGGCGGCGGCGAGCACAGGGTCTCGGCCAGCCGGTAGTGGGTGCCCTCGTACGGGCCGGTGTCGTCGCTCCACATCTGCAGGCAGATCTGCAGGGTCTCCTCCAACCGCTCGAACCGCTCGGCCAGCGGCGGGAACGGCACCCCCAAGCCGACGTGCTCCCGCTCGTACCAGGCCGCCCCCAGGCCCAGCTCGGTCCGCCCGCCCGACAGGACGTCCAGGGTGGTCACCGTCTTGGCCAGGAGGCCCGGGTGCCGGTAGGTGACGCCGCCGACCAGGAGGCGGAACCGGAGGGTCTCGGTGGCGGCCGCCAGGAACCCGAGGGTGGCGTAGCCCTCCAGCATCGGCTCGGTGGCCGGCCACATGGCCTCCATCTGGAACCAGTGGTCCATGACCGACAGGGTGCGGATGCCGATGGTCTCGGCGGTCCTGGCCGTGGCGTTCAGGGTGGGACCGATGGCTTGGGGGCCGCCGGGCCAGGTGAAGCGGGGAACGTGCAGGTCAACGTGCATGCAAAGGAACCTACCGGTCATGCGGCCGATGGCGGACTTGGGGGGACCGAGGGGCTCGGTTCGAGCGTCGTCCGGCTGACGCTCACCGGGGCTCACGGCGTGGGATCATCTCCCGACCTCAAGAAGGAGCGATACCGTGAGCAGGCTCGTTGGATCCGTGGGCAGAAGGTTGGTCGGGGGGCTCGTCGTCGTCGGGCTGGCCAGTGGGACGATCAGCCTGGCGACGCCGGCGGTGACGGCGTCAGCCTCGACCAGTTCGTCGCAGAGCACCGCGGCGACGGTCTCAGCCGAGCTGGAGGCACTGCAACGCCTCGAACGGGAGTTCGGCAGCCTCCACGCGTACCTGGAGAGCCTCAATGGCCCGCTGGCTGACCTCAAATTGGACGACACCCCCCAGGTGAACGGCGCGGTGGCCAGGTTCCAGCCGATGTTGAAGCAACTCACGGAGGACGAGGAAAAGGCCCTCCAGGAAGCGTCCAAGGCGAAGTCGGACGTCGCCGCGGCCACGCGCCCGGCGAAGGGGGGCTGAGGAACCGAGGCCCGAACGGCTGTCGCCCTACGGGTGGGGCGGGGCCCCGGCCAGCAGGGCGTCGATCTGCACCATCGGGGCGGACCGGTTAAGCGGGGAGCCGGGACCGGGGAACAGGCCGGTCCTGCGGTCCCGGTCGTCCCACATGACGTCGTCGTAGGCGGCGGCCATCGCCGCGTAGGCGGGGTCCGGGACCACCCGGTCCAAGAGGGCCAGGTTGCGGAAGTAGACGGCGTTGAACGCCAGGTCGTTGGCGTCCAGCAGGTCGTCCAGGGTGAACCGGGCCATGGCGGCGGTGGCGGTCGTCCGGGCCTGGTCCAGGTAGCGCGGGTCGCCGGTGGCTTCGGCCAGGAGCACGCCGGCCCCGATCATGGTGCCCTGGTTGTAGGTCCACAGGTCGTCGACGAGGTCGCCGTCGGGGGAGATGCGGTCGGCGTACAGCCCGTCGGGGCGCAACAGGGCCGACCTGGTCCACCCGTAGATGCGGACGGCCCAGTCCAGCAGGGAGCGGTCGCCCGTCAACCGGTACAGCCGGACGGCCAGGGTGGCCGCCGGCCCGTTGGCGCAGGCGTTCCGGGACCGGCTGGCCGGATCGTCCTTCCAGCGGATGCCGCCCGGCACGGCCCAGTCGTCGTCGGACCAGCCGGAGGCCACGAAGTCGAAGATGCGGCCGGCCAGCGGCAACGAGACGTCGTCGCCGCACAGCTCCTGGTGCCGGACCAGCGCCAGGCCCAGCCAGGCGTTGTCGTCGTAGTAGACGTCGCCGGTGGTCCCCCACGGGCTCACGATCACCGCGGTGAACCCGGCCGGGCCTGATCCGGTCAGTACGGCCGGCCCGTCGGGGTGGTAGGCGGGCAACCCGTCGAGCAACAGCGGCAGTACCGCGCCGACGCCGGCGTGGTCGTCCAGGCCGGCCAGGGTGCAGCAGGCCGACCAGGCATTCGCCAGGGGCCACAGGGCCTCGTAGGTGCGGCCGAGCCACCAGTGCCGGCCGCCGAAGAGCTTTCGCCCGGGGCTGTGCAGGCGGTCGGCCATGATGGCCTCGAAGCCGGCGTCGGCCCGGTTGCGGCGGACCTGGCGGTCGTCCAGCTCGGGTACGGCCGGCCGCCGCCGACCCCAGATGCCCATGGTGGCGATCGTAGGGGACTAGGTGGCGCCCCGGGCTTCTTCGACCCGGTGGCGCCAGACCACCAGCCCGCCGAGGGCGACCGTGTAGGCGAGGAGCACCAGCCAGTGCGCGACGGCGAGGCCGGTGTCGCCGGCGACGCCGAGGCCGAGGGCCACCTGGTGGTAGTTGGGCAGCACCTTGGCCACCCCTTGCAGGGCGCCGGGCATCTGGTCCACCGGCCCGAACAGGCCCCCGAAGTACCCGAGGACGAACAGGAGGGCGGTGACCACCGGGAAAGCGGCCTCGGCGCTGACGACCGAGCCGACGAGGACACCCAGGACGGCGAACGGCAGGGTGGTGACCAGGAGCAGTCCGGTCAGCGCCAACCAGGTGCCCACTCCCAGTTGGACCCCGCCGAAGGTGGCCCCGAGCAACTCGACCAACCCGATGACCGGGAGGACCACGACCAAGCTCGCCGTCACCTTCACCACCAGGTACGACCAGCCCGGCAGGGGAGTGACCCGCAGCTGGCGGGCCCATCCCGACGCCCGCTCCATCGACAGCCGGCCCCCACCGCCGGTCAGGCCGGCGACCAGGGCGCCGAAGGAGCACATGGCGACCATCAGGTACATCCGCCACCGCACCCCGCCGTCGACCACCTGTCCGGCGGGGCGATCGCCGAGGAACAGGAGGTAGAAGACCACCGGGAACCCGACGGTGATGGCCAGGAACTTCCAACTCCGCAGCAGTCGGCCGATCTCGAACGTGCCGAACGCCCGCAACGCCACCCGCCGGGGCGGGGCCGGTGAAGCCACCCCGAGGGCGGCCAGCCCGGTCGTCTCGACTGGCGACGCCGTGGTGCTCACCGTCGCGGCCTCCGGCAGTCGCCGCCGGTCAGGGCCATGAACGCCTGCTCCAGGCCGGCCCCGGTGACCTCGAGGTCACGGAAGGCCACGCCGGCATGGACCATGGCCCGGAGGGTGGCGTCGGCGTCGAAGGAGTCGAGCGCCACGGTGGTCCCGCAGATGGCCACGTCGGTGACCCCAACCAGGCGATCCAGGGTGGCCGGATCGGGGCAGTCGACCACGAACCGGAGCCGCCGGGAGGCCACCGCCGCCTTCAGGGTGGCCCCCGGTCCGTCGGCGACCACCTGGCCGTGGTTCAAGACGACCACGCGGTCGGCCACCTCGTCGGCTTCGGCCAGGTGGTGGGTGGCGAACACGGTGGTGCGGCCCCGGCTGCCGAGGTCCCGGATCATCTGCCAGAACCACCGGCGGCTCTCCACGTCCATGGCCGAGGTGGGTTCGTCGAGGAACACCAGCTCCGGATCGCCGACGATGGCCAGGGCGAACCGGACCCGCTGGGCCTCGCCGCCGGACAGCCGATCGGTCCGGCGGCGGAGCAGTGGCTGGATCCCGGCCCGCTCCACCGTCAGCTCGAACGGGGCCGGCCGGGGGTAGAGGCGGCCCACCAGCCGGAGGGCCTGGTCGACCCGGACGCCCGGCGGCAGTCCGGAACCGGATCCCGACTGGAGCATGGCGCCGACCCGACCGGCGGCCACCGCGGCCCGGGGCGTGGTGCCGAGCACCTCGACGGCCCCGGACCGGGGGTTGAGGAGGCCGAGGAGCACGGCGATGGTCGTCGACTTGCCGGCGCCGTTGGGGCCGAGCAGGGCCAGGGTCTCTCCGGTGCGAACCTCGAGGTCGAGATGGTCGAGGGCGGTGTGGTCGCCGTACGCATGGCTGACGTCGGCGAACCGCAGCGCCGGACCGCCCCCGTCGCCGGCCTCCGGACGACTGCCCGGTACGCGATGGGGGTGGAGTCCACCGGTGCGCTGGTCGTCTAGCCCTTCACCGGCCGGGTGCCGCTCCACCTCGGCCCCCGCCAGACTCAATGCCACGACTGCTCCTGCCCGGGCGTCAGCCCGCTCCGTCCCCCCACCGTGGCCGCAGCTTACGAGGGCTCCGGTGGCCCACCCCATCAGGTACCCCCATTCGCGCCCAAGTTAACGTTCAATTTACGTAAGTCACTCTGCAAGAAGATTGGCGGCGGCCGGCGCCCGCGGCGCCGGTCGAAAAGGGCGGACTGGGAAACGACTGGTAGCCTCATCCCAATGGAGGCCACCATTGACTCGGTAGGACGAATTGTGGTGCCCAAGCCGCTGCGGGACGCCCTCGGTCTCGTCGCCGGATCAAAGGTGGACGTGTCCCGCTACGGTGCCGGCCTCCAGTTGCTCCCGGCTGGTCGCACCGGTCGTCTGGTCGATGAGTCCGGCACTCTGGTGGCCACGGGAGAGACGGTGATCGACGACGACGCGGTCTTCGGGCTCATCGACTCCGGACGGCGCTGATCCCGCTCGCGCTGGACACCAGCGTCGCCGTTCCTCTCCTGGTGCAGACGCACCGGGCCCACGCCGCCGTGGTCGACTGGTGGCGCGGTCGTGAGGTCACGCTCAGCGGCCACGCCCTGGCCGAGACCTACTCGGTCCTCACCCGGCTCCCTGGCGATCTGCGCCTGACGCCCGCGGACGCGGCCCGGCTGCTCGACGAGCGGTTCGCACCGCCGCTGCTCCTCGGCGCCGACCTGTCGAGCAGGCTGCCCGAGGTGTTGAGTGGGCTCGAGATCGCCGGTGGGGCGGTCTACGACGCGCTCGTAGCCCTGGCCGCCCGGGAGCACGATGCCGAACTGGCGACCCGGGACCTGCGGGCCAAGGTCACGTACGACGCGGTTGGTGCACGGGTGGTGATCGCCGGGTAGCGCCCGCGGCGGGGCGGGCCGTCGAGCCGAGCTCAGCTGGTGATGCCGACGACGGGAGCGGTCAGCTTG
>CAYVPF010000034.1:2670-18863 GCA_964453355.1 uncultured Acidimicrobiaceae bacterium | reverse complement strand
CCCGGCGAGCCGTCCTGGCCGGCACCGTCCGGGCCGTCTCCGAGGGCACCCGGGCGGCCACCCAGGCCGGCATCCAGCGGGTGGCCGACGGGGTGGCCGCCGCCCACCAGTGCACCGCCCGCGTCGACTGGGTCGGGGTGCCGTACCCGGTGACCGTCAACCACGACGACGCCGTCCACGACGCCCTGGCGGTGGCCCGCGGCCTGGTCGGACCCGAGTCGGTGCTGGAGCTGCCCACGCCGGTGATGGGGGCCGAGGACTGGTCGTTCGTGCTGCAGCAGGTCCGCGGCTGCATGGTGTTCCTGGGGGCCGCCCCACCGGGGGTGGCCCACCCGGCACCCAACCACTCCAACCGGATGGTCATCGCCGAGGACCCCATGGCGGTCGGGGCGGCCCTGCACGCCGCCGTGGCGCTGCAGCCGGCCTGACCGTCAGGTCAGGTGGTCGGCCAGGAACGCCAGGGACGGCGGCTCCTGTTCGGTGAAGAACCCGCCGCTGTGGCAGCCTTTGCCGAACACCACCACCGCTCCCGGCGGCAGGGCCTGGGCCAGGGCGACCACGCCGGGGTGGAACGGGTCCTGGTCGCCGGAGGCCACCCGGACCGGCCGTCCCCGGAGCCGGCCGGCGTGGGTGACGACGTCGTCGGCGGCGAAGTCGGCGGCCGAGGCGTAGGCCCCGGCGTTGGCCGCCCGGGCCTGGCCGTAGCTGGTCCACACCGCCGGGCTGACGGCGGCCACCGCGTCGAACACCGCCGGGTACCGCTCGCCGAGGAGCAGGGCCCCGTAGCCACCCATGGACACCCCGACGATGCCCACCCGGTCCTGCCCGAGGCCCCTCGCCCGGCACATCGGCACCAGCTCGTCCACCACCATGGCCATGGGGTCGTCGCCGGGGTGCGGGTTCCAGTAGCCGTTGCCGCCGTCGGCCGACACGAACGCCATCGGGGGCAGCGGCCGGCCGCCGACGTGCAGGGCGGCCCCCTGGGCCAGCGACATGCCGGCCAGCGGGTTGGCGTAACTGGCGCCGTAGGCGTGCAGGGCCACGACCAGCGGTAGGTGGCTGCCGGGGCCGTGACCGGGCGGGTAGGCCAGCACGTAGTCGACGGTGCGCCGGCGGGCCCGCGAGGTGAACTGCCCGGACACCGTCGGACCGGTGGGGGAGAACCGCAGGGTCGTGCCCGGGACGGTGCAAGCCCCGTCGATCTGGTCCAGGAGGGCGTGACCGGGCAGCACGTCGTGGTCCACCAGCTCCAGCACCCCGGCGCCGGCCGCCACCACGGCGGCCGCGCCGCCGGCGGTCCAGGCCAGCAGCTGCCGCCGGGTCAGCCGGCGGCCAGCGCCCACGCCCGGGTGCGGCCGGCCACCCGCACCGCCAGGACCACCGCCGCGGCCATGACGGCCAGCCCGACGACGTCGACGGCGCCGCTGTGGAACAGCTCCCGGGGGCCGGCGGTGCCGTCGACGACCCAGCAGGCGGCGGCGGCCAGGAACACCGTCATGGCGACGGCCGACGCCACCCCGACGGCGGCCTGGTGGCGGGCCGCCCGGCCGGACACCGGCAGTCGCCGCACCGTCTTGGCCGCCCCCACCAGCAGGCCGACGTAGGCCAGCGGGCTCGCCACCATCCAGGCCACCTCGGCGGCCGGGAAGGCGGCCAGGGCGGCCGGGTGGGCCCAATAGGACGACACCGACAGGGTGGCGGCCCAGCAGAAGGCGGCCACCCCGCCGGGCACCAACCCCTGGCCCGGCCAGGGGTGGCCGCCGGTGCCGGGCCAGCCGTTGCCGAAGTGCCGGCTGCCCACCACCAGCACCGTCCCGGCGGCCACCACCAGGAGCATCGGCCGCACCAAGGCGGTGGCGGCCGGGCCCCGTCGCACCAGCGTCCGGCCGGCGGCCCACATCAGCGGCCCCACGGCCAGCAGCGCCAGCCCGGCCAGCACGACGACGGCCGCCGACATGGCGTCCATGGCCAACCGGGTGACCGGGGCCGCCGGGGGCGACCACTGCCAGTCCACGGCCAGCTGGCCCCACAGGGCCAGGCCGAACACCACGAAGGCCGCCCAGGCCGATCCGAGGGCGGCCAGGCCGGACCGCAGCTGGTCGGCCGTCCCGGTCACCGGCCCCGCCAGGCCGCCGGCCGTCAGCCGGGCCAGCAGGCCGCTGCGGGCCACGTCCACCGCCCGGCTCGCCGAGTGCGGTCGCTCCTCCAGGTCGGCCACCAGCAGCTCCGTGAACTCCTCCCCGTACCGCGCCCGCCAGGTCGGCGGGTACCACCGCGCCAGCCGCCGGGCCCGGCGCCGGGTCCCTGTCTGGCTGGCCCCTGCTTGGCGGAATGGCGTCATGCCAGCCCCAGCCGCTGCAGCCCGACCTCGGCCACCCGCCGTTGGGCGTCCAGGTGGGTGGCCAGGGCGGCCGCGCCGGCGGCCGACAGCCGGTACGGCCGCCGGCGGTCGTCGGACGCCACCGCCTCGATCAACCCCTGCCCCTCCAACCGGGCCAACGCCTCGTACAGGGTTCCCGGGGCCAGCCGGACACCGGCGAACGCCTCGATGTCCTTCGTCAGGGCATACCCGTGCTTGGTCCCGCCGGCCAGGCTGGACAGTATGAGGGTGGCCGGCCCGGCGTACCGGCCGAACCCCTGCAGTTCGCTCGACTGGTCGGCCGGGGTCATCCCACGCATCCTATATCGGGCACCGATCTATCGGTGAACGGAGCGGCTGGGGCTGGGAGCGGCGTGGCGCGGGCGGGAACCGGAGCCCCCGGGCCGATCAGCCAGGGGAGCCGGGCGGACAGGAACGCCCGCGGGAACGGGTCCCGGAGCCGCCACAGCCCGCCGTCGACGACGAAGTGGGCCAGGACCACCCCGAGGTAGGCCCCGAAAAGCAGCCGAAGTGGCGCCGAGCCCCCGTGCAGGTGCGACGCCGCCACCAGGGCCACCCCGCCGACCAGGGCCACGGCGGCCAGCACGGCCACGGCCAGCAGCCGGCGGGCCGGGTCGTGCCGTTCGCCGCCGGCCACCAGGCCGACCAGCAGCAGGTACTGCAAGCCGTGGGCCACCGTCAGGGCGCCGACCGCGGCGTACGGTGACCCGGTCAGGAACACCGGTAGAAAGAACAGCAGGCCCATCAGGTAGAGGGCCACGAACGGCGCCGGTCGCCGGCCGGCCGGCCGGCGCCACAGCCGCCGCAGGCCGGCGGCCACGGCCATGGCGAACCCGACGACCGCCAGGGCGAACAGCGACCCGGACCAGACGGCCCCGCGGCCAACGGCCCCAGCCCCAACGGCCCAGTTGCCAACGGTGAGGTGCAGCTGCAGGAGCTCCGGCCGGGCCACCACGGCGGCGGTCCCGGCCATCCCGGCGCCGAGCAGCGCCCGCCGTTCCGGCGCCGTCAGCGACCCGGCCCCGTGGGCCGTCGCCGCCAGGGCAGCCAGGCCCAGGTTCTGCTTCTGGAAGTGCAGCAGCTGCCAACAGAAGTACGGCAGCAGCACCCATGCCATGGCCGCCGGCGACAGCACCACCGCCAGTCCCACGGCCCCGAGGGCCAAGGTGGCCGGGATCCATAGGTACCGGGCCGGGCGGCTGCCGGCGTACCGGCGGACGCCCGGCACCGTGAGCAACCAGCCGGTCGCCGCCACGTGCACCGACGACCCCAGGAACAGCACCCAGGCCAACCCCGCCCCCGGTGCCGCCGTCGCCGGAGGCGCCAGCGTCGCGGCCACCGCCATGCCGACGACGGTGGCCAGCACGGTGGCCCAGGCCCACCTACCCGCCGCCACAGCCCCCACCGGCGCCGATCGAGTGGACCACGATGATCCCGACGAACATCACCACCGACCCGGTGCCCAGCAGGAGGGCCAGGGCCAGCAGGGCCGTCACCCACCCCGGCCGCCGGCCGCGGCTGGCCGGCTCGGTCCACCGGGCGGCTTCACCGGCGCCAAAGCCGCCAGCGGTGCGTCCGACAGGAGGTCCGGCAGCGGGTCCGGCCGGACGTTCAGCAGAGGGGAGCACGCCGGTCACTATATATCGGGAACCGATCTATCGTCAACCAATATATCGGAGTCCGGCATATCGGAGACACGGCTCTAGACGGCACGGCACTTGGCGGCCCCGTCCTTGGCAGGAGGGTCCTTGACGGTCGAGCAGTCCTCATACATAATCATCTAGGTACCTAGATGAATCGAGACCTGATGAAGCGAGAGACACGGTGATCGAGTTCCACTTGGACGCCCGCTCGGGCGTCTCGCCGTACCAACAGATCGTCCGCCAGGTGCGCCAGGCCCTCCGGCTCGGCCTCCTGGAAGAGGGCGATCAGCTGCCGACGGTGAAGGAGGTCGTCGAGCGGCTGGCGATCAACCCGAACACGGTGCTGAAGGCCTACAAGGAGCTCGAGCACGCCGGGCTGGTGGCGCCGAGGCCGGGGATCGGCACCTTCGTGACGGCCACCCTGAGCGACGGGTCGCTGGCCGCCCACGGGCCGCTCCGCCAAGCCCTGCAGGGCTGGTTGGCCAAGGCCCGCCGGGCCGGCCTCGACGACGAGAGCATCGAGGCGCTGTTCCAGGACACCTTTCGGTCCTCCGCTGAAGAAGGCGTAGCGTGACCCCCTCCTTCGAGGCCAATGCGGCCATCGAGACCCGAGGGCTCACCCGGCGGTACGGGCGGCGCCTGGCCCTCTCCGACTGCACCCTGTCGATCCCGACGGGCAAGGTCGTCGGTCTCGTCGGGCCCAACGGGGCCGGCAAGACGACGCTCCTGCACCTGGCCGTCGGCCTGCTCGAGCCGAGCGCCGGCAGCATCACCGTGCTCGGCCGCACCCCCGCCGACGGTCCCGAGCAGCTCGGCCGGGTCGGGTTCGTGGCCCAGAACACGCCGGTCTACGGCGCCATGACGGTGGCCGAGCACCTGCAGTTCGGGGGCTGGGTCAACCCGACGTGGGACCAGGCGCTCGCCGAACAGCGGATCGGGCAACTCGGGCTCGACCCGCGGCAGAAGGCCGGCACCCTCTCGGGTGGGCAGCGGGCCCAGCTGGCCCTCACCGTGGCCATCGCCAAGCGGCCCGACCTCCTCATCCTCGACGAGCCGGTGGCCGCTCTCGACCCGCTGGCCCGCCGGGAGTTCCTCCAAGCCCTCATGGCCGTCGTCGCCGAGCACGGCGTCAGCGTCGTCCTCTCCTCGCACCTCGTCGCCGACCTCGAGCGCGTTTGCGACTATCTCGTCGTGCTGGTGGCCTCCCGGGTCCAGGTGGCTGGGGAGATCGACGACCTGCTGGCCAGTCACCACCGGCTGTGCGGCCCACGGCGGGGCGACTTCCGACCGCCTTCGGACTGGGAGGTCATCGAGGCGAGCGAGACCGAACGCCAGAGCACCCTCGTCGTCCGGCACGACGAGCCCGTCCTCGATCCCTCCTGGACCGTCGAGCAGCTGGACCTCGAAGACCTGGTTCTCGCCTACATGGGCCGGGCATCGGGTAACGACGCCCGGTTCCCGGCACTTGTCGGAGTCCCCCGATGATCCGCCTGGCCTGGCGCCAGTTCCGGACCGAGGCCGTCACCAGCTTTGGGGCGCTCGTCGTCGTCGCCGTGGTGCTGGCCGTCACCGGCCCGCACCTGATGGACGTCTACCGTTCGACACCGCATCAGGTCTCGACAGCCGACCACGGTCTGCAGGTCGCCCTGGTGGCCCTGGTGGCCATCGTCCCGGCTCTGGCGGGGGTCTTCTTCGGCGCACCGCTGGTCGCCCGGGAGCTGGAGGCGGGCACCTACCGCCTGGCCTGGACCCAGAGCGTCACCCGGGTGCGCTGGCTCGTGGTCAAGCTGGCCTTCGTCGGCCTGGCGTCCAGCCTGCTCGCCGGCGGGCTCAGCCTGATGGTGGCCTGGTGGGCCAACCCGGTCAACATCGAGAGCGCGGACCGGTTCTCGCCCGGCAGCTTCGGCCTGTTCGGCATCGTGCCTTTCGGCTACGCCCTCTTCGCTTTCGTCCTCGGCGCGACCACCGGCCTCCTCTTCCGGAGGACCCTCCCGGCCATGGCGACGACCCTCGTCGGGTACGTCGGGGTGCGCCTGGCGGTGACGCTCTGGGTCCGTCAACACTTCGCCGCCCCGCTCACCAAGGTCTTCGCCATCCAGGCGACATCGCCATTCAACTTCCAGATGTCGCCAGGGGGGGCGATCCAGGTCTCGGTGCCGGGGCCGACGATGCCGAACGCCTGGGTGCTCTCGACCGCCGTCGTCGACAAGGCGGGCCGGACGCCGTCCACCGCGTTCTTGACCAAGGCGTGTCCTGGGCTGGGTGCCGGCGGCGGCGGCGGGGCTCAGTCCGTGCTGAAGCACGCGACGACGAGGGGCGCGCCCGGGCTCTCGTCGATGCAGGACTGCTCTACGGCGATCGCCGCCAGGTTCCATGGCGTCGTCACGTACCAGCCGGCGAGCCGGTACTGGCCGTTCCAGATCTACGAGACGGCGCTGTTCGTGGTGCTGGCCCTGGCGCTGGCCGGCGTCAGCGTCTGGTGGGTCCGCCGCCGGCTCACCTGACGGCGGTCGCTAGCCGGTCGGGCTGAGCCGACGGAGCGCCGACACGACGTCGGCCAGGGCGCCGATCTGGTCCCCGACGGCCTCCGGGGTGATGCCGGGGGCGTGCACCCGGAGGTTGACGGCGTCGGCCCCGGCGTCGGTCACGGCGGCGGCCACCTGGCCGGCCACCTCGTCGGCGGTGGACCCGGTGATCAGGGGGTTGCCGTCCCAATGGGCCTGGGCGGCCGGGGCGGCGTAGCCGCGGTACACGTCCACCTGCCGGGTCACCTCTGCCTCCGGCACCGGGCCTACCCAGACCCGGCGGATCAGCACCGCCGGCCCGGCGCCGCCGGCGGCCCGGAAGACGTCGACCAGCTGCCGGGCCCGCTCGGCGGAGGACAGGGAGTCGAACAGGAGGCCGACCCCGCAGGCCGCCGCCCGGCGGACCGCCGCCGAGCTCATGACGGCGCTGACCATCGGCACCGGGTCGGTGGCGCAGCGGCGGACGGCCAGGTCGCCGGCCAGCCGGCCCGGGTCCCGTTCGCCCAGCATCCCGGCCACCTCGGCCAGGGCGTCGGCGAACCGCCGGGTCAGGTCGTGTTTGTCCAGCCCCATGATCTGGAAGTCGTCCACCAGCGACCCGGCGGCCACCCCCACCCCGACCCGACCGGGGAACCGGGCGGCCATCCAGGCCACCTCTTCGGCTACCAGGGCGGCCGGCCGCAGCGGCAGCAGTAGCGGGCACGGGGCCGCCCACCCCGACGGCATGGCTTCGAGCAGCCATCCGGCCGCCTGGATGGGGTTGGGCAGGTAGCCGGCGAACCCGCCGTGGTGCTCGCTGGTCATCACCCCGTCGAACCCGGCGGCGGCGGCCAGGGCGCCCTGGCGCTGCAGCTCGTCCACCACCGCCACCGCGTCCAGGTCGTTGTGGGGGTAGATCCGCAGCGACACCGACCCTGGGGCCAACGGTTCCGCCTTGTCCTGTGCCCCGACCATTTGCGCAGTGGCTACCAATGCCCGAGCAATATTGTCAAGGGTGATGGAACGCGACATGTCCTTGGACATGACCGGCCGGGTGGTGGTGGTCAGCGGGGCGGCCCGGGGCATCGGCGCCGCCACCGCGGCCCTGTTCCACCGGCTGGGGGCGGCCGTGGCCGGGTTCGACAGGACGCCCGGGGACGGGTTCGAGGACGGCTGGACGGCGGCCGCCACAGCCACCGACGGCCCCGGCCCGGGCCGCGGCGCGGTGCTGCGGCGGGTGCTGGACGCCCGGGACCACGAGGCCGTCGGGGGCTTTCTGGCCGAGGTGGCCGACCGCCTCGGGCCCGTTGACGTGCTGGTGAACAACGCCGGCGGCGGCTTCGCCGCGCCGTTCCTGGACGTCAGCGACAAGGGCGAGGCCATGCTGGTGGCCGAGAACTTCAGCCAGCTCACCCACCTGGTCCGCCGGGTCGTCCCGACCATGCCCGCCGGCGGGTCGGTCGTCAACGTCACCTCCATCGAGGCCCACCAGGCCGCCCCGGGGTTCGCCGTGTACGCCGCCATGAAGGCGGCGGTGGACAACCTGACCCGCAGCCTGGCCCTCGAACTGGCGCCGGTCGGGGTGCGGGTGAACGCCGTGGCGCCCGACGGCCTGGTCACCGGCGGGGAGCAGGGAGCCCGGGAGGCGTTCTTGTCCGGCGACGTCCCCTACGACCCGGCCTTCCTGCCACCGCTCGGTCGCTTCGGGGTGCCCGAGGACGCGGCTGCCGCCGTGGTGTTCCTGGCCAGCGACCTGGCCCGGTTCGTCACCGGCACCACCGTCCACGTGGACGGTGGCAACCACGCCGCCGGGGGCTGGCGCCGGCGCGCCTGAGCAGTGCCCTCGAGTCAGGAGGGACCGGGCCAGATAGACCAACCGGTCGGTTGGTAGGCTGCGACGATGCCGGATCTGATCGCCAGCTACTGGACCGTGGCCGGGGACATCGACGTGCTCGACGAGGCCCCGATCAGCCCGTACCCGCTCGAGGACCGGGTGGCCGAGGCGGCGGCCGCCGGCTACGTCGGCTTCGGCCTGTCCTATGTGGACCTGCTGCACCTCGAAGCCACGGTGGGCTTCGAGGGCATGCGGTCGGTGTTCGACGACCACGGCATCACCGTCGTCGAGCTGGAGGCCCTGGCCGACTTGTTCGCCGACGGTGCCGCCCGGGAGCGGTCCGACCAGGTCCGTCGGGACCTGCTGCGGGCCGCCGGCGCCCTGGGCGCCCGGCACGTCAAGGTGGTGGGCACCCTGGGGGACGAGCCGGAGGAGGTCGGTCCGGACCGGATGATCGAGTCGTTCGCCCGCCTCTGCGCCGACGCTGCCGAGGTCGGCACGTCGATCGTGATCGAGATGCTGCCGATCGGCAACGTGCGGTCCCTGGACGCCGCCGTGCACCTGGTGCAGGGGGCCGGGGCGGCCAACGGGGGGCTGCTGCTCGACATGTGGCACGTACAGCGGACCGGCACCCCGCTGGCGGCGATCGCCGCCCTGCCGGCCGGCTGCCTGCGGCACGTCGAGCTGGACGACGGCGGACCTCCGGCCCCGGGCTCGGCCTTCGAGGACACCATCCGGAACCGCCGGCTTTGCGGGGAGGGCGAGTTCGACGTCGCCGGCTTCTACGCGGCGACCAGGGCGGCCGGCTACGACGGCGCCTACGGCATCGAGATCCTGTCCACCGCCTTCCGCACGAGGCCGTTGGCCGAGATGGCCAGGCGGTCCTTCGACACCGCCACCGCCGTCATCGCCAGCGCCGGCTGAGCAAGCAGCCGCGCGCCGCCATCGGGTCGCCCCTCGCCGGCCGCGGTTGGGCCAAGATGCCAGACTGTGGGCGGCACGGGAGGGCGTGGCAGCGTGAGATGGTCGGCCGGTCGGCGGTGGACGGTAGTGGTGGCGGCCGCGTTGGCCGTCGGCGGCACGGTGTCCGGTACCACCCTGGCCGGCACCAGCCTGGCCGGGGCGGCGACAGCGGCGGCCACCGGGCCGGCCATGACGGCGGTGGCGGCGACCGCGCCCCGGGTGCCCGCCGGGGCCGCCCGGTTGGGCACCATGGCGGCCACCACCACCCTGCGGGTATCCGTGGCCCTGCGGCCGGCGGACCCGTCCGCCCTGGAGCAGATGGCCACCGACGTGGCCACGCCGGGGAACCCGCAGTTCCGCCATTACCTGACCCCTACACAGGTGCAGCAGCAGTTCGGTCCGCCGGCCGCCACAGTGGCCGCCGTCCGCAGCTGGCTGGCCGGCCAGGGCCTGACCGTCGGGGCCACCACCGGTGACGGGCTGGACATCCCGGCCCGCGGGCCGGTGTCCACCGTGGAGGCGGCCTTCCGGACCACGATCGACCGGTACCGGCTGGCCAGCGGGCGGACGGTGCGGGCGAACACGTCGGCCCCGCAGGTGCCGGCCACCCTGGCCCCGGCGGTGGCCGCCGTCCTCGGCTTGGACGACCTGCAGAAGCCGCACCACGACCTCGCCCCGCGGCGGGCCCGAACCGTCGGGGCCGTCCTGCCGACCCCCGCTCCGGCGACGCCCGGGGCGCCGTCGGCCTGTGCCACAGCGGCGGCCACCACGGGCAACACCGCCTCGGACATGGCGGCCCTCGACGACCTGAACCCGCTGTACCAGAAGGGCCAGCTCGGCCAGGGCACCACCGTCGCCCTGTTCGAGCTGGCGAACTACCCGAAGCCGACAATCGCCGCCTTCGAGCAGTGTTACGGGATCGACACGTCGGTGACAACCGTCCCGGTCGACGGCGGGACCCCTCCGGTCTCGGGTCCGACAACAACACGGGCGACAGCCACAGTGCCGTACTACACACCGACAATCACATCCGGCTCCGGCGAGGCGGTCCTGGACATCGAGAGCGTCGCCGCCCTGGCTCCCGAGGCCAAGATCCTCTACTACGAGGGCAACGGCACCACAACATCGTTCAACGCCTTCTACGACGTCTACGCCGCCATGGTCCAGCAGAACCGGGCCCAGGTGATCTCGACCAGCTGGGGCTACAGCGACTGCGAGGCCGGCATGGTCGTCGGTGGCGTCAACTACTCCCTGGTGGAAGCCCCCCTGTTCCAGGAGATGGCCCTGCAGGGCCAGTCGATGCTGACCGCCTCGGGTGATGCCGGCTCCGAGGGCTGTGTCGCCACAGTGTCGACAGGCGGCGTCAACGTCGGCAAGGCGGCCACACCGTACGGCCTGTCCACAGAGGACCCCACCGACCAGCCGTTCATCACCGCCATCGGCGGCACCATGGTCGACGACCGGGACACGGTGCCGGCCGACCAGACGGTCTGGAACCAGACCGGCCACGACGGCGACGGCGACGGCTTCGCGGCCCCGTTCAAGGACACCCATGGGAACCTGGTCGCCTACCCGGGCAACCTGGCCGGCTCCGGTGGCCTGTCCATCTTCTTCGCCCAGCCGCCGTGGCAGGTGGGGTTCAACACAGGCAACGGCAGCGGGACGCCCTGCGGGTCGCCCACCACGCCGACAGGCAAGCCGGCACTGTGCCGGGAGACCCCCGACGCGTCGGGGCTGGCCTGGGGGACCGTCGGCTACTACGGAAGCACGTGGACCGAGACAGGCGGCACCAGCGCCGCCTCGCCGCAGTGGGCCGGCATCCTGGCCCTGGTGGACCAGGGCGTCGCCGGTGGCCGGATGGGCCTGGTGTCGCCGGCCCTGTACCAGATCTACAAGGATGACCCCGCAGCATTCACCGACATCCTCAACGGGGAGAACGACTACCTGTCGGCCACGTCGTCGCTGCCCCCCGGCACCGACGGGAACCGGACGTGCACGTACGTCGTCGCCGGCGTCAGCACAGCCCACCAGCCGTGCTTCGAGGCCACCACCGGCTTCGACATGGCCAGCGGGCTGGGCACCCCGACCGGCGCCACCCTGGCCGCCGACCTGCGGGCGATCGAGATGACCATCACGACCACCTCAGTCCCGGCCGCATCGGTGGGGGCGCCGTACTCGACCACCCTGGCCGTCACCGGCGGGACCGCCCCGTACACCTGGTCGGTCACGGCCGGGACGGTGCCCCCGGGGCTGTCCCTGGACCCGGTCACCGGAACCATCGCCGGCACGCCGACCACCGTTGGCACCTCCGACTTCTCGGTCGCCGTCACCAGCACCGGTGCCGCCGGGCCGCTGACGGCGGCCACCGCCACACTGTCACTGGTCGTCGGCAGCGGCTACCTGCTGGCCGCGGCGGACGGCGGCATCTTCGCCTTCGGCGACGCCCAGTTCCACGGGTCCATGGGCGGCCAGCCGCTGAACAAGGCCATCGTCGGCCTCGCCGCCACCCCTGACGGCCAGGGGTACTGGGAGGTGGCGTCGGACGGCGGCATCTTCAGCTTCGGCGACGCCCAGTTCTACGGGTCCATGGGCGGCCAGCCGCTGAACAAGCCCATCGTCGGCCTCGCCGCCACCCCTGACGGCCAGGGGTACTGGGAGGTGGCCGCCGACGGCGGCATCTTCAGCTTCGGCGACGCCCAGTTCTACGGATCTGAGGGTGGGAAGTCGCTGAACAAGCCCATCGTGGGCATCGCCGCCACCCCTGACGGCCAGGGGTACTGGGAGGTGGCCACCGACGGCGGCATCTTCAGCTTCGGCGACGCCGGCTTCCACGGGTCCATGGGCGGGAAGCCGTTGGCCAAGCCCATCGTCGGCCTCGCCGCCGCCGACGGCCAGGGCTACTGGGAGGTGGCCGCCGACGGCGGCATCTTCAGCTTCGGCTCGGCGCCGTTCGACGGGTCGGCCGGCGGGCTGGCGTTGGCGGCCCCGGTGATCGGCATGGCGGCGTCGTGACCGACCGGTACGACGACGGCAGCATCCGGTGCACCGACGACGCGGTGTACATCCGTGGGTACTACTTCCCTTGGGGCACCAAGCGGGTGCCGTACTCGGCCATCCGGTCGGTGGAGCGGTTCTCGATGACCGCCCTCGGCGGCAAGGGCCGGATCTGGGGATCGGGCGACTTCCGGCACTGGGCGAACTTGGACCCGAGCCGACCGCGCAAGTCGATCGGCCTGTACCTGGACCTCGGCAAGCACATCGTGCCGTTCATCACCCCCGACGACCCCGATGCCGTCGAGGCGGCCATTCGCCAGGGGAGCGGCCGGTAACGTTCCGGCCACCATGTTCTCCACGATCGTCGTCGGCACCGACGGCTCCCAGACGGCCAAGCGAGCGGTGGCGGTGGCCGCCGACCTGGCCCGCCAGACGGGGGGCCGGCTCCACCTGGTCAACGGGTACCGGGACCCCGGGGGATTGGGCATCGCCACCGGCCGGAGCCGCTGGCAGGAGGCCAGCGAGGCGGTGCTGGACGAGGCCCTGGACGACCCGGCCCTCCGCGACCTGGCGGTGGAGCGGCACTCGGTGGTCGGCGGCCCCACCGACGCCCTGGTGGCGGTGGCCGAGGAGATCGGGGCCGACCTGATCGTGGTCGGCAACCGCGGCCTGCAGGGGGCCCGACGGACGCCGGACTCCATTCCCGAGACGGTGGCCCACCGGGCACCGTGCCACGTGCTGATCGTCAAGACCACCTGACGGCGCCTCGGCGCGGGGGGGTCAGCCGCCCAGCGGCGGACCGTCGAACCGGTCGACGGTGGCGAAGGCGTCCACCGACTGCCGGCGCAGCCGGGTCGGCCGCCGCTGCGGGTACCCGAGGGCGACCAGCCCGGCCACCGCCAGGTGGTCGGGCACCGCGAAGAGGGCCTTCACCCGGTCCTCCCGGCGGACCACCATGGTGGTCAGCACCCCGGCCAGGCCCTGGCCGTGGGCGGCCAGCAGCAGGCTCCAGGCGAACGGGTACACGGAGGCCCCTCCGGCGAAGGTGTACCGGTCGTGGTCCCGGTCGACGGCGGCCAAGGCCTGCAGGTCGGCCAGGAGCAGCAGCAGCACCGGCACCCGGTCGAGGTGCTCGGCGAACCCCGGCACCGCGGCGGCGGCCACCGCCGGCGCATCGGCCACGGCTCGGCGCTCGGCCTGCCGATCGGTGACCGGAGCCCACGGCACCAGTCCCGCCGCCCCGATGGCCAGGTACTCGTACCAGCCGCTCAGGTACAGGTCCCGCAGCTGGGTCCGCCGGTCGGGGTCCTGGACCACCACCACGCGCCAGCCCTGCCGGTTGCCGCCGCTCGGAGCGAACCGGGCGGTGTCGAGCAGGTGGTGCACCACGGTGTCGCTGACCGGCCGGTCGGTGAACTCCCTGACGGCGCCGGTGGTCCGCAGGGCCTGGTCCAGGTCCATCGGCACCGACCGTACCCGGTCTGTCAGAACGGCCCGTACCCGGTCCATCCGGTGTAGACACTGGGCATGGCCCGCCGGGTGCAGGAGGTGGTGTTCAGTCCGGCCGATCCGCAGGCGGTGCTGGACTGGATGGGCCGGCTGGCCCGGGCCCGGGACGGCTGGATCAACCTGATGCCGGGGGTGGACGACCCCGACGCCGACGACCCGCCGAGGCCGTCGGTGTTCTCGTCCCTGTTCGGGTCCGCCCAGCCGCCGGTGACCATGTGCACCTGGATGCCTCCCCGGGGCGGCCGGCACCCGAGCGACGAGGTCACCGTCGGCGTCATGCACCCCCGGGGCCGGCACGCCATCCGGCAGCTGCAGGAGCAGGGGATCAGCCTGCCTCCGGGGTGGCGGGTCCGCCAGGACCATGGCCGGCGCGGGCTGGTGGTCATGGCCCCCGCGGTGGTGGCCGACACCCTGGTCCTGGACTGGGCCCTGCGGGCCGGGGCGGCCCTGGCCGCCATGGACCTGACCGGGTCTTGGAAGGCCCGGGTGTACCTGCCGGCCGGGGACCCGACAGCCCGGGAATAGGCGGCCCGGGAATAGGCGGCCGGTGTAGACGCGGTAGACTCTCTGTAGACGTTGTAGACAGAGGAGGTCAGCCGTGCCGACGCCGGCCCGGGCCATCAGGGTGCTGGAGGAGCGGGCGGACGTGGACGCCACGCTGGCCGAGGTGCTGGTGTTCCTGGCCGAGGAGACGGCCGGGCCCGAGAACCCGTTCGGCACGCCGCCGGACGGCATCTGGCGGGCGGCCCGGGGGGTCAACCAGCGCCGGCTGGACGACCGTCGGCGGGACCGGCTGGCCGGCACCGTGGACACCGCCGGGGTGGTGGCCCTGGTGGGGTCCATCGGTGACCGCCGGGGGGTGGACCGCCGCCGGCACCGCGGCCAGTTGCTGGGCTGGCGGGTGGGCAGCCGGGTGGTGCACCCGGACTGGCAGTTCGACCCCCGGCGCGGGGACACCCGACCGGGGCTGGCGGCCGTGCTGGCCGCCCTGGCCGAGGTCCGGGCCGACCCGGAAGCCATGGACGACCTGATGCGGGCTCCCCGGGACGACCTGGGCGGTCGCACCCTGGTCGACCTGCTGGCGGCCGGCCACGTCGACGTGGTGGTGACGCTGGTCAGGGCGGCCGGGGACCAGTCCTGACCACCCTGCCGACCCGGCGGCCGAAGGGCCTGCGAACGGCCCCGGCCGGGGGCCCGTGGTGGCGGATCGACCCGGTGCACCCGGACGCCTGGGACTGGACCCCGTACCCTGCCCCACGGGGCCGGTTCGACCCGCTGTCCGGGCGGTTCCGGGTGCGGTACGCCGCCAACCGGCCGACCGCCGCCGCTCGGGAGCGGTTTCCCGAACGGGCCTTGACGGCGACCGACGGCGACCTGTGGCTGGTGGCCCTGGACGGACTGCCGGCGGCCCTGCACCTCACCCGGCAGGCCACCCTGGACGCCCTGGGGCTGGATGACCGGGTAAGCACCGGTCGCCTGGACGTGGATCGTCGCCTGGCTCCGGACCCGTTGCTGGCCACCTGCGGCCAGCTGGCGGACCGATTGAGCGACTGGTGGGACGGCCGGCCGCCGCCGCTGGTCTACCGGACCCGGACCATGCCGGCCGAGGGCCGCAGCCTCGCCTTCGGCCTGCACTGCGGCTACCGGGTGCGGTCGGCCCGCCCCCTCCGCCAGGCCACCGCCCTGCACGCCTGGCTGGTGCTGCAGGCCGGCTTCACCGTGCCGGAGGCTTGGCTGGGCTCATGACCCCCGGCGGCCCGCCAGCCAGTAGACGACGGCGTTGCCGGGGTTCAGCAGCACGAACACCCGCCAGAACCGCTTGGGGCCGCGGACCTGGTCGTCGGGGCGCCGCCGCAGGTCCCGCCAGGCCAACGCGGCCAGGACGACCTGGACCGGCACCAGGACGGCCGCCAGCTTCTTCTTCTGCGCCGGCGTCATCCGAGGTCCACCCCGTCGTAGGACCACAACGCCGGGGATGTCCACCTGCAGTAACCCATAACTCCTCCTCGGTAGCGACTGGCCGGCCAGTCAGTCCGGTAGTTGTGAGCCGGAGGCGACGATGGCCGTGACGGTCTTGCGGCCGAGGTCGGAGACCTCGGCGAGTTGGCGGATCGACGCACCGGAGCGATGAGCGACTCGGATCATGTCGTCACGGATCCGCGCTTCTTTCGCTGCCCTGTCGGCGCTCAACCCGACCACGACGAGAGCGGCGCCGACCTCGCCCGTCTCGTCACCTCTGTACTTGTCCATCGCGGCAGTTGCCGCGGCCACCTCGGCTTCGATGTAGCTCATAGTTCCTCCCGGAGGGCGAGAGCCAGCTTGTCCCGGATGGCCATCAACAGCGGTACCCGCGGAGAGACTTCAGC
>CAYVPF010000034.1:0-2570 GCA_964453355.1 uncultured Acidimicrobiaceae bacterium | reverse complement strand
GCTCGCCAGAGTATTCGTCCCACGTATCTTGGTCGTTGACTCGCGGCGGCTTCGACGGAAGGACACGCATGCCGAAAGCGATAAAGGGGAACGCCTCGCGAAACCCTCCGGAGCCGGCGACGAACCACTCGGACATCGACGACTGGTTCGGGCGCCAGATGCCGCATCTCCAGCCGATCGTCAGGCGGTTGGACGAGACGATCAGAGCGGTGATCTCGGATCTGCAATACGCCGTCAAGTGGAAGAGGCCCTACTACGGGCGGCCAGAACTCGGGTGGATCATCGAGTTGGCCGCCTACGACGTCTCCGTCAATGTCGTCTTCCTCGGTGGTGCGGACTTCGACTCTCCACCGCCACTCGGGAGCACGGACCGGACTCGGTACGTCAAGGTGACCGCCGTCGACGACGTGCAGCAACCCGAGCTGCAGAAGTGGATCGAGGAAGCGGGCCGCACGCGGGGTTGGAAGTAAAGGGCAGCACGCCAGGGTGACGGAACCCTGGTCGATCGAGCCAGTTCCTTCTCCTGGTGGCTTACGACAGGTCCACCACGTCGTAGGAGCACAGCTCGCTGTGGTTGGTCACTGGCTGCGGCTCGCCGCCCGGCCCCGTCGCCGGACGGTCGGCGCCGCGGTGGCCGTAGGCGAACGCCGGCGATGTCAACCTGCAGAGCTGTCACGCTGCCTGTTTACCCGCCCTGGGTGGTCCGGACCTCATAATCCGGTCGCGGTTGACGCAGGAGGGGGTGGCCCCCAGCCGGACGAGGCCCCCAGTGGAAATAATTTGTTGCCAATCTGGAGCTTTGTGGGAAATGATCTGCCCCGTCTCGGACACTATTTGGTGATGCAGGACGCGACCGGCACCGAGGCGTTGTCTAGGCGAAGAACGCGAGAGGAGCGATTTCGCCTGCTCTACGCAGCGCATGCCGACGCGATCTATGCCTACGGCCTCAGTCGGCTCGGGCATGCTCAGACTGCCGCGGAGGACTTCACCGCTGACGTCTTCACCGTCGTCTGGCGCCGAATGGACGCCGTGCCGCCCTCTCCGGATGACCGGATCTACATCTACCGGATCGCCTACCGGCAACTGAAGAACCAGCAGCGAAGTCTCTGGCGCCGGCTACGGCTTCAACGGCGCCTGTCGTTCGAGTCCGATATGTCCCAGGCAGTCGTGGGTGAGCCCACACTCGCCCTTGAGCTGACCCGGTCCCGTGTCCGTTCGGCGATCGGCCATCTTCCGATCTCCCAGCGTGAGGCGTTACTGCTCGTCCTGTGGGACGGGTTCACGCACGCCGAGGCCGCCGACCTGCTCGGCTGTACCGCCAACGCCGTGGCAATACGGCTGCACAAAGCCCGAAAGAACCTAAGTGCACTATTGGACACCGAGCCAGAGGTTGTTTCCGACCCCAGACCGCTACCAATCCTCCATAGTCAAGGAGAGTAACGATGGACCTCGATGAGTTGGTGAGAGACGCCAAACCGACAACCTCGGCCCGCCCGCCCATGGGCTGGGACGAGCGTTGGCGTACCCAGATGACGGCTGTCGACGTGGCCCAGCGTCGTCGCAGGTGTAGGGGATCGTTCGCCATTGGGGTTCCGCTAGTTGTGGCGGCCGTGGCAGTAACGATCACGGTTCCTCAGTGGGGCAGCAACACTCCAAGTGCAGCGGCGGCAGTTTTGGATGCCGCTGCCACTACCGTTAGCTCGCAGCCACCCCTCACCGTTGGTCCCGGCCAGTACACTTACACGGTCGTCCACAGCCTCATGGAGGCAGCCGTCTACCAGTCGCAGACGGAGCTCTCCAGTGGCACATTGGCGTCAGCAGCAACCGCCACGTACTCGCAAACTGAGCAGCTGTGGATCAACCCCTCCGGCGTAGGTCGAGTCGTTATTAGCCGGGGTCCGCTCCAGTTCTCTTCTCAAACTGACCAAGCAGCGTGGGAGGCATCCCCGACAGTTCAGGGATTGGCATCGAATGCCTTCCAGGCGCAGCAGACGTACACAGATATTTCGTATGCGACCACGGATGTTTCGGGACTATCTACTGATCCCCAATCCCTCGGAGTGTCGATTGCCGAAGGCGATACCGGAACGTCGGTTGACGCCATCCCTGCTGGCCCCGGTGCAGACTTTGAGCGAGCTGCCCGCTTGCTCGTCGGTCCTGACAGCGGGATGACGCCCGCACTGGAAAGTGCTCTCTATCAGGTACTCGCCGATCAACCGACAGCAACGGTTACCGCCGATGCTGTCGGGCAGTCGGGAGCGGAGGGCACGGCGGTCGCGATCCCGAACGCATCGCCGGGGAACATCGAGCGCATCATCATCGACCCGACAACGGGAGCTGCACTAGAGGTCGACGCGGTTCCGCCGGCATCTACGCGCTCGGCGGTTTCGGGACGAGCAACCGTCTGCACATCCTCAGCTACGTCGTGTACGTCGCAGAGCACGCCACCCTCAGGGAGAGGCGCCGTCTCCGTCGGCCCGCTGTGGACAACCCAGACCGCCCCTGTCGTGGTCGAGTCGGACACTTCAACGGAAGCCGTTAACTCGTAACCCGGTTACCGTTCAGCCAGG
>CAYVPF010000033.1:8987-19247 GCA_964453355.1 uncultured Acidimicrobiaceae bacterium | reverse complement strand
GGCGGCGAAGCCGATGGCGCTGTCCAGGTCGGCGTCGGCGAACAACAGGTTGGCGGACTTGCCGCCGAGCTCCAGGGCCACCGGCTTCACGTGCTCGGCGGCCAACCCGGCCACCAAGCGGCCGGTGGCGATGCCGCCGGTGAAGCTGACCTTGGCGACGTCGCGATGCTCGACCAGCCGGGCCCCGGCGGCCGGGCCACCCGGCACCACGTTCAGCACCCCCGGCGGCAGTCCGGCGTCGAGGGCCAGCTCGGCGAACCGGGCGATGGAGAACGGGGCCAGTTCCGACGGCTTCAACACCAGGCAGTTGCCGGCGGCCAGGGCCGCCGCCACCTTGAACGCCAGGATGGTCAGCGGGGCGTTCCACGGCAGGATCAGCCCGACCACCCCGTAGGGCTCCAACAGGGTGTAGTCCAGGCCGCGGGCCGGGAACGGCGCCAGCACCTCACCATGGATCTTGTCGGCCCAGCCGGCGTAGTACCCGAACCAGTTGGCGGCCAGCTCGGCGCTGCCGCCCGTGTACATCCGCGGGACCCCGCTCTCCAGGGTCTGGATGATCTCGAACGCTTCGGCGTGGTCCAAGAGCGCCTGCTCGATCCGGCCCAGCAGCCGCCGACGGTCGGACACCGACGTGGCCCGCCAGGCCGGGCCGGCGGCCACGGCGGCGGCCACGGCGGCGTCGATCTCGTCCACCCCGGCGTAGGCCACCTTGGCCTGCACGGCCCCGGTGGTCGCCGACAGGTGATCGTGGGTGCCCCCGGAGGTGTCCCGGAACCATCGGTCGCCGACCAGCACCCCGGCGTCCTGCAACCCGACTGCGCTTGCCATCCCCACCCCCGTCGCGTGTCGTCCCCCGCCGGGATCCAGCTGACCCGGACGATTTACAAACCTAACGTTTGGTCGATATCGGGTCAACCGGCGTGAGGCTGGCCCCGGGCAGTTGCCTGGCCCCGGGCGGTTGGCTGGCCCCGGGCGGTTGGCTGGCCCCGGGCGGTTGGCTGGCGCGGAGTAGTTGGACGAGACCGGCGGCATCGGCGGCCCAGCCGTCGGCGCCCACCGATCGGGCGGCCGCCTCGCTGCCGACGGCGGGTCCGCCGACGAAGACGGGAACGGCCGGATGGGCCCGGTGCAGCTTGGCGGCCAGCCGTGCCACCTTGGCCAAGGCGGTGTCGGTGCTCACGCTGATGCCGACCGCCCGCAGGTCGACGGTGGAGCCGGCCAACTCCAGGAACGACCGTTCCGGAAGGTTCGCCCCCAGATCCACCACCCGCATCCCGGCCTGCCGCAGCACATCCGACACGATGATCAGTGGGAGCAGGTGGGGGTCGCCGGGAGCGCCACCCAGGACCACCGTGCCGCCGGCGGCCGGCCCCCGGCGGGCGAACTGCGGCCCGAGCCGGCCCACCATCCGCATGGCCACGGCGGTGGCCCGGTGTTCGGCGCCGATACCGACGGAACCCT
This sequence comes from uncultured Acidimicrobiaceae bacterium, assembly GCA_964453355.1. GTDB lineage: Bacteria > Actinomycetota > Acidimicrobiia > Acidimicrobiales > RAAP-2 > DASZUK01. Next base: position 17,786 of record CAYVPF010000033.1, on the reverse strand, counting down.
CGGCCCACCGGTCGCCGATGGTCCGCAGCACCGGCGCCAGCAGCTGCAGGTAGACGTCGGTGGCCGTCGCCCCGCCGAACAGGGACTGCTCCACGATGGCCCAGCTGCCGCTGCTGTCGCCAGCTAGCAGCCGTTCCAGCATCCGGCGCTTCGGTCCGGCCCATCGGGGTGGGGACTGGCCCTGTCCCCGGCCCGGCGACGGTCGGGGAGTGGCCTGCAACCGGTCCAGGTCGACCCGCTGCACCCACCAGCGTCCCTGGTGGCGCTCCGCCGGCAACCGGCCCAGCCGGACGTACCGGTAGGCGGTCATGTAATGGACCCCGAGGGCCTTGGCCGCCTCCTCCAGGGTGGCCCGGCTGTCGGCCCGCTTCCCTCCGCCCGCCCCTTCCGCGGTCATCGGGCCCGGACCAGCCGGGCGGTGAGGGCGCGGGGCGGCGGCACCCGCAAGTCGTGCACCACGCCGAGGGCGGCCAGCCCGCGGAGCCCGTAGTAGGTGAGGTCGACCTCCCACCAGACGAACCCCTGGCGGACCGACCGGGGGTAGTGGTGGTGGTTGTTGTGCCATCCCTCGCCCAGAGTCAAAAGAGCCACCGGCCAGCAGTTCCGGCTGTCGTCGGGGGTGTCGTAGCGGCGTCGGCCCATCCGGTGGGCCACGGAGTTGACGGTGAAGGTGGCGTGCCAGAGCGCCACCGTCGAGATGGCAAAGGCCACCAGGCCGGCCCAGCCGGCCACCAAGAAGCACACGGTGGCCAGCGCCCACGGGCCGACGGCTTGGAGCCGGTCGACGGCCCGCAGCTCCGGATACCGGGCCAGGTCCGGGACGAGGTCGAGGTCGGCCTGCTTGGACCGGCGCGACAGCACCCACCCGGCGTGGCTCCACCACCACCCGTCCCGGGGCGAGTGCACGTCGCGGGACGTGTCGGCGTAGCGGTGGTGCCGCCGGTGGTGGGCCGCCCACCACAGCGGGCCCTTCTGGGCTGCCGTCACCCCACCCACGGCCACCACCAGCTGGGCCCCGCGGTTCAGCCGGTAGGCGCGGTGCGAGAAGTACCGGTGGTAGCCGGCGGTGATGAAGAACATCCGGACCACGTACAGGCCGCCGGCCAGCAGCACGTCGCCGAGGGTGAAGCCGGTCACCACGATGGCCACGGGGGCCAGGTGCAGGGCGACGAACGGCACCCCGGACACCCAGTCGGCATCCCACCGCCGGCTCCCTCCCTTACGGTCCAGCCGGCCCGGTGCGGTCGTGGCGGCCGTCGCGGCGGTGGCGGTCGTCACGGCTGTGGCCCGTCGACCGGCCGGGGCCGCCACCCCGGCTTGGCCAGCACCATCTGCACGTCGCTGATCCGTCGCTCGGCGAACCCGGCCTCGCAGTAGGCCAGGTACAGGTCCCAGGTCCGCAGGAACGGCTCGTCGAACCCGAGGTCGGCGATGGTGGACCGGTTGGCGGTGAACTGCTGTCGCCACCGGTGCAGGGTCTCGACGTAGTGCTGCCCGATGTCCTCCAGGCCGACCACCCCCAGGTCAGTGTGCCGGGCCACCGTGTCGACGATGGCGGCCACCGACGGGATGCAGGAGCCCGGGAACACCACGGCCTTGATGAAGTCGTCGGCCCGCTTCGCCCGCTCGTACAGGGCGTCGTCGATGACGATGGCCTGCAGGGCCATCAGGCCGTGGGGGCGTAGCCGGTCGGCGCAGGCCTCGAAGAACGTCGGGTACTGCCGCCACCCCACGGCCTCGATCATCTCGACGGACACCAGCTTGTCCCACGAGCCCCGCAAGTCCCGGTAGTCGTCGTGCCGGACCGTCACCAGGTGCCCGAGCCCGGCATCGGCGACCCGACGACTGGCATACGCGTACTGCCGGTCCGAGATGGTGGTGGTGGTGACCCGGCAGCCGTACCGGGCGGCGGCATGGACGGCGAAGCTGCCCCAACCGGTGCCGATCTCCAGCACGTCGTCCTCGGACCGCAGGTCCAGCTTGGCGCACAGGCGGTCCAGCTTGGCCACCGATGCCTCCTCCAGCGACATCCCCGGCCGATCGAAGTAGGCACAGGAGTAAGTCAGCGTCGGGTCCAAGAAGGCGGCGAAGAAGTCGTCGCCTAGGTCGTAGTGGGCCTGGATGTCCCGCCGGTCCTGTTCCCGGCCGTCCCCCCGGCCGTCCCCCCGACCGACGGCGCCGACCAGGGCGGTCGTCCGACCGACGGCGCCGGCCAGCCGGCCCGCCGGCCCGCCGGGTCTCGGCAGGGCACGGATGACGGCCCGGACGGTGCCGACCAAGTCGTCGGCATCCCAGCCGCCGGCGGCGTAGCTGGTCCCCAGGCCGACGCTGCCGCCGGCCACGATCGCCCGATAGGCGGCCGGGTCGTGGACGGTGACGGTCGACGGCCCGGTCACTGGGCCCGTCGTCGGGCCGGTGGGCCCGGTCGTGGGGCCGGTCGTAGGCCCCGGCCGGCCGTCCTCGGCGACGTCGATCCCTGCCCGCCGGGCGGCGGCCAGCACGGCGGCCCGGGCTAGCCGCTGGCCGGGCGCTTCGGTCCCCGGCGTGGCGGTCACCTCGTCGCTCCCGTCCGGGCCGGGTGGCGGTGGAACGGCTCGCCCTTGGCGGCCAGCCGCAGCGCCTGCCAGTAGATGGCGGCCGACACCCGCCAGGTCGTCAGCGGGTGGCGGACCAACAGGTCGGTCATGGCTGGCCGGTCGAGCGGCCGCCGGCGCAGGACCAGCTCGGCCTCGAAGACGGTGTCGCCACCGCGGCGGTCGTCGACCGTGGCCCGCAGCTCGGACCCCGGGGGTTCGAGCCGGAACCGGTGGGTGAGGTCCATTGGCAGGAACGGCGACACGTGCATCGCCTTGGCCACCTCCTGGTCCACCGCCCCGTCGGCTCCGGCCGCCAGCGGGTAGTCGTACCGCTCGCCCCACGGCGTGTTGCTCACTGACGCCACCACCGACTGCACGTGGTGACCGGTCGGGTCGAAGCAGTAGTAGAGGCTGATCGGGTTGAAGCACCAACCCCAGGTTCGCAGAGTGGTCAGCAGCCGGACCGGACCGCCGCCCCCGCCGCCCCCCACCCCGGCGGCCACCTCACGGGCGGCCTCGGCCAGGGGGCGGTCGGGGTCGCCGAGGTAGTCGCCCCGGCGGAACCGCACCGGGCGGCCCGGCCGCTCGGACCACAGCGGGTGCCGGGCCAGGACGTCGGGCAGCTCGTCGAGGTCGAGGTAGCACATGGCCACCCGGTAACCGAACTGGTGCGGCTGGGGACCGGGTCGGCGGTGGCGTACCCAACCCTCGTAGAGGGCGCTGTGGCCCGGAGGCGCCGGTCGGACGGTCATCGGACCGGCACCCCGAGGTCCCGGCAGACGTCGACGGCGCTGGCCACCCCGTCCTCGTGGAACCCGTAGCCCCAGTAGGCGCCGCAGTACCAGGTGCGCCGCTGGCCCTGCACGGCCGGCCGGCGCCGCTGGGCGGCGACGGCGGCGGCGTCGAACACCGGATGGGCGTAGGTCCACGACCCGAGCACCGCCTCCGGGTCGATCTGGTCGTCCTGGTTCAGCGTCACGCAGAGCTGCTGGCGGCTGCGCAGCCGCTGCAGGCGGTTCATCCAGTAGGTCACCGTGACCCGGCCGACCGGCTCGACCGGCAGGTGGGCGTTCCAGCTGGCCCAGGCCGACCGCCGCCGGGGCAACAAGCGGGGATCGGTGTGGAGGGTGGCCACGTTGGGCTGGTAGCGGATGGCCCCCAGCACGGCCCGCTCGTCGGGCCCGGGGTCACCGAGGAGCGCCAGGGCCTGGTCGCTGTGCACCGCCAGGACCACGGCGTCGAAGGACTCCGGCCCGTCCGCCGTGAGGACCGTGGCCGCCGCCGGGTCGCGGACCACCTTCAGCACCTCGGCTCCCCGCCGGACCCGATGGCCGAGTAGCCGGGTGATGCCGTCGACGTACTGCCGTGACCCACCGGTCACCGTCCGCCAGGCCGGTCGGCCCCGGAGCGCCAGCATCCCGTGGTGGTCCAAGAAGGCGGCGAACGTCCGGGCGGGGATGGCGTCGAAGGTGGCCGGGTCGGCCGACCATATGGCCGAGCCCAGCGGTACCAGGTAGTCCGCCACCAACCGGGGGCCGTAGCGGCCGGCGGCCACCAGGTCGCCCAGCGTCCCGGGGTCGGCGCCGCCGGCCAGCAGCAGGCGGGCATCGTGGTTGAACCGCAGCACGTCCGCCAGCAGCCGCTGGAACGACGGCCGCAGGGCGTTGGACGGCTGCGCCCACAGGCGCCAGCCGTCGCCCCGGTATTCGAAGTCTCGGGCGCCGGCCGAGACGCTGAAGCTCATCTCCGACGGCTGGGTGGCCACGCCCAGCTGGCGGAGCAGGCCGGCGAACCGCGGGTAGTTGGGCTCGTTGTACACGATGAACCCGGTGTCGACATGATGGGTCTCGTCGGCGAGGTCGACCCGGACGGTGTGGGAGTGGCCGCCCAACCGGTCGGCGGCCTCGAACACCGTGACGTCGTGGGTCCGGTGCAACCAGTAGGCGCAGGCCAATCCGGACACGCCGCCGCCGACCACCGCCACCCTCATCCGTCACCCCCGTCGAGGCCGGCCCGTCGCTGGCACCAGATCCACAGCCGGTTCACCTCACCGGGGGCGTCGGCGGCGACCGGCCAACGGTGGTCGGGCCGGGGCCGGCGATCCAGCCAGAAGGTGGCCGGCGGTCTACCCTGGGCGCCGCCGCCGGCCGGCCAGACGTCAGCGTCGGCGCCGCCGCTGGTGAGCCAGACGGCGGTATCGGCGCCTTCGTCGGGCCGCCGGAGCACCGGGCCGAGGAGGGTGGCGAAGAGGGGCAGGCCGGCCCGCAGGGCGCCGGTGTCCACCCAGCCGGGATGCATGGCGTAGGCGGCCACCGCCGACGGGGCCAGGCGGCCAGCCCACTCCCGGGCCAGGGCCACCTGGGCCCGCTTGGCGACGGCGTACACCGTCGACCCCCGGAACGGGGTGGGGGGGTGGTCCAGGTGGTCAACGTCGAGCGGCCGGGCGTACATGCCGCCGGACGACACCCACACGACCCGGGACGGGGCCGACGCCTGGAGCAGTGGGGCCAGCAGGGCGGTCAGCAGGTGGGGCCCGACCACGTGGACGGCGGCGGTGGCCTCCAGGCCGTCGTCGTCGACGACGAGGTGGTGATTGAGCAGGCCGGCGGCGTGGACCAATCCGTCCAGCCGGTCGGTCCAGCCCGTCACCGCCTCGGCCAGGCCCCGGACCGACGGCAGGTCGGCCAGGTCAGCCGGGTGGCCCCACACCCGGTGGCCGGTGGCCGTGGTGACCTCGGCCACCGCCTCGGCCAGCCGAAGGCCGTCGCGGCCGACCAGGCCGACGGTGGCTCCGAGCCGCCCCAGGGCGACGGCCGTCGCCCGGCCAATGCCAGAGGTTCCGCCGGTGACCAGGACCACCCGCCCGTCCAGCGACGGCAGGCCGGTGGCGTCCCAGCTCCAGAGGTGGCGCCGGGCGGCGTACCCGAGGCGGCACCAGCTGGGGGCCACGGTGGCCTCCAGGGCGGTGTCGATCCGCTGCCGTGTTCGCTCGGATAGAGGCACCCCTCCTATTTAGCACTAAATACCGACAAATAAACTTCGGGGGTCGTACACTCCGCTATGGCCCTCCCCACCTCGTCCGCCACTCGCTGGTCGGCGGCCCGGTCGGCGGTCGTCGCCGTGGCCGCCCTCCGGGTGGTCCTCGGGATCGGCGCCGTCGTCCGGCCCGAGCTGGTCGCCCGGCCGTGGATCGGCCACGACGACGGCCCGGGCACGGCCGTGCTCGGACGGGCGCTGGGCGGCCGGGACATCGCCCTCGGCCTGGGGCTGCTGCTGGCGGCCAACCACGACGGCCCGCTCCGCGGGTGGACCGAGGCGGCGGCCCTGGCGGATACCGGTGACGTGGTGGCCACGCTGGCCGCCTTCGGGCGGCTGCCGCTGCGGGGCCGGCTGGTGGTCCTGGCCGCCGCCGGGGGGGCCGCCGCAGTGGGCTGGTGGGCCGCCCGAGCGGTCGACCAGGCCCGTCCGTCGCCATGTCCAGCCGGGTGACGGCCGCCGCCACCTGACGCCGCCTGGGACGGCTGCCGCCAGGATGGTAAAACGGATGTCCCCAACGGTTGGCACGACCCGGGGGTGATCCGGGCGGCACCCCCGACGGCCCGAGACCAGGAGCGAGATGCCACGACGACGTGGTGGTGATCCCCAAGGCCGGCTCCTCGAGGCCTGCGTCGAAGTGGTCGGCCGGCGGGGGTGGGACGAGGCCAAGATCGTCGACATCTGCCTCTTGGCCGAGGTGTCCACCCAGACCTTCTACCGCTGCTTCGCCACCAAGGAGGCCTGCTTCCAGGCGGCGGTGGAGGCCAGGGGGTCCGAGCTGCTCGCCCGGGGCAAGGAGGCCTTCGACGCCACCCCGGCCCCCTGGGAGCAACAGATCCTGGCCACCCTGAGCCGCCTCCTGCAGGATCTGGCGGCCGACGAGCCGTTGGCCCGTGTCCTGGCCGTCGAGGTCCCCCGGGCCGGCGCGGCGGGCCCGGCCGGCCTGGCCGTCCTGGTCGACCAGGCCAAGCGGCTCTTCGCCCCCCACGAGACCGCACCGCAGCCCCCGGTCCACGGTCTGGAGAAGGTGATCGTGGGGACGGTCCTGTACCCGGTCAGCGACTACGTGGGCCGGGACAGCGTCGACCGGCTGCCCGAGCTGGCCCCCGTGCTCACCTACTTCCTGGTCCTGTTCCTGGTCGGTTCCGACCGGGCCCTGGAGCTGGCCGACGGGCTCCGATCGCAGCGATCGAGGAACGGCCTCCGGGAGGCCCATGGCGACCCAGGGGTGGTCGAAACCGGATGAAGTAGCGTCCCGTGCGGGGTCACTCTCCCGGTATGGCCGAGAAGACACGGGGCGCGTGGTCGGGTACCGACAGCGCGAGCAAAGGTGGTCGATGAGGATGACGGCACTGGCTTGGGACGACCGGACCGACTTCGACGATGTCGCCCGCGGGTTCATCGCCACCTTGGACGACCCGGTCGTCAAGGACGCCCACGGGCGCCCGGTGTGGGACTGCTCCCGGTACGACTTCATGGATGCCGAATGCCCGCCGACCGCGAACCCGAGCCTCTGGCGACAGGGACAGCTCGTGGCCAAGCACGGGTTGTTCGAGGTAACCGACGGCATCTATCAGGTCCGGGGCCTGGACCTGTCCAACATGACGATCGTCGAGGGCGACACCGGGGTCATCGTCATCGACACGTTGATGTCGAACGAGACCGCCGCCGCGGCGTTGGCCCTCTACCGTGCCCATCGTGGCCCCCGGCCGGTCACGGCGGTGATCATCACCCACAGCCATGCCGACCACTATGGCGGGGTGGCGGCCGTGGCCGAGGCCGACACCCCGATCTACGCACCTGTGGGCTTTCTCGACCACGCGGTGAGCGAGAACGTGTACGCCGGCGCCGCCATGTCGCGTCGTGCGGCCTACATCTACGCCGCCGATCTCCCGGCGAGTGCCACCGGCCAGATCGGCTGCGGCCTGGGGATGGCCACCTCGTTCGGGACCATGTCGTTGATGGTGCCCACGGTGGACGTGACCGAGACGGGCCAGGAGGCGACCATCGACGGCGTCCGGGTGGTGTTCCAGGTGACCCCCGGGACCGAGGCGCCGGCGGAGATGAACTTCTTCTTCCCCGACCGCCGGGCCCTGTGCATGGCCGAGAACGCCACCCACACGCTGCACCAGGTGCTCACCCTGCGCGGCGCCGAGGTTCGTGACAGCCGAGCCTGGTCGCGGTACCTGGGTGAGGCCCTCCGTCTCTTCGGCGCCGACACCGACGTCGTGTTCGCCTCGCACCACTGGCCGGTGTGGGGAACGGAGCGGATCGCCACCTTCATCACCAAGCAGCGCGACACGTACTGCTACATGCACGACCAAACCCTGCGACGGATGAACCAGGGCCTGATCGGCACCGAGATCGCCGAACAGTTCGAGCTGCCGCCGTCGTTGGCGCAGGCGTGGCATGCCCGCGGCTACTACGGGTCGTTCAGCCACGACATCAAGGCCATCTACCAGCGCTACCTCGGCTGGTACGACGGCAATCCGGCCCACCTGTGGCTCTACCCTCCCGAGGAGGAGGCCACCCGGTACGTGGAGTTCATGGGCGGCGCCGACGCCGTGTTGGAGAAGGCCCGCCGCTCGTTCGAGGCCGGAGACCTGCGGTGGACGGCCACGGTGGTCAGCCATGTCGTGTTCGCCGACCCGGACAATGCGGCCGCTCGCGAGCTGCTGGCCCAGGCCCTGGAGCGTCTGGGGTTCGGTGCCGAGAACGGGCTGTGGCGCAACGTCTATCTGCGTGGTGCCGAGGAACTGCGCGGACCGATCGCCGCCGCGCCCCCCGACACGGCGTCGCCGCAGGTACTGGGGGCCCTGACGATCGAGCAGCTGTTCGACTCGATCGGCATCCGTATCGACGGCGTGCGGGCCGCCGACGCCGAGGTCAGCGTCGACTGGGTGTTCACCGATGCCGGTCGCACCTACCGGACGACGCTGTCCAACGGCGCCTTCATCCACGCCGACGCGGGGTACGGCGGCGGTGACCCCCAGCTCACGGTGACCCTCACCAAGCTGCAGTTGTTGGGGCTCCTGGCCGGGAGCGGTCTGGATGGGATCGAGCACACCGGCGATCCCGGCGTCCTGGGCACGCTGCTCGGGCTGCTCGACACCGTCGACCACCAGTTCCCGATCGTCACCCCCTGACCGGTTCTCCCGCCGACGTCTCTCCTCCCGCCGACGTCTCT
>CAYVPF010000033.1:0-8887 GCA_964453355.1 uncultured Acidimicrobiaceae bacterium | reverse complement strand
CTCCCGCCGACGTCTCTCCTCCCGCCGACGTCTCTTCCCGCCAACCTCAGCGGGTGCCGTTGTCGGGAGGCAGCGTGAACCCGAGGGCGCCTGCCGCCACGGCGGGCGATCGACCAGCCCATCGCTCCGTGTAGTTGTCGACGGTCGACAGCGATCTGGTCTCCACCCGATCGAGGTAGAGACACCCGCCGAGATGGTCGACCTCGTGCTGGGCGATACGGGCCGCCCACCCCGAGAAGATCTCGTCGACGGGTTGACCATGCTGGTCGAGGGCCTGGACCCGGACGGTCCGGTGCCGGGCCACCACCCCGGTGAGCCCGGGGACGCTCAGGCACCCTTCGTAGAAGCTGACCAGGTCGTCACCGTCGACGGGCTCGAGCGTGGGGTTGACCAGGACGGTGAACGGCAGGGCGTTCCGTTCCCGTGCCGCCCGGTCGCCGTCGGTGAGCTGTCCCCATCGCTCGGGGCCGTCCTGCAGCACGGCCAGCTGCAGCGCCACGCCGACCTGCGGGGCGGCCAGCCCGACGCCGGGCGCCGCTTCCATGGTGACCCGCATCTGCGCAATCAGGCGCTGCAGTTCGGGGGTACGAAGATCGGCGGGGTCGACCGGCTGGGCCGGTTGGCGAAGGACCGGGTCTCCGCAGTCCACGATGGGCAGCAGGTCCGGATCGATCACCGTCCGAATTTATCCGGTCCATCCATCCGTCATCGGGCCCCGGCGAAGGGCGACCGTCCGCCGGCTGCGGGAATGGTGGCGTCGTGTGGTGCGTTGCCGCTGGGGCGGGGAGCCGAACAAGACGGGAGATCCTTGGTGCCGGTAGTGACGGTGATCATCGGTTCGACCAGGCCGGGACGGGCCGGCATGCCGATCGCCCAGTGGTTCGTCGAGCGGGCGCGGCGACATGGCGGCTTCGAGGTGGAGGTGGCTGATCTGGCCGAGATCCGCCTGCCCCTGCTGGACGAACCCAATCACCCTCGGCTGCGCCAGTACACCCACCAACACACCAAGTCGTGGAGCGCCACGATCGAACGGGCCGATGCCGTCGTGTTCGTGACGCCGGAGTACAACTACGGCTATCCGGCAGCCATCAAGAACGCCATCGACTACCTGCACGCCGAGTGGCGGGACAAGGCGGTCGGCTTCGTGTCCTACGGAGGGATCGCCGCCGGGACGCGTGCGGTGCAGCAGTTGAAGCAGGTCGTGACCACCCTCCGGATGGTTCCGGTCGCCGAGTCGGTCAACATCCCCTTCCATTCCCAGTTCCTGGACTCGGAGGGGCGGCTGCAGCCCAACGAGGTCATGGAGCAGGCGGCGGACGCCATGCTGAACGAGCTTCTCCGCCTCGACGGTGCGTTGGGGCCGCTGCGCGGCCGGTCCTGACGACCGATCGAACCATCGGACCAAGCGGTCCGATGGTTCGATCGGTGTCCCTCTGGTGGAGGCGATGGGACTCGAACCCACGAACCTCCTGACTGCCAGTCAGGCGCTCTACCAGCTGAGCTACGCCCCCAGTGGCGGACGGCCACGTTATCAGGCCCGACTGAGCCCCCCGTCGACGACTGCCCGGGCCGGATCGCTAATACGAAAGTATTAAATTGGCTGGATGTCGATCCTGCACACCGACGCCGTCGACCTGGTCTACGACGACAGCGGCTCCGGCGGGCCGCCGCTGTTGCTGATCCACGGGTTCTCCTGTGCCCGCACCGACTTCGGTCCCTTGACGGGCCACTTCACGCCCACCCACCGGGTGGTGGCCTTCGACCAGCGGGGGCACGGGGGGTCCTCGGTGGCCCGGGACGGCCGCTACGGCTTCCTGGTCGACGTGGAGGACGCCCGGCGGCTGTGCGACGAGCTGGGCCTGGACCGGCCGGTGGTGGTCGGGCACAGCTTGGGCGGGGTCACCGCGCTCCACCTGGCCGCCCAGCCGGGGTTCGCCTCGGCCCTGGTGCTGCTGGACGCCACCATCGACATCCCGGCCGAGGTACAGGGCGAGCTGGCCGCCTTTGTGGAAGGCCTCGAGGTGGCCTCCCACGAGGACTTCTGCGAGCAGGTCCGCCAGTACGCCCGGTACCGGATGATCGATCCTTCCGACGACGCCGCGGTGGCGGCCGAGCTGGTGGAGCGGTCGGCCCGGGTGCCCCAGGACGTGTATGTCCCGGGCGTCCGCAGCATCGTCGGGGTGGACGTGCTGGCGACGGCCCGGGCAGTGACGGTGCCGTCCCTGTTCATCGCCTCCTCGCTGCCCTGGATCGACCCCGCCGAGGTGCACCGGCAGCTGCCCGGCTGGTTCGTCGGCCGGACCGTGGGGGCCGGGCACTTCCACCACCTGCTGGTCCCCGAGCAGGTGAACGCCATGGTCGAGCGGTTCCTGGCCTCGGTGGCCGACGGCTTCCCGCGGGCGGCCACCTCGGACTGGTAGCGCTGTCTGACCGGTTGGGCTGTCCAACCGGTTGGGCTGGGCGGCTGGTAGAACGGCGGCCGTCTCACCCCGTCAAGCCGACCCGGCCCGCTCCCACCCCCGCCTGACCCTGGCCACGATGTCCCTGGCCCAGGGGATGATCCTGCTCGACGTCACCATCGTGGACGTGGCGCTGCCGTCCATCCAGCGGGGGCTCCACATGACGGCGGCCCGGCTGGAATGGGTGGTCAGCGCCTACGCCCTGGCCCTGGCCGCCCTCATCCCGCTCGGTGGGGCGTTGGGGGACCGGTTCGGCCGGCGGCGGTGCTTCCTGGTCGGTATGGCCGTGTTCACGCTGGGGTCGGCCGGCTGCGCCCTGTCCACGGTGGACCTCCAGCTGATCGCCTTCCGGGCCGTCCAGGGGGTGGGCGGAGCGGCGGTGTCGGCCCTGACCCTGTCGATCCTGGTGGAGGCCACCCCGGAGGAGAAGCGGCCGTCGGCCATCGGCACCTGGGCGGCCATCGCCGGGGTGGGGTTCATGGTGGGCCCCGTCGTCGGGGGCCTGCTGCTCAGCGTCTTCGGGTGGTCGTCGGTGTTCTGGGTCAACGTCCCCCTGGGCGCGGTTGGCTTGGGGTTGACGTTGTGGGTGGTGGCCGAGTCCGAGGACCCCTCCGGCCGGCACCTGGACCCATTGGGCGCCGTGCTGGCCTCGGCCGGCCTGTTCCTGGTGACCTTCGGCCTGGTGGAATCGGCCGACCGGGGGTGGGGGGCACCGGTGGTGCTCGGCAGCCTGGCGGCCGGAGTGGTGGTGCTGGCCGGGTTCTCCTGGTGGCAGCACCGGACCCTATCGCCGATGGTGCCGCCGGCCATGTTGCGCCAGCACCGGTTCGCCACCGGGAACCTGGTGCTGCTGGTGGCGTTCCTGGCGTTGACCGGCATGTTCTTCTTCGTCACCCTCTACTTCCAGAACGTGGAGGGTTGGTCGGCGCTGAAGACCGGGGTGTCCTGGATCGCCCTGGGGGTGCCGTTCCTGATCGTGGCCCAGTCCAGCGGCCGGCTGACCCGGCGGGTGTCCCAGGGGGCGGCCATCGCCGCGGGCTGCGCCCTGGCCGCCGCCGGCATCGCCGGCCTGGCGTTCCTGTCGGCGTCCATGCCGCTCGCCGAGGTGGAGGGCTGGTACGTGTGCATCGCCGTCGGCTTCGGCCTGCTGTCCCCGGTGGCCTCCACCGTGGTCATGTCGTCGGTGGAGGGGGCGGCCTCGGGCATCGCCTCGGGCATCCTCAACACCAGCCGGCAGATCGGCACCTCGGTGGGCCTGGCCGTCCTCGGGTCGGTCGGGGTGACCGTGGCCGTCCGGCACTGGGATGCCAGCCTCGGCGGCCTCACGTCGGCCGCCGCCCGGACGGCCGGCTCGGGACTGGCCAACCAGGTGGCCGGCGGCCAGTTCGGCACCGTGCGCCACCAGCTCGGTGCGTCGGCCACCGGCCGGGCGGCCGCCGCCTTCGAGGCCGGCCTGCAGGTGGCCCTGCTGGCGGGCGCCGGCGTACTGCTGGCCGGCGGCGTCCTGGCTCTGGTGGTCCTCCGGCGTCCGGGTGTTCCCGTGCCCCACGCCTCCGGACGACGGCGCCCGGAAGGGGTCGGAGGACACCGGCAGTAGCATCCGAGCCCATGGCACGGGCCTACGACGTCGAGGCGATCGAACAGAAGTGGCAGCGGCGGTGGGCCGACGAGGGCACCTACCAGGTCGACAACGACGACCCGCGGCCCAAGTTCTACGCCCTGTGCATGTACCCGTACCCGTCCGGTCCGGCTCACCAGGGGCACGTGCGCAACTACACCTTCGGGGACCTGGTGGTGCGGTACCAGACCATGCAGGGCAAGGCCGTCCTGTCGCCGTTCGGTTTCGACTCCTTCGGGCTGCCGGCCGAGAACGCGGCCATCCGCACCGGCACCCATCCGCGGCTGTTCACCGAGGAGCGGATGGCCCAGCTGCGGGCTTCGGTGACCCGGCTCGGGGCGGTCTATGACTGGCGGCGCGAGGTGTACAGCCACGACCCGGCGTACATCCACTGGAACCAGGTCATCTTCTTGAAACTGCTGGAGGCCGGCCTGGCGTACCGGGCCAACGCTCCCGTCAACTGGTGCCCGGGCTGCCAGACGGTGCTGGCCAACGAGCAGGTGCTGGCCGACGGCACCTGCGAGCGGTCCGGTGACGTGGTCATGGTCCGGGACCTGGAGCAGTGGTTCTTCAAGATCACCGCCTACGCCGACGAGCTGCTGGACGGTCTGGACGCCCTGGAGTGGCCCGAGCGGGTGAAGACGATGCAGCGGAACTGGATCGGCCGGTCGGAGGGCGCCGAGCTCGACCTGCCCGTCATCGGGTCCGACCCCGCCGCCGTCCCCGAAGGCAGTACCCCCGGCGACCTGTGGGGGGCGCTGCGGGTGTTCACCACCCGGCCGGACACGGCGTTCGGCATGACCTACGCCGTGGTGGCCCCGGAGCACCCGATGGTGGACCGGCTGACGACCGCTGAACACGCCGATGCGGTGGCGGCGCTGCGGGACGCCGCCGCCCTGGAGACCGAGATCGAGCGGACGGCGTCGGCCGACGGTGGGAAGGGCCTGGACAAACGGGGGGCGTTCACCGGCAGCTACGTCCAGAACCCGTTCACCGGCCAGCCCATCCCGGTGTACGTGGCCGACTATGTCCTGATGGGGTACGGCACCGGGGCCATCATGGCGGTGCCGGCCGAGGACGAGCGGGACTGGGCGTTCGCCCAGGTGCACGACCTGCCGGTCATCCGCACGGTGCGGCCGCCCGACGGCTGGGACGAGGACGGCGGCGGGGCGTACACGGGGATAGGGGAGAAGATCAACAGCGGGTTCCTGGACGGCCTGGACATCCCGACGGCCAAGGCCCGGGCCGTCGAGTTCTTGGAGTCGAAGGGCTTGGGGACGACGAAGGTGAATTACCGGCTCCGGGACTGGCTGGTGTCCCGGCAGCGGTTCTGGGGCTGTCCCATCCCGGTGGTGCACTGCCCGGAGCACGGCCTGGTGCCGGTGCCCGAGGACCAGCTGCCGGTGCTGGCCCCCGACGACGTCACGCTCGAGCCCACCGGCCAATCGCCGCTGGCGTCGAATCCCGGGTTCTTGAAGACCACGTGCCCCATCGACGGCGGACCGGCCGAGCGGGAAACCGACACCATGGACACCTTCGTGGACTCCAGCTGGTACTTCCTGCGGTTCTGCGACCCGTTCACCGCGGACCAGCCGTTCGACCCCGAGGCCGCCCGGCACTGGATGCCGGTGGACCAGTACATCGGCGGCATCGAGCACGCCATCCTGCACCTGCTGTACGCCCGGTTCTACACCCGGGCCCTGATCGACGTGGGCCTGGCCCCCGGCGTGCCCCGGGAACCGTTCCAGCGGCTGTTCACCCAGGGGATGATCCGGATGGACGGCACCAAGATGTCCAAGTCCAAGGGCAACCTGGTGGCCCCGGAGCGGTACTACGAGACGGTCGGAGCCGACGGGCTGCGGCTGTTCCACCTGTTCGTGGGACCGCCGGTCGACGACTTCGACTGGACCGACCAGACCGACCAGGTGATCGACGGCTGCGGCCGGTTCCTGGACCGGCTGTGGCGGCTGGCCGAGGCCGCCGCCGGGGCGGCTGCCGCCGGTGTCGACCGCACCGGGGAGCCGTCGGCCGACGATGTCGGGGTCCGCCGGGCCACCCACCGGACCATCCAGCAGGTCACCGGGGACCTGGAGCGGTGGTCCTACAACACCGCCGTGGCCCACTGCATGGAGCTGGTCAACCTGCTGCAGCGGTACGTCCGGGCTGGTGATCCAGGCGGCACCGGCGCCGGCCCCCACCGCGACGTCCTCGGCGACGCCGTCGACGCCCTCACCTTGTTGATGGCCCCGATGGCCCCGCACGTGGCGGCGGAGATATGGGAGGGCCGGCATCCGGGGGAGCCGTCCGTGCACGCCCAGTCATGGCCGGCGTTCGACCCGGCGTTGGTGGCCGAGGACACCGTCACGATGGTGGTGCAGGTGAACGGCAAGGTGAAGGAGCGCCTCGAGGTGCTCCCCTCCATCGGTGAGGAGGAGGCCCGGGCGGCGGCCCTGGCCACCCCGAAGGTGCAGGAGGCGCTGGCCGGCGGCCAGCCCACGCGGGTGGTGGTCCGGCCACCCCGACTGGTCAACGTGGTGGTCTGACCACCGTCATGGCCTGGGGGGACTGGGACCGGGACCGGGGCGGTAGCCGGGTGCCGGCGGGGTCGGCCTTGGGCCGGGTGCGGCACGGATGGCCCGGCGCCGCTCGGACGGCCGATCGCCGGGAGCGGCGGCTGCAGGGCTGGGAGACCCTGGTGGTCCTGTCCATCTTCCCGCTCAGCGCCACCTTCGACGCTGCGCTGCTGATGGCCGAACACCTGGCCTCGAGTCAGCCCGTCGTCGGTTCGGCCGTCGAGCCTCAGATTGGCCTGTGGCTGCCCCTGATCTTCGGGATCCTGGAGGCGCTGCTCCCGCTGTCGGCCGTGTTCTTGGTCTGGTACCTGCTGGCCCGCTCGGGGGAGACCTTCCGGTCGATCAACCTCGGGGAGCGCCGCTGGCGGACCGACCTGGCCTTCCTGCTCCCGGTCTTCCTGGTGGTCTTCGTCGTCCCCCAGTGGTTCGGGCGGGGGATCATGGACTGGGGCGGGATCCACCCGTTCGAGGTCTACGGGGTCCCGCTGCCGACGGAGTGGGCCGAGGTGCTCTCGTGGTGCGCCCGAGGTCTGCAGTCCGGCATCGTCGAGGAGATCGTTGTCCTCGGCTACCTGGTGCGCCGGTTGGAGCAGCGGGGTTGGCCGTGGGGCTGGATCGTGGTCGCCGACGTCGCCGTCCGGGTCTCGTACCACGTGTACTACGGGCCGGGTGTCGTCCCCATCGCCCTCTGGGCGACCGTGTCGGTGCTCGTCTACCTCAGGATCCGGCGCCTGTTGCCGTTCATCGTCAGCCATGTCGCCTACGACGTCGGGCTGGAGATCCGGGGCGCCTACCACGACCTCTATCTGGTGTTGGCCATCGCCGGCTTCGTCGCCGGTCTGGCCTTCACCGTGCTCTGGGCCCGCTGGGCCCCGGTGTCGGCACCGACGGTGCCGTGGTCCACCGGGGAGGAAGAGCCGGGCGGCGTCAGTCCGTGAAGCCGGCCAGGATGGCGGCGGACATGTCGTCGTCGACGGGGTAGGGGATGTAGAAGCTGAACCGGTCGATGAGGTCCCCGTAGCGGTCCTTCACCCGGGACCCGACGTCGCCGGGGGAGGCCACGACGGCGAAGGCTTCCAGCACCTGGTCGTCCACCAGCTTCCCCATGCCCTCCCAGTCGCCGCGCTTCGACAGGGTGTTGAGCTCCGGCTGCAGGTCGCCCCAGCCGTGCAGGTCGAGCACCGGCCGGTAGGCGGGGGTGGACCCGTAGAAGGCGATCTGCCCCTTGACGGCGGTCACGGCCTTTTCGAAGTCCTCGTCGGTGGACCCGGTGGCGATGAGGCCGGAGAACGACACCGTGAGGTCGTCCCGGCCCTTGCCGGCCCTGGCCGCGCCGGCCAGCAGGGCCGGCAGGCTGACGTCGCGGAGGTACTGCTCCGTGGTGAACGGGTGGGCCAGCAGCCCGTCGCCGGCTTCCCCGGCCACCTCGGTCATGAGCGTCCCGACGCCGGCCAGCATGATCTTGGGGTTCCCGTACGGGTTCGGCCCGGGGCTGAAGAACGGGGTCATCAGGGTGTGGGTGTAGAACTCGCCGCGGAACGCCAGCGGCCCGCCGGTCTCCCAGCTCTCCCAGATGGCCCGGATGGCGAGGATCAGCTCGCGCATCCGCGGGGCCGGGTGCGACCAGGGCATGGAGTACCGCTTGGTGATGTGCGGCTTGATCTGCGACCCGAGCCCCAGGATGAACCGGCCCCCCGACAGCAGGTGGAGGTCGTTGGCCAGGACGGCCAGGTTCATGGGGTTCCGGGCGAAGGCCACGGCGATGCCGGTGCCGACCTCCAGCGCCTCGGTGGCCTGGGCGGCGACGGCCAGGGGCAGGAACGGGTCGTGCCCGGACTCGATCGACCAGACCGCCGCATACCCGGCCGCTTCGGCCGCCAGGGCCTGTTCGGCGATGCCGGCCTCGTCGAACCGCACTGCCGTGTCCACCTTCATGCCCTGTCCACCTTCATGACCCGTCCTCGCCGCGGAGGAACTGCTCCAGCTCGGCGGCGATCTCGTCGGCCGACGGCACCTCCTGGACCCCCAGCGGGTTGCCCTCGGAGGCGTCGATGTTGACCTCCAGCTTGCGGACCATGGCCAGGTGGTCGGGGTTGCCGGCGATGAGCTCGTCCACCTGCTGGAGGGAGCTGTCGGGGGGCCCCCGCCGGGGGGGCGCCCCCCAAGTAAGCCCCGCGCGGGGCCCCCACCCAACCCCCCCGGGGGCGCCCGGCCCCGGGGACCGATAGGGAGGGCGG
>CAYVPF010000032.1:12286-19294 GCA_964453355.1 uncultured Acidimicrobiaceae bacterium | reverse complement strand
GTCGCCGCACAGCCGGCCAGCCCAGGCCAGCCAGCCACCCCAGGCCCCCCGGCTGGGGCCGGACCTGTTCTCCCTGGCTGGCCGCACCGCGCTTGTCACCGGCGGGGGCCGGGGGGTGGGGGCCATGTGCGCCGCCGCCCTGTTGGACTTCGGGGCCGAGGTGGTCATCACCAGCCGCCGGCCGGCTGACGACGGCGCCTACGCCGAGCTGGCCGGGCGGGGGCCCTGTGAGCACATCCAGGTCGACCTGGCCGACCCCGACGGGGTGACAGCGGTCCGCGACCGGCTGGAAGCCGGCCACGACCGCCTCGACATCCTGGTCAACAACGCCGGGGTCACCTGGGGGGCGCCGTTCGAGACGTACCCGGCGCAGGCCTGGACCAAGGTCTTGAACCTGGACGTGGCGGTGCCGTTCCGCATGGTCCAAGCCCTGCTGCCGCTGCTGGAACGGGCCGCGACCCCCGGCCGGCCGGCCCGGGTGGTCAACCTGGGATCGGTGGACGGCCACGCCGTCGGGACTTTCGACAACTTCGCCTACGCCGCCGCCAAGGCCGGGCTGCACCAGCTGACCCGGGTGCTGGCCCAGCGGCTCGGCCCCCGCGGGGTCACCGTCAACGCCATCGCCCCGGGCCCGCTGCACACGAAGATGACCGACGGCCTGCTGCAGGCCACCGGCGACGCCGTCCCCCGGGCCAATCCCCTCGGCCGGCTGGCCGGGCCGGCCGACGTCGGCGGGGCCCTCGTGTTCCTGGCGGCGGACGCCGGCAGCTACGTCAACGGGGTCGTGCTGCCGGTGGACGGGGGCTTCTCCCTCGGGTCGTGGTCGGCGGTCGACGTCGGCGGGGGCCAGGGGGAGGCCATCGGGGAGGGGGGCAGATGAAGTTCGGGGTGAGCCTGGCCGGACTGCGGTTCCGGGACTACCCGACGGTGCTGCCGGCCTACGAGGCCTGCGGGTTCGAGTCGGCGTGGCTCCCCGAGCACCTGGTGTTCCCGGCGGACATGCCGGCGCGGTACCCGTACACGGCATCGGGGGAGCCGCCGGTCACCCCGGACACCCCCACCTACGACCCGTGGGTGGTGCTCGGCCACGCCGCCGCCCTGACCAGCCGGATCCGGCTGGCCACCAACGTCTACATCCTGCCGCTCCGCCACCCCCTCCAGACCGCCCGGTCGGTGGTGACGGTGGACCGGGTCTCGGGGGGCCGGGTGACCCTCGGGGTGGGCGTCGGCTGGCTGGCCGACGAGTTCGACTACCTGGGCCTCGACTTCGCTTCCCGGGGCCGGCAGGCCGACGCGGCCATCGACGCCATCCGCCGGCTGTGGTCGGAGGACGTCATCACCGTCGACGACGGCCACTTCCGGTTCGGGCCGGTCAAGTTCCAGCCGAAGCCCCTGCAGAAGCCCTCGGTCCCGATCGAGATCGGCGGCACCGCCCCGGCCGCCCTCCGCCGGGCCGGACGGCTCGGGGACGGCTGGATCGAGATCGGATCGGCCGGCCTGGACGAGTTCTCCGCCCGGCTGTCCGTGGTGCGCGACGCCCGGCAGGCGGCCGGGCGGACGGGGGCGTTCGAGGTCACCGCGTCAGGCACCCTGGCGGCGACGGACGGCACCGTCACCGTTGACGGCGTCCACCGGCTGGCCGACGCCGGCGCCACCCGGATGGTGGTCGGGCCCGGTTCGGTCGACGGTGGGCCGCTAACCGCGGACGGGGCGGTCGACTGGGCGAAGCGGTTCGCCGACGAGATCGTCGGCCGGCCGTAGGCCGCTCGCCCGGCCCTGTACCCGGCCAAAGGACGCCCCGGCCCCGAAGACGGGCCGGGCGGCGATCAGTCGACCCGGCTGCCGTTCGACAGGGGGTCGACGTTGGACGACATGGCCTGGATCTCCCGGCGGAACCGCTCCAGGCCCCCATGGGCGTCCAGGCCTTCCGACGAGGCCACGCCGACCACCAGCACCGTGGCCAGGTACCGGGCGACCTCCGCCGGGCTGCGGCTGCCGTCCGGGCGGTACCACCGGTGGATGGAGTTGAGCATCTCCACGATGGCGATGGCCGCGGTATGGGCGTCGATGGTGTCGATGACCGACCCTTCCTCCATGCCGGTTTGGAGGAGCTCTCGGATCTGCTGGCGGTACAGGTCGCCGTTGGACTCGATCGGCTGTCGCCGCTCGACCGACAGCGCCCGGTACTCCCGGAAGAACACCGTGGCGAAGATGTGGTTGGCGGCGAAGTACTCGACCTGGCGGATGACGATGAGCGCCAGCTTGGTGAGGGCGTCGCCGGACACGAGGGCCACCGGCATGACGATGCGCAGGGCGCCCTCGTGCATGTCCTGGACGATCTCGAAGAGGAAGTCCTCCTTGGACTTCACGTAGTAGTACAGGCTGCCCTTCAAGATGCCGGCGACGTCGGCGATGTCCTGGGTGGACGAGGCGTCGTAGCCTCGTTCGTAGAAGACCTGGGCGGCGGCCGAGACGATCTCCCGGCGGCGCTTGGCCCGACGGGCATCGGCCCCGTTGCTCCTGCGGACCCGCGGGGTCGGGGACACTACGCCGACACCGTCGGTCTCAGGACTCATTCAGGCAATCTTAGTGCCAAACGCCTGGCTACCCATTGATGGTTCCGCAATGGCCGTCGGACCGGTGAAAAACAAACTGGAGATTCCCTCTACCTGGGTCTTCTTGAAACGCCCTCGGCGGTGAACCTCTTGCAATCGACCGTTTGGTTGGCATAGCGTCGGTTGGGACCGGGCGCAGGCCCGACAGCAGGGCCCGTTGCCGGCCCGATGGACCGAGGAGGAACGCGTGTCTCGCCTACCCGCCCAACCGCGCCGCGACGAGGTGCCGACCGAGGACCACGCCGACTACGACGCGGTCGTCAACCGGCTCCGCAAGATGCTGGGAGCCCCCGACGGCTCGCCGGACGACTTCTTCTCCTGCGGCGAGTACTACGGCGCCCTGCTCAACAGCCCGCCCATGTGCGCCACCCTGGCCCACCTGGGGACCCTGGTCCGGACGGCCGGCGAGCGGTCCAACACCTACACCCACGCCGACCGGGAGCTCGTCGACCAGGTCCTCTCCGCGCTGTTCGACACCACGGTGGTCCAGGAGTTCCACCTGCCCGACGCCCTGGCGGCCGGGGTGCGGATGGAGGCCATCGAGGCGCTCCGCCAGGGGGACGACGACGCCCTCAACGACGACGAGCGGCTGCTGGCCCGGTACATCCGGGAGGTCGTGACCGGCACGGTGACCGACGAGGACTGGAACACCATGCAGGCCCGCCTGGGCGTACGCGGCCTGGTGGAGTACACGGTGTTCATCACCTTCTTGCAGCTGATCATCCGGCTGATGCAGGCGCTGCAGACCTCGGCCCCGACCCAGGCCCAGATCGACGAGCAGATCGCCCAGCTGAAGGCGGACCAGTCGCTGGTGCCGGACCTGCAGGACCACCTGCACTGAGCGAAACGCCGGGGTACGGGCAGGCGCCGGGAAGGGCGCGGGAAGATATGCCGGGGAAGGGGCGGGCCAAGTGGGGCCTGGTCAGGTGGGGGTGGAGCAGATGACGGACATCGGGACCAGGCCGGTCAAGGCCGAGGCGGGGCTGCCCGGCGGCGCCTATGCGGCCATGTTCGCCGCCGTGGTCGAGCAGCGGCCGGACCACCCGGCGCTCGTGTTCCCCGGCACGGTGCTCACCTATGGGGACCTGTGGGAACGCGCCGCCGTCCGGGCCCGCCAGCTGCGGGCCCTGGGCGTCGGGTCGGGGGACACCTTCGGGATCATGTTGCCGAACTCCACCGAGCTGGTCGAGCTGTTCCTCGGGGCGGCCCGCATCGGGGCGGTGCCGGTGCCGATCAACACCCGGTACAAGCCGTTCGAGCTGGCCCACGTCTGCCGGGACGGGGAGCTGCGGGCCCTGGTGACGACCAGCCGTACCGCCGAACAATTGCCGCTCCGCCAGATCGTGACCGACGCCCTGACCGGGCTGGGCGGTGCCGGCCAGGCGGGGGCCGGCCAGGCTGGGGCCGAGGAGGGGGCCGACGCCACCGCCCCCCTCCGGCTGGACGGGTTCCCGCACCTGCGGCACGTCGTCATGCTCGGCCCGTCGGCCGGGGCCGGCATGGTAGGGGAGGCCGCGCTGGAGGCCATGGCGGTCGGTGTGGCCGACCCCGACGACGGCGACCTGCCGGCGCCGGAGGCGCCGGTGGTGATCATGTACACGTCGGGGACCACCTCGATGGCCAAGGGCTGCGTGCTCACGAACGGCGGCCTGACCGCCAACGCCGCCGGCACGGCCGAGCGGTTCGAGATCCCGGCCGACGACCGGTGGTGGAACCCGCTGCCCATGTTCCACATGGGCTCTCTGCTACTCATGTCGGCGGTGTTCAGCCGCGGCGGCACGTTCATCAGCCAGGAGCGCTTCGAGGCCGGCGAGGCCCTGGCCCTGTGCGTTGAGCACCGCCCGACGCTGCTGTACCCGCTGTTCCCCACCATCACCCTGACGTTCATGCAGCACCCCGACTTCGGCGCCTACGACCGCGACGACGTCCGGGCCGTCTGCAACGTCAGCCCCGAGAGCATCCAGGTGCAGGTCCAAGAGGTCTTCGCCCCGGCGGTGCTGATCAGCGCCTACGGCATGACCGAGGTGTGCGGCACGGCGGCGTACAGCCGGATGGACGACAGCTACGAGTCCCGCACCCGATCCTGTGGCCCGCTGCTGCCGGGGTGGGAGGCGGCCATCGCCAACCCGGACACCGGCGAGCTGGTGCCGCCGGGCACCAAGGGGGAGCTGATCGTGAAGGGCCCCGCCCTGTTCAGCGGCTACTACAAGAACCCCGAACAGACGGCGGCCACCCGCGACGACGAAGGGTTCTTCCACACCGGTGACCACTGCTCGTTCGACGACGACGGGTTCTTGTACTTCCACGGCCGCCTGAAGGACGTGCTGAAGGTCGGCGGCGAGAACGTGTCCGCCCTGGAGGTGGAGGCGTACCTGGCCACCCACCCGGCCATCAAGCTGGCCCAGCTGGTCGGCATCCCCGACGACCGGCTGATGGAGGTCCCGGTGGCCTTCGTCGAGGTGTCGGCCGGGGAGGCCATCGGCGAGGACGACGTCATCGCCTACTGCAAGGGACAGATCGCCGGCTTCAAGGTGCCCCGGCACGTCCGGTTCGTCACCGAGTGGCCGATGTCGTCGACCAAGATCCAGAAGTTCCGGCTGCGGGACCAGATCATGGCGGAGCTGGGGATGGACGGGTGACGGTGCTCGGCCTGGAGGTGGAGCACCGGGGACCGGTGGCCTGGGTGATCTTGAACGACTATCAGGAGGGGGCCGAGGCGTCCTTGGACGATCCCGACTACCTGCACCCCTCCCCCGGCATGGCCCTCACCCTGGCCGAGCTGGACCAGGACCCTGCCGTGCGGGTGGTGGTGATCACCGGCCGCAACGACGGCGAGTTCTACCGGGTGTGCCGGCGGCCGCACTACGACGACGCCCGCAACGCCGGCCGGCTGAACCCGCTGCACCGGCCCACGCCGTCGGGGTTCCGGCTCAGCACGCCGCAGGTGATGGCCCTGATGAGCACGCCGGTGATCGCCCGGATGAACGGCGACGCCATCGGGCTCGGCCAGGCGTTCCTGTGGGGGTGCGACATGATCGTGGCTCGAGAGGACGCAGTGGTCGCCGACGTGCACACCGGCCAGGGCGACGTGGTGGACTCCGCCGGGGAGGTCCGGGGGTTCCCCTGGGCGGTCACCCCCGGCGACGGGGCCCTGGCGTTCGTCCCGCAGTTCATGACGCCGACGAAGCTGAAGGAGTACCTGTTCTTGTCCCGGACCTGGACGGCCCGGCAGCTGGCCGACATGGACGTCATCAACTACGCCGTCCCGGCTGACCAGCTCGACGTCGTCCTGGACGAGATCGTCACCAAGCTCCTGGCCCGTCCGGCCGCCGTGCTGGCCCACACCAAGCGGGTCTGCAACAAGCACCTGATCGAGCAGTGGAACCTGACCCAGGACCTGGCGACGGCCCACGAACTGTTGGACTTCTGGAACCACGCCGCCGCCGGCGAGATGGGGTGACCACCCTGGCTGATCCGGGGGACTTGGGCGACCTGGTCGGCCGGCCCCTCCCGGGCGGCCGGGTGCAGGTGGAGCCGCACGAGGACTGGCTGATGCGGGACGTGGCGCTGGCCGCACCGGATTGGTCACCGGTGTTGCACCCCCTGTCGGTGTTCGCCGGCCTGCAACGGTCCATCGGCCTCTCTCTGGCCGACTTCTTCGCCCTGTGCGGCTCGTCGTCGGCGGAGGGGCCCATGCTGGGCGGGACCCGGATCGAGATCCTCACGCCGATGGTCCCGGGGCAGCCCTACGACGTCCGGGCCACCATCACCGGGGCCGGCCGCAAGGAGACCCGCAGCATCGGTCCCGTCGATATCGTCGAGCTGTCCATCGAAGCCCTCGAACCCGGTGGCGACGACACCGGGTCCACCGTGGCCCGGGTGGTCAACTCGTACATCTTCCGGCGGTCGGCGCCATGACGCCGGCCCCCGACCAGCCGAACGCCACGGGGTCCGCTCTCGCCCCGGCACCCGGCGACCCGCTGCCGTCCCTGGTGGTCCCGGTGGTGGACGAGGCCCGCATGAAGGTGCTGACCCTGCTCCTCCACGATCCCAACCCCATCCACTTCGATCCCGGATCGGTGGTCCCGGTCGGCGACGACCGCCGGCTCGTCACCCAGGGCCCCCTCAGCCTCGGCTACCTGGCCACCATGCTGGCCGCCTGGGCCGGGGCCGAGGACCGGATCGCCACGCTCGACTGCCGGTACCTGACCAACGTCCACGCCGGCGACGCCGTGGTGGCCGGCGGCGAGGTCACGTCGTTGGGCACCGACACCACCGGCCGGCGGGTGGCCCATTGTGCGGTGTGGCTGGAGGTCCGCGGCGGAGCCCGGGCCGTCCAGGGCACGGCCACCGTCCTGCTCGACGCCCCCGCCTGACCCGGCCCGGAGCGCCT
>CAYVPF010000032.1:0-12186 GCA_964453355.1 uncultured Acidimicrobiaceae bacterium | reverse complement strand
CCCGTCAAGCGGCGGACCTGTGGGGAGGTCATCATGAGGACCTGTAGGGGGACGAAGTGAGCATCGAAGGACCCAAGGCGCTGGTGGTGCTGCTGGAGACAGCAGAGGGGCGTCTGCCTGACGCCGTCGGCGAAGAACTGGCCCGGCTGGAGCGGGAGCTGGGCGAGGACGGGGCGGTGGTGGCCCTGGACCAGCTGCCGGATGCCCCGGAAGGCCAGGCGTCGTGGGACGTGGTCCTGAAGTTGGTCGGTCCGGACACCGACCGTCTGATCAGGGCGGTCGACGGCCTGGGCGGCCGGCTGGGTGACGCCGTCGGCGACGCCGAGGCCCTGGCCGGGACGGACCACACCGTCTTCACCAACCCGGTGCCCCCGGACGCCGTGACCCTGCTCTTCGCCATGTACGGCGGCGACGGCATCAGCCGGGAGGAGTTCTCGAAGCACTGGTACGAGGACCATGCCGAGCTCGTTCGGCACAACCCGTTCGTCCGCAGCTACCACCAGATGCACGCCGACGCCGACGCCACCCGCAAGCTGGTCGACGCCATCGGGTGGGGATCCGGCGACGTCTTCGGCGTGGCCGAGTGCGACTTCGTTTCCCTCGCCACGTTCGGGGAGATGCTGGCCACCGAGCTCATCGAGCTCGAGGCGGTCGACATCCTGTCGATCAGCGACGTGGGCCGCAACAGCGCGGCGATGACCCGCCGCCGCTGACGTCACCCGCCGCCGTCAGGCGAGATCGTCGAGCAGTACCGCCAGGGCGTCGGGGTCGGTGAGCATCGGAAAGTGATCGGTGGCCAGCTCCCGACGCTCCCAGCCCGGGCCGGCGACGAGGTCGGCGAACAGGGCGTTGAGTGTGCTCCCGGTACAGGCTACGTAGGTACGGCGGAGCCGGTCGGCGGCCCGGGACGGCAGCCGGATGGGCACCTCGACGTCGTTGGCGGGTTGGGGAACCAGGCGGTCGGCGAACCAGGAAGCGTCGGCCCCGCCGGGGCCGCTGGGACCCATGGCCATCGGCGGGTGCGTCCACACCGACCCCTGCCGCTGCGACCGGATCCACCCCACCGCCTCCGGCGGCATGATGTCCACCAGCCGTTGGCCGTCGACCGGGACCATGGCGTCCAGGTACACGAGGTGCCCGATGCGCTCGGCGCACCGCTCGGCCGCCAGGGTGATGACGACTCCGGCGTAGCTCTGACCGACCACGACGGCGTCGTGGGCGTCCTCGAAGTACAAGGTGTCGGCCACGTCCCGGGCGTGGGTGGCGGCGGACACGTCACCGGACATCAGGTGCACCCGGTCGCCCAGGCCGGTGAGCGTCGGCGTGTGGACCTCGTGGCCCATCCGGCGCAGTCGAGGGGCCACGTCGCGCCACGACCAGCCGCCCATCCAGCCACCGTGCACCAGCACGATCGTCGCCACCAGATGCAGCCGGCGCCTAGAGGCAACCGGCGGCGGCCAGCCGCTCCCGCTCGTCGACCGCCAAGCCGAGGAGGCCGCCCCACACGTCGTCGTTGGCCTCCCCCACGGCCGGCACCGGACCGGTGTCGAGGACCTGGTTGTCGAACCGGAGCGGCAGCCGCGGCCACTTGAGGGGGCCGACGCCCGGCACCTCGGCCTCGGACCAGGCGTTCACCGCGGCCAGCTGCGGATCGTCCAGGAGGTCGACCGGCTCGTTGACGGCGCCGGTGGGGATGGCCCGCCGCTGGGCCTCCAGCAGGAAGTCCTGCTTGGCGTAGCGGGAGGTCAGCTGCTCGACCCACCCGTCGAGCAGCTCGGCGTAGGGGACGCGGACGCCGACCGAACCCCGGAACACGTCCATGGTGGCCTCCTCGATCCCCAGCTCCTCTTTGATCCACTCGGCCAGGGCGTCCCACTGCCCGGGCATGAACGGCAGCAGCTCCACCCAGCCGTCCGTGGTCGGGAACATGCCGGCCGCCGCACCCCGCCGGCGGCCGACCCGGCGAGCCCCCACCCCTGTCAGGTCCTCCAGGCTGAACGTGGGCCCGCTCTCCCCGGTGATGCCGAGCACGGCCTCCTGCAGGGAGATGTCCACCAGCTGGCCCCGGCCGGTCAGGGCCCGGGCGGCCACGGCCAGCAGGGTGCCGGCCACCGCGTCGAGGCTGCCGGCGGCGGCGGCGATCGAGCCGCCGGGAGCCAGCGGACGCCGGTCGGGGTCGCCGATAGGCGTCAGCGCGCCGCTGGCCGCCCAGGCCACCAGGTCGGAACCCCGCCACCGGCTGAGCGGGCCGGTACGGCCGAACGGGGTCAGCGAGGTGACGATGAGCCGCGGGTTGGCCGCCATCAGCTCGGCCGGGGCCAGACCGAAGCGACGGAGGGTGTCGTCGTCGGCCGAGCACAGCACCACGTCGGCCCGGTCGATCAGGGCCCGGACCAGCGCCGCCCCTTCGGGACGGTCGAGGGCGGCGGTGACCGACCGCTTGCCGGCGGCGGTGGACAGGAAGTGAGCGCTGACCGTGCCGCCATCGGGCAGGGCGGCCAGCGGCGCTACCTGCCGGGCGACGCCGCCACCGGGCGGCTCGACCAGGATGACCTCGGCGCCGAAGCCGCTCAATACGAAGCCGGCCAGAGCCAACAGGTCGTCGGAAAGGTCCACGACCCGCAGGCCGCGGTACGGGGCGAAGGTCGCCGTGCCGGTCATGGCGCCACCTCCTCACCGGCCGCCCCGCCGGCCGCCCCGCCGGCCCCCGATGCCTCGGCGGCCTCGGCGGCGTTCCACTGCTTCAGCTGGTCGAACAGGATGGCGGCCGGGTCCACGGCGGTGGCCCGCGGCCAGTCGAGCGGCAGGATGGCCTTGACCCAGTGCAGGAACGGTCGCTCCAGGTGGACGTCGGCATAGGCCATCTCGTGGGCGGTGCCGTCGGCCAGCGCGACGTCGACGGCTTCGGCGTCGAGCCCGGCCACCTCCCCCAGCACCTGCCGGGTGTCCTGCCCGAAGGCCGGCGCGGCCCGCCGGATGGTGGCCGGGGTATCGGACAGGTTGATGGCCTGGCCGTAGACCAGCTCCTGGCCGAACCGCGGGTGGGGCACCAGCCGGAACTGCCGGCGGTCCTGCAGCTGGTCGTCGGACAGGACGTCCCAGTTGTCGTACACCGCCGACGCCGCCACCCCGGCCGCCTGCAGGGCGGCGGCCGCGGCCTTCGGACTGCGCTCGGCCGTCCAGCCGGCCAGGGCGTCGTCCAGCGCGTCGTGGTTGGCCACCCGG
Source organism: uncultured Acidimicrobiaceae bacterium (assembly GCA_964453355.1). Taxonomy (GTDB): domain Bacteria; phylum Actinomycetota; class Acidimicrobiia; order Acidimicrobiales; family RAAP-2; genus DASZUK01. The sequence goes on along the minus strand of CAYVPF010000032.1, from coordinate 8,961 downwards.
TCCGAGCCGGTGACGAACCGGGGGTCGGCGGCCAACGACTCGAGACCGGCGACGCCGCAGAGGGCCTGCCACATCGACTCGTCGACCACCGAGATGGCCACCCAGCGGTCGTCGTCCCGGGACGGGTACACCCCCTGGGGGGCCCGGCCGGGGGTGCGGTTGCCCAGGGTGCCCAGGCCGTCACCGCCCAGCTGGGCGTCCATCAGGGTAGGACCGATGCAGGCCAGGGCGGCTTGGAACTGGGACAGGTCCAGCTCGCAGCCCTCGCCGGTCTGTTCGCGCTGGGCGACGGCCGACACGATCCCGATGGTGGCCCACAGGCCGGCCAGATAGTCGGGGATGTTCACGCTCATGCCCACCGGCTCCCGGTCGGGCCAGCCGACCAGCCGGGACAGGCCGGACATGGCGGCGATGTTGCGGCCCCAGGTCCGAAAGCCCCGGTAGGGGCCCTCGGCGCTGCCGAACGACGGCATGTTGATCCAGATCAGCCGGGGGTTGATGGCCCGCATCTCGGCGTAGGTGAGACCGAGGTGCCCGACGGCCTCGATGCTCATGTTCATGGCCAGGACGTCGGTCGCGGCCACCAGCCGTTCGAGGGCCTGACGGCCGGCGGGCCGGTCGATCTCCAGGCCGAGGCTCCGCTTCTGTGAGGACGTGAACTGGAACAGGAGGCCGGTGTCCCGCCACAGCTTCCAGTCGACGTCCAGCGGCAGCCATCCCGACCCGGACTGCCGCAGCGAGTCCGGCCGCCGCGCCGACTCCACCTTGATGACCTCGGCCCCGAAATGGGCCAGGTTGCGGCAGCAGGTGGGCGCCGCCACCCCGTAGCCGAACTCGATCACCCGCAGGCCCGACAGGGGTAGCGGCCGGTCGGCCTCCCCGTTCGTGCCGTCGTCCAGTGTCATCGACAGCCCAGTGTCATCGACGTCCCCCGTCCCAGCCCCGCTGCCGGCCCAACCGTGGCACCGCGGGCGCCAACCGCGCCCCCGGCGATGCTAGCTCCGGCCAGTGCCTATCACCAAACGGTCGGTTGGTAACGATCGGCAGGACCCAACGCCTACGCCCGTATGTGCAACAAACGGTTGGTTGGTCTAAGTTCCCAATCCATAGCACTGGTGGCCGCGGGGGTTCTCAGGGGTCGGCGGCTCGATCCGTCGACGTAGGGGGCGTTCGGGGACGAGGGGAGATGGCATGCACTGCGGAGTCATGGTGACGGGCTACAACCAGGGCGACTGGCCTCGCCTGATGGCCGGGGACTACGAGCGCCCGCCCGACGTGCCGGACTACGAGAACATGGACCAGACCCTGGCCATGGGCGAACTGGTGGAGCCGTTGGGCTTCGACTCGATCTGGGCCACCGAGCACTACGGCTCGGCCTACTCGATGCAGCCGAACCCGCTGCAGTGGTTGGCCTACTGGGCCGGCCGGACCAAGCGGGTGGACGTCGGCACGGCGGTGGTCGTGGCGCCGTGGTGGAACCCGGTGCGGCTGGCCCACGAGATCTCGATGCTGGACATCCTGCTGCAGGGACGCCGGCTGCATCTCGGCATCGGTCGGGGGGTGGCCCCGCACGAGTACGCCTCCCTGGGCATCCCGATCGAGGAGTCCCACGCCTACTACTACGACGTCGTGAACGCCATCCGGGCCGCCGACGGCGCCGAGCGCTTCACGTTCGACGGGCAGGTGTTCAAGATCCCGCCGACCACCATCCGGCCGCAGGCCCGCCACAAGGGGGACCTGACCACCAACATCAAGGCGGCGTTCACCACCGAGAAGTCGGCCCGGCTGGCGGCCGAGAACGGGCTCGGGCAGATGTTCGTGTCCGACGACGACCTGGACGGGATGACCGAGGGCGTCCGCCGGTTCAACCGCATCCGGGCCGAGATGGGCCTGGCCCCCGACCAGCCGACCACGCTGCTGTGGATGTACTGCGCCGAGACCGAAGCGGAGGCCGAGGAGGGCTGGGAGTTCTACCGCGCCCAGCAGCTGGCGGCCCAGCACCACTACTTCGAGTGGAACAACCCCGGGTTCGAGGGGGTGAAGGGCTACGAGGAGTACCTGACGAAGCAGACCGCCGACGTCGGCCACGCCGACTCCCGGCTGGAAGGGAGCAAGCGGACCCAGCCGATCGGCACCCCGGACCAGATCATCGACCGCATCAAGTCGGTGCAGTGGGCCATTAGCCTCGAGACCCTGGTGATCCACGTATTCTACGGCGGCATGCCCCCCGAGAAGGCCGAGAAGAGCATGCGGCTGTTCGCCGAGAAGGTGCTGCCGGCCATCCACCAAATGAAGACGCCGATCAACCCGGCATCGTTGGGAAGGGAAGCCAGCTGACCGCACCGGTATCCACCGAGCGGGCCAGGGTCCGCGGGGCGTCGATCGCCTATGAGGTGACCGGGTCGGGCGTAACCGGCCCTGACGTCACCGGCGGAGGGCTGCCGGTGATCTGGGGCCACGGCCTGTCCATGGACCGGGTCAGCGACGCCGAGCTGGGGCTGATCGACTGGGACCGGGTGCCGGCGTCGGTGGTCCGCTACGACGCCCGGGGCCACGGCGAGTCCGAGACGACCTCCGACCTCGACGGCTACCGCTGGTCGGAGCTGGCCCTCGACCAGCTGGCGCTGGCGGACGCCCTGGGCATCGGCCGCTACGTGGCCGCCGGGGCCTCCATGGGCTGCGGGACCGCCCTCCACGTGGCCGCCGTCGGCGGCCCCCGGGTGGCCGGGCTCATCCTGGTCATCCCGCCAACCGGCTGGGAGACCAGGGCGGCCCAGGCCGACCAGTGGGAGCTGGCCGCCACGGTGATCGAGCGCGACGGCCTCGAGGCGGCCATCGCCGCCCGGGCCGAGCTGGACCCGCCCGACCCGTACCGGGGGGACGACGCGCGCCGGGAGCAGGTCGCCGAGGCCACCCGGCGGTGGGACCCCCGGCGACTGGCCACCGTCATGCGCGGGGCCACCCGGGCCAACCTGCCCGACCGCCAGGAGATCGCCGGCATCACCGTCCCGGCCCTGATCCTGGCCTGGACCGGCGACCCGGTCCACCCGATGTCGACGGCCGAGGAGCTGGCTCACCTGCTCCCCCGCGCCCAGCTCCACCAGGCCACCACCCGGGCCGACCTCGACACCTGGACCGACCTGGCCCGGGAGTTCCTGGCCGGCATCTCCCTGTAGGCCGCCCCGGCCCTCGGGCGCTCCCCGAGAAGTGGCGGGTCGCCGAGCGCTATGTCCCGGCCGAGCGACCGGCAGGACGAAGCCGGTAGCGACACCCCCTTCCATCGCTCATCCTGGCCGGGTACACTCACTGGTGCCCAAAGCACTAGCTGCGGGAAGTGAGCCCGAGACCCCGCCGGACGGCGGCGGCGCTCGGGTTTCACGCTTTTCGTGGGCTTACACCTGGCGGACCTTAGTTACCATCGGTGCAACCCGTCTGCGCCATTCGGTAGATCGGACCCGGCACCACGCCACGATGTCCGGCAGGGCCAGTAGTTGATCCTCGTGTGATCGCAGGTGGCGATATGCCACGCGGTCCGCCGCTCCGGCACGATGCACAAGTCGGTACAACTCATACCGGTCGCTGGCCACCAGCGAGTCGTCCTGCTCGAAGACCAACTCGGTGTCGCCACCATCTGCCGCCACATCCTCGATGAGGGCACTCATGCATGCCGCCCGACCGGCACGGTCGGTGCCGTACAGCCGGCCAGCGTCGTAGATCGTGACGCTGATCGCGATGTCCTGGATGTCCGACACGATGCGCCGCCGCCGACGGGCATGCTCGTTGTGCATGTGGAGCCGGCGTTGGCCGGGAAGGATCAGGGCTCGAACGGCCTGACGCGCAGCGATCGGATCGTCCACAGCCACCGCCGCCAAGACATAACCAGATCGCTTGGTCTCGTCCACGTAGATGCGCCCGAGACCCATGAACCCGGACATTATCCGCTACCTATAAATACCATCTCGCCCCCGGCGTGAAGCGGGCCACCTTCGGTACTAGGCGCTACCGACCGGGTCCCTCTTCGGCCATCCCCCCACCCTGCGGTGCCGGACCCCTACTGGGCGGTAATGGTGACCCGGTCGGGATAGAAGGCGACGTGGCCCTCGATGGCCCCGACCGCCGGGTACGGCTCGGGGTAGTACCAGACGGCCCCGTCGAGACGGTCGGCCCCGGCCGGGGTGATGTCGTAGTAGGACGCCTCCCCCTTGTACGGGCAGTAGGTGTGCTGGTCGCTGGACTGCAGCAGGGCGCGGTCAACGTCGTCGACGGGAACGTAGAACGCCGGCGGGTACGACGCCTCGCGCAGCTCCAGGGCCCGGGTGGTATCGGCCAGCCGGGTGCCGGCGACATCGACGGTGACCCGACCGGCGTACGGCTGGACCGTGATCGGGTGGTCGGGCCCGGGTTCGAGATGGGGGCGGCTGTCGGTCATACCGCCACCGTACCGGGGGCAGCTGGAGGATCAGCCGGTACGGCCCAGGCCGTGGTCGGCGTAGGCGGCGGCGAACCGCTCGATGGTGGCCAGGCAGACGTCGACCGGCTGGAAGACGGCGCCGGCGAGCGTGTGCAGCCAGGTGCCCAGCCCGAAGGCCGGCGTCTGGCGGTAGAGGTCCCAAGCCCGGGCGCGGTCGGGGTCGGGCACGCCCGCCCGCCGGAGGTCGTCCAGGTAGCCGTGCACCAGCGCCCGTTCGTGGTCCCGGCGGTCGATCACCGCAAGGCTCGAGACGAGGAAGTAGCCGACATCGTGAGCCCAGCTGCCGGCGCGGACCAGCTGCCAGTCGTAGAAGCCGACGGTCCCACCGGGACCGGTGCCGGCGAGGTGGGGATCGGGCAGGGTGTAGGTGTTCCCGGGATGTGGATCGCCGTGGAGCACGGTTTGGGGGCCGGTGGCGGCGATGGTGGCCCAGCGACGGAAGCCCCGCTCCAAGGTGGCGGCATCGGCGTCGGCCGGCAGCAGCGCAGCCTGGCCGAGAGAGCGCAGCCGATGCCGGGCCCGGACCAGGCTGGCCCAGGACACCGGGGCCCAGGCCGGACCGAGGCGCCAGGGGCGGAGGAAGGCCAGCGATGCCGGCCGGGGCCGGTCCCACCAGGCGGCGTGGAGGTTGGCCAGCGCCGTCAGGCCGCTGCGCACCTGGGCCACGGCCAGCGGGACGGTGGCGTGGTTGGGACGGCCGGACCGGATGGTGACGTCCTCCATCACCACCACGACCGCCAGGCGGCGGCGGTCGACGGCGGCCGCGTACAGCTCCGGGTGCTCCAGCGGCAGCGGGGCGGCGGCGAGGCACAGCCGGGCTTCGGCCTCCAGGGCGCCGAGGGCCAGCAGGGCCAGGCGCGGCAGCAGCCGTCCCTCCCGCTTGACGAACAGCCGTTCCGGGCCCTCACCGGACCGGTAGGTCAGTCGCACCCGGCCCCGGCGGTTGGTGCCGTCGGCCAGGTCGACGACGTCGACTCCGGCGACGACCGCCCCCGGGAAGTGCGGGGCCAGGGCGTCGGTCATCCAGGCCGGGGTGAGGTCGGCCCACGACCGCGGCACCGGGAGCATCGCCGACAGGTTACGGCGGGGCCGCCACCGCCAACGGATGGACCGCGGGCCGTAAGCTCTGGCCCGTGGCACCGAAGAACGGCCCGCCGGCCGGGGAGTCCCCCTCCCAGCTGATCGATGCTCGCATCAAAGAGCTCGGTGACTGGCGGGGCGAGATGCTCTCCAGGCTCCGCACGCTCATCAAGCAGGCCGTTCCCGAAGTGGTCGAGGAATGGAAGTGGCGGGGGGTCCCGACCTGGTACAGCGACGGGATGATCTGTACGGGCGAGACCTACAAGAGCGTCGTCAAGGTGACGTTCGCCAAGGGTGCCTCGCTGAAGGACCCGGCCGGCCTCTTCAACTCCAGCCTCGAAGGCAACGTCAGGCGGGCCATCGACTTCCACGAGGGCGAGAAGATCGACGAGAAGGCGTTCAAGGCGCTCGTCCGCGAGGCCGTCGCCCTCAACAAGAAATGAGATCTACTGCAAATCCGACTTGATCAGTCGGATTTGTGCGGATACGCTTGTTCCGTGCCGTTGACCCCCACCCAGCGACTGACCACCGTGCCTCAGAGCGGCCGTCCGACGGCCGTGCCCCGACGACCGGCGGGGTGGCAAGCCCATCCGGCCAACGACCTCGATGCCGGCGACACCGGGGCCGACGGCGAACCGGCCGGTCGGCTGTCGTTCACCGCCCTCCGGGCGATCGTCGCCGGCCTGGCCCGGGTCCAACGATCCGTGCCTCCCGACGGGGGCAGCCCCGGGGCGGCCCGATCGATCCGGCTGCTGGCCACCACCTTCTACGACGTCTGGCTGATCACCTGGCCCGACGGGTCGGGCCTGGCCCCCCACGACCACGGCGGATCGAGGAGCGTGATGCAGGTGGTCAACGGTGAGCTGGTCGAGACGGTCACCGATCTGGTCGACCAGCCTGCGCCTCTCCGTCGTGCGCTCGGCCCCGGTGACGTGACGAGGACGACGCCGTCGTCGGTGCACGAGATCGCCAACCTGTCGGGCGACGACGCGACGACGATCCATGTCTATTCGCCCCCGCTGGCTGACATCGCCTTTTTCCGGGTGCAGAGCCCTGGCGAGATCCGCCGGATCCGGTCCACCCCCGTGGTCGAGCGGACCCCTCAGGCGAGCTCCAGAGACCTCCTCCCCCTTCGCCGGAGCACCCCTGCTCGGAGCCTGGCCGCCCGACCGCGGCAGGCGTGAAGATCGTCGCCGTCGTCGGCAACCCGAAGCCCCGGTCGAGGACCCTGGGGGTGGCCACCACTGTGGCGCAGACGCTGGCGGACGGCCTCGGGGGAGGTCCGACCGCTCCGACCATTTCAGTGATCGAGCTGGCCGACCACGCCGCGGAGATGTTCAGCTGGGAGTCCGCACCCCTCGGGACGTTGACCGACCAGGTGGCCGGCAGCGATCTGGTCGTCTTCGCCAGCCCCACCTACAAGGGCGCCTACACCGGGCTCTTGAAGGCCTTCTTGGACCGGTATCCGAGCGACGGGCTGCACGGCGTGGTGGCCGTCCCCGTCATGACCGGCGCCGCGGCCGTCCACGCCCTGGCGGTGGAGGTGCACCTCCGACCACTGCTGGTCGACCTGGGCGCCACCGTCCCCACCCGGGGCCTCTACGTGCTGGAGTCGCAGCTGGGTGACCTGGAGCCGGTGGTGCAGGCCTGGTCGGTGCAGGCCGATCCCCTGATCCGCCGGGCGCTGGGGGTCGGCGACGCGGCTCCGGGCAACGACCCCTGAGGGAGACGGGCCTGAGGGAGGCGGAACGGCATTCGCGGTAATCCGACTAAGATCATCGGTAATGCCGACTTCAACCTTCCTCCACCTGGCGGTGGCGCTCGAGGGAGCGGGCTGGCACCCGACGGCCTGGCGTGAGCCCGAGGCCCGACCGTCGGAGCTTTTCTCCGCCGCCTACTGGACGGATCTCGTTGGCCAGGCTGATGCCGCCAGCCTGGACTTCGTGACGATCGAGGACGGCCTCGGCCTCCAGTCCGACCGCGCCGAGGGCCCGGACGACCGCCTCGACCGGGTACGCGGCCGGCTCGACGCCGTGCTGGTCGCCGCCCGGGTGGCGCCGCTGACCGCCGGGGTCGGCCTGGTCCCGACGGCGACGACGACCCATCCCGAGCCGTTCCACGTCTCCAAGTCGATCGCCACCCTCGACTTCGTGAGCCAGGGCCGGGCCGGGTGGCGGGCCCAGATCTCGGCCAGGGCGGTCGAGGCGGCGCATTTCGGACGCCGAACCCTGCCGACCTTCCGTCCCGGGGCGGTCCAGGACGACCCGGCGATCCGCCAGGTCGTGGCCGATCTCTTCGAAGAGGCCGCCGACTTCATCGAGGTGGTCCGCCGTCTCTGGGACAGCTGGGAGGACGACGCCGAGATCAGGGATGCCCCCACCGGCCGGTTCGTCGACCGGGAGAAGCTGCACTACATCGACTTCGACGGCCGCTGGTTCAGCGTCCGCGGCCCGTCGATCACCCCGAGGCCACCGCAGGGGCAGCCCGTCGTCGCCGTGCTGGCCCACGGCGCTCCGGCCTACGAGCTGGCCGCCCGGTCGGCCGACGTGGTCTTCGTGACGCCCCACGACGCCGGATCGGCGGCCCGGATCGTGGCCGAGGTCCGGGCCCACGAAGCGGCCGTCGGGCGCCGGGAGCCGTTGAAGGTCTTCGCCGACCTGCTCGTCCATCTCGATCGGGACGCCCCCTCGGCGGCTGGTCGCCGGGAGCGACTGGACGAGCGGTACGGCAGGACGTGGATCTCGGACGCCGAGACCTTCGTCGGCACCCCGGCCGGACTGGCCGACCGGCTGGCCGAGTGGCACGAGGCCGGGGTCGAGGGGTTCCGGTTGCGCCCGGCCACCCTGCCCCGGGACCTGCAGGCGATCACCGGGCAACTGGTCCCCGAGCTCCGCCGCCGCGGGCTGTTCCGGGACGGGTACGAGCAGGCGACGTTGCGCGGCCACCTCGGGCTGGGGCGGCCGGCCAACCGGTACGCGATCGCCTGACCGGTCATGGCGACGACCAGTGACAGACCGGCCAGCGACAGACCGGCCAGCGACAGAAAGCGGGCGAGATGACGGCGAAGCGGCAGGTGCACCTGGCGGCCCACTTCCCGGGCGTCAACAACACGACGGTCTGGAGCGACCCGGCGGCCGGCAGCCACATCGACTTCGCTTCGTTCGTCCATCTGGCCGCAACGGCCGAAGCGGCCAAGTTCGACTTCATCTTCCTGGCCGAAGGCCTCCGCCTCCGCGAACACGGTGGCCGGATCTACGACCTCGACGTGGTCGGCCGGCCGGACACGTTCACCGTGCTGGCCGCCTTGGCGGCCGTCACCGAGCACCTCGGGCTGGCCGGCACCATCAACTCGACCTTCAACGAGCCCTACGAGGTGGCCCGGCAGTTCGCCAGCCTCGACCACCTGTCGG
>CAYVPF010000031.1:0-19389 GCA_964453355.1 uncultured Acidimicrobiaceae bacterium | reverse complement strand
CCGGCGATCTGCACCTGCAGGTCCCCCCGGGGCCGGCCGGTGAGCCGGCGTGAGAGCCGGAGCAGCCAGTACGCCACCACCGCCAGCGGGCGCTCGTACAAGAACAGGGCCCCGACGGCCACGGTGACCACCAGCACCCCGGCCACCACCGGGATCAGGTCCAAGGTGGCCCCTTGCTCGGTGGCCAGCACCACCCCCCCGCTGGCCACCAGGGCCAGCGTCAGGGCCGCCGCCACCCCGCTGCCCACGATCGCCCAACCGGACAGGGCGTCGTCGGCGCCCAGCCGCCGGTACCAGCGGAACCCGTAGACGGCGGCCAGCGCGGGCCCGCCGGGCAGAGAGTTGGTGATGGCCTGGGAGGCCAGGGTCACCCCCACCAGTGGACCGGTTCGCGGCCGCAGGCCGCCGGCTTCGAGCAGCCGGTACTGCACCATGGTGAACGCCCAGAGCGACACCGCCTCCCCCGCCACCGCCACCGGCAGCCACCACCACCGCAGGTGGGTCAGCACCGTGCCGAGGCCAGAAAGCTCGCTGCGGTGGCCGTTCAGCGCTTCGACGGCCAGCACCAGCAGGCCGATGCTGACCACCCACCGCAGTACCGGCCAGGACCGGCGGAGGGCAGCCCGCAGGCGGCGTCCCCTGGCGGGGGCCGGATCGGGATCAGGCGCGGCCTCTACGGCGCCGATCGACGTCACGGCTCCGTCGTCGTGGTCGCCACCGACGGTGGGCGGCCTGGGCGTACGTGGTGTGGGCGTGCCATCAGAACGTGGCCGCCGATGCTACCCGCCGGCTCCCGGTCAACCTCAGCGGTAGCGTGGTCCGCCGATGTCCGATCTGCCAGGGCCCGATCCACTCGAAGCCGACCTCAGCGACCCGACGCCGCTCCGGTTCACCGGCGTACGCCGGGAGGAGCCACCGGCCGTCGGGGAGGTAGCCACCGAGGAAGTGGCCCTTGGCGTGGACGACGTCGGCCTCACCGCGATCGGGGCCGACGGGACGGTGTGCTGGTCGGCCCTCTGGGCGGAGATCGCCGCCCTGGCCACCCCGGAGCGGATCATCGTGGCCGGCGGTGGCGACGCCGTGGTGATGACCGTCCACCTCCGCCCGGCCCCGGACCACCCCGGGCTCGACCACCAGTCGTACCGCTTCGTCATTCCCACCACCCAACCCGCAGCGGTCGAAGACACGCTCGGAGCCGCCGCCCGCTACCGCGGCATCGCCGCCACGCCGGGCCAGCAGACCGACACCACGCCTCGGGGCAGGCGACCACATTTCGACGCCCTCGGCCCCATCGGCGTGGCGATCCCGACCATCGAGATCACCGAGGCCGGACTCACCGTCGCCGAGCCAGAGCCAGTCGCCGAGCTGGACCCAGGGGCCGAGCCGGAACCGGAGTCGGAGCCAGTAGCCGAGCCGGAACCGGAGCCAGGGGCCGAGCCGGAACCGGAGTCGGATCCAACCGTGACGGCGGCCGAGCCCGGGCTGGTCGAGGACACGCCGTCGGTCGAGACGGCCTGGGTCGACACGGCGTCGGTCGACGACACGACGTCGGTCGGCACCGGGTTGCCCTCGGTCGACGACACGCCGCCAGTGGAGCCGGCCTGGGTGGACACGGCGTTGCCGGTCGAGCCAGAACTGGCGGAGCCGGTGCTGGTGACCGCCAACGGGCAGCCGGCGTCCGGGGACGAGGGGGCGTCGCCGGGATGGTGGGTGGTGGCGCCGGCGGTGCTGGTGACCGGGGCGGTGGTGGCGGTGCTGCTGCTGGCCGCCGGTCACGTCGTCCACCTCTGAGCCACTGCCTTCCCGTCGATCGTGTCCGGCTGGGCGGCCCGGGAACGGCCGGCCGGAGGCCGGCGGGGCGATCAGCTGAAGGAGGCGCTGCGGAGCTCTTCGACCGACAGCTCGGCGGTGGCCTCGCCACCGCACTGGGCGCAGTGCTCGACGTGCCGCCAGGACCGGAGCAGGCGGGTGCCCTCGGGGTTGAGGAGGACCACGAACGACTCCGACAGGGGGTCCAGCTCCAGACCGAAGTACGGACGCCAGGCCGTCGAGGCCTGGCGGGTGTCCAGGTCCAGACCCTTCAGGATCCGGCGGAAACGCATGCGCTCGGTGTCGAAGAGCCAGGTGCTGTGACACGACTCCAAGACCAGAGGAGCTTCGGCGGCGGTGCCCTCCACATCCGCGATCATGCCCCAGAAAGATAAGGAATCACCATCGGAACTATTGCGGTTCGATGACGGTCGTGACAAGGACATGGCGCCCGGTTGACACAGGGGTTTCAACCCGAGACCGTCACCGTGCCGTCACGGGGCCGCCAGATCGGCCTCGAAGGGTCCTCCCGGGGACGGTTACAGGGGCCCGCCGTCGTGCTTGCGGCCGGACAACAGCTCCCGCTTGGTGGCCAGGATGGCCAGGGTGGAGGCGAGGACCGCCCGGGTGTCCGCCGGGTCGATCACCCCGTCGACGAAACCCCGCTCGGCCGCCGGCCAGGGGGTCAGGAACCGGCGCCGGTAGTCGTCCTCCAGCTCGGTCCGCTGGTCCGGGTCGGCCCGGCGGTGCAGGATCTGGACGGCCCCGGGGGCACCCATGACGGCGATCTCGGCGCCGGGCCAGGCCAGGCACAGGTCGTTGCCGAGGCCCTTCGAGTCCATCACGATGTACGCCCCACCGAAGGCCTTGCGCAGGATCACGCACACCCGCGGGACGGTGGCCTCGGCGTAGGCGAAGGCCAGCTCGGCGCCGTGGCGGATCATGCCGCGCCATTCCAGGTCCTTGCCGGGCAGGAACCCGGGGGTGTCCACCAGGGTGACGATGGGCAGGTTGAAGGCGTCGCACAGCCGGACGAACCGGGCCCCCTTCTGGGAGGCGGCGATGTCCAGGGTGCCGGCCAGGGCCCGGGGCTGGTTGGCGACCACCCCCACCGGGCGGCCACCCAGCCGGGCCAGGACGGTGACCAGCTGTGGTGCCCACCGGCCCCACAGCTCGCAGGAGACGCCGTCGTCGACCACCGCGCCGACCACGTCCCGGATGTCGTAGGAGGCGCTGTCCCGAGCCGGCACCACCTCACGGAGCTCCGGCACCGGCCGGTCGGCCGGGTCGGCGGTGGCCACCATCGGCGGCTCTTCGTCGGCGTGGTCCGGGAGGTACTCGAGCAGCTCGGCCACCGCGTCGTCGGGATCTTCGGACTCGACGGCGCACAGCCCGCTGGACCCCGTGTGGACGGCGACCCCGCCCAGGGCTTCCAGGCCCAGCCGGACGCCGGTGAAGGCCTCCACCATGGCTGGGCCGGACACGAAGGCCACCGCGGACCGGGTCATCACGACGAGGTCGGCCAGGCCCAACAGGAGGGCCGGGCCGGAGATGACCGGCCCTGTGGCCACGGCCACCACCGGCACCACCCCGGAGCAGGCCGACACCGCGGCGGCGGCCTGCCCCCAACCGTGGAGGGCGTCGATGCCGTCGGAGACGTCGGCGCCGCTGGACGCCAGCTGCAGCACCAGCGGCAGCCGCTGCTGCAGGGCCAGCCGGGCGGCCGCGGCCAGGCTCTCGCCGTCGCGGCGGGCCAGGGCCCCCCGACGGCGGTTGGAGGCGGTGCGGGCCACCACGGCCGACCGGCCACCGAACCGTTCGACGGCCACCTGAACGGTGCCGTCGATGCCGGCCCGAACCTCGACCCCACGGACGTCGACCGTCCGGGCTGCCGAGGTCACCGCCGCCGTCGGCGACCGTTGCACGTCAATGCCCGTCGAGGTCGCCTCGACGCCAGGGTCCGGAGCGGCCGCCGGACTTCTCCCACAGGGCCACCTGGTCCACCGTCATGGTCCGGTCAGCCGACTTGCACATGTCGTAGACGGTGAGGGCGGCCACCGTGCAGGCGGTCAAGGCCTCCATCTCCACCCCGGTCCGGTCGACGGTCTCCACCTGCACCTCCACCTCGACGTAGTCGTCGCCGATGGAGAAGTTCACGGCCACCGACCCGACCAGCACCGGGTGGCACATGGGGATGAGCTCGGCCGTCCGCTTGGCCGCCTGGATGCCGGCGATGCGGGCGGCGGCCAACACGTCGCCCTTGGTGATGGCGTTGTTGGCCACCTTGGTGGTGGTCTCCGGCAGCATCCGCACCCGGCAGCGGGCCAGGGCTCGCCGGTGGGTCTGCTCCCTCGGGGTGACGTCGACCATGCGGGCGCCGCCGAGCGGGTCGAGGTGGGTGAGGCTGCGATCGGACACGTCCAGAGTCTACGACGGCTGCCGGCACCGCTCGGATTGGCATGGCCGGACTGACCCTCCGGTACGGTCGGATCGGGCCGCCAATACGGTAGGATTGGCACTCAAAGGTAGGGAGTGCCAGCACGAAGGGCACGAGCCTGGCCCCCAGGCCCGGGCGCAGAGAAGCGGAGCGGAGCAGCAGCCATGCCGACCTACGAGTACGCCTGCACGTCCTGCGGCCATCACACCGAGGCCGTCCAGTCGTTCTCGGACGATCCCTTGACCACCTGCCCGGACTGCGGCGGCCCACTCCGCAAGGTGTACGGCGCCGTCGGCATCGTGCTGAAGGGCAGCGGCTTCTACAAGACCGACAGCCGGCCGGCCAACAAGGGGTCGAGCGGCGGGTCCGGTGGTGACAAGTCCGAGAAGGGTGACAAGTCCGAGAAGGGTGACAAGGGTTCGGATAGCGGCACCGGCAGTGCCGGGTCCGGCGACAAGGGGTCCGGCACCCCCAAGGGGGAGTCCGGGTCGGCGGCCGGGGGCAAGGACGGATCGAAGTCCGACGGGAAGAAGGCGGCGGCGACCACCTGATCCCCGGCCGGGTCGGCCGAGGTAACAATTTCTGGGGGCTCACTGGCGCAAGAAATTGAGCGCATCCGCTCCAAAAGTTGTGCCAGTGACCCGAGAAGACATCACCGAGGTGCCCGCTCTGCGGACCAGCGAACCGCCCTGCGGCAGCCCCAGTGCGGTGCCGGTTACGCCCCGCTGAGCTGCATGTCGTCCACCGCCAGGGTCTGCCCGGCGGCGATGCCCGGCAACCACTCCAGGTCGCCGCCGACGTGCAGGATGGACTGCAGCATCCGCTGCAGCGTCGACGCCACCGTCACCTCCCGGACCGGCTCGGCCAGGACGCCGTTCCTGATCATCAGCCCCTCCGCCCCCACCGAGAAGTCGCCGCTGACCGCGTTCACCCCCGAGTGCACCCCGGTGACCGACTGCACGTAGAGGCCCTCCCCCACGTCGGCCAGGATGGTCTCCTGGTCCAGTGACCCCGGCTGGAGCACCAGCGCCCGGCACCCGGCACCGGGGGTGCCCGAGAACCCACCCCGGACGGCCGAACCGGTGGACACCACCCCGGCCCGGCGGGCCGACACGGTGTCGAACAGGAACCCCTGCAGCACTCCGGCCTGCACCAACACGTTGCGGCGACAGGCCAGTCCCTCGCCGTCGTAGGTGGCCGCCCCGTAGGCCCGCGGATCGGTGGGGTCGTCCACCAAGGTCACCGCCGCCGTGGCCACCGGCTCGCCGACCCGGCCGGCGAAGAACGACCGGCCCTTCACCACCGCCTCCCCCGACAGCGCCGAGGAGATCACCGACAACAGCGTCGACACCACCCGGGGGTCGAACACCACCGCGCACCGCCCCGACCGGGCCTTGCCGGCCCCCAGCATCCGCACCGCCCGCTCCACCGCCTGCGCCGCCGCCCGGTCCGGGTCCAGGTCACCGAGGGACCGGCCCACGGTGAACCCGCTGCCGGTCTGCGAGTCGGCCCCCTCGCCGGCGATGGCCGACACCGACAGGAACGCCGACGTCCGCCGGGTGGTGGCCCGGATACCGGCGGTGGAGGCCAGGGCCACCTCCACGCTGCCGTCGCCGTAGTCGGCCGAGTCCACCTGCCGCACCCTCGGGTCCGCCCCCCGGACCTGCCGCTCCAGCGCCAGGGCCAGGTCCACCTTGCGGTCCGTGGACGTGGCCGCGAAGGCCGGGTCCCACAGGTCCAGCTCCACCGCCGGCACCCCGTCGGGGGTGGCCAGCACCACGTCGGGGTCCGGGGTGGCGTACACCGCGTTGTCCCGGGCGTCGGCCAGCGTCGCCGCCACCACCTCCGGCTCCAGGGACCCCGCCCAGGCGAAACCGGCCCGGTTGCCGTCGTCGTCGCCCTCACCGGCCAGCACCACCCGGATGCCGACGCCGCTGGACGTGGCCGACGACAGCGACTCCACCGCGCCGTCGTACGCCCGGATCTCGGTGTCGTGGCCCCGGGCCACGTACACCTCCAGCTGCTCCCCCGGCACCGCCCGGTCCACCAGGGCGGTGGCCACGTCCAAGAGCTCGCTCATGCCCTCGCCCTTCTCATGCGGCCGTCCCGCCGATGGTCACCCCGGTGATCCGCAGGGTGGCCTGCCCGCAGCCGACCGGCACGCTCTGGCCGTCCTTGCCGCAGGTGCCCGGGGTCATGGCGAAGTCGGTGGCCACCGCGTCGATCCGCCGCAGCACCTCCGGGCCGTTGCCGATCAGGTTGGCGTCCCGCAGCGGCTCGGTGATGCGGCCGTTCTCGATCAGGTACGCCTCGGTGGTGCCGAACACGAAGTCGCCGGTGGTCGTGTTGACCTGCCCACCGCCCAGCTTGGCCACGTAGACCCCGTTCGGGGTCTGCGCCACGATCTCGTCCGGGTCCTCCTGGCCGGCCAGCAGGAAGGTGTTGGTCATCCGCACCATCGGCAGGTGCTGGTAGCTCTGCCGGCGGCCGTTCCCCGACGACGCCCGGCCCTCCTGGCGGGCCCGCAGCCAGTCCCACAGGTAGTCGGTCAGCACCCCGTTCTCGATCAGCACGTTCCGGGCCGCCACATGACCCTCGTCGTCGATGGCGAAGTTGCCCCACTCCCCGCCCACCGTGCCGTCGTCCACCAGGGTCACCAGCGGGCTGGCCACCTGCTGGCCGATCTGCCCCACGTACACCGACGCGTCCTTGACGATGTGGTCCGCCTCCAGCCCGTGGCCGCAGGCCTCGTGGAACAGGATGCCGCCGCTGCCGCCGGCCAGCACCACCGGCACCTCCCCCGACGGCGCCGGCCGGGCCGCCAGCTTGGACAGCGCCCGCCGGGCCGCCGTCCGGGCCACCTCGTCCACGTCCACCTGGTCGAACACCTCGAACCCCATGGTCCGGGCCACGCTCTCGTACCCGGTCTGCATCCCGGTGTCCCCGGTGGCGATGCACACCACGTTGAACCGCGTCCGCACCTGGTCGTCCTCGGCCAACAGCCCGTCCGAGGTGGCCACCAGCACCCGCCGCCGGGAATCGCCGTAGCCGGCCTGCACCTGTGACACCGCGTCCCCGGCCGACCGGGCGGTGTCGTCCGCCCGGGTCAGCAGCTCCAGCTTGGTGGACTTGGCCACCGACGACGGCAACACCTGCGCCCGGGCCGACGCCGGCCGCCGGTCCGCCAGGGCGACGGAACGCACCCCGCCGCCACCCTCCCGGGCCACCGCCGACGCCGCCTCCGCCGCGGCCAACAGCCCGGCCTCGCTGAGGTCGGCGGTGTGGGCGAACCCGGTGGTCTCCCCCACGATCACCCGGATGCCGGCACCGCGCTCCCGGCCCGACGACAGCTCCTCGATCTTGCGGTCGTCCAGCACCGCCCCCTACGTCTGGCGGTCCTCCACGAACACCTCCGCCAGGTCCCCGCCCCGAGCCAGGGCGGCCCCCAGCACCCGCTCGAGGACCGGGCCCTCCACCAGCGGGCCGTCGGCCCCGTTACCAGTCGACATGGCCATGAGGCAAGGCGTTCTCGGGGGCGGTTCGCACGGGCGGTATCGTAATCGTCGTGCCCAGCAGTTCATCCGAGGCCCCGGCGCCGCTCGATCCCGGACTGGTCACCGGCCTGTCCGCCAGGGTGTCCCTGGTCGTCACCGAGCCGGACACCGCCCTGGCCCTCGGCTCCGGCGACGTCCCCGTCCTGGGCACCCCCCGGCTGGTGGCCCTCTGCGAGGAGGCCAGCTGCCGGGTCCTGGACGGCCACCTGGGCCCCGGCCGTACCAGCGTGGCCTCCCGCATCCAGTTCGACCACCTGGCCCCGGTCGCCGTCGGGGCCACCGTCGTCGCCGAGGCCACCCTCGAACGGGTCGAAGGCCGCCGGCTGGGCTTCACCATCTCGGTCCTCCGCTGCGTCGACGACGACAACGCCCTGGTCGGCGCCGGCCGCCTCGTCCGGGTCCTGGTCGACCGGCACAAGTTCCTGGCCAAGGCCGGCGTTCCCACCGCCGGCTGAACCTGCCACCAGGACCACGGCCCCACACCGCACCGCCGCGCCCCGGCCGACGGCCGCCGCCTTCGTCGCCCTCGGCACGTTCTGGGGCAGCTGGGCCGTGGTCATCGCCAACGTCCAGCACACCTTCGGGCTGTCCGACGGCAGCCTCGGCACCCTGCTGGCCGTGGCCATCGGCGTCGCCGGGGTCACCGGCGGGGTCGTCGGCCACCGGGCCGAGCGGTGGGGTGCCGGCCCCATGCTGGCCTGGTCCCTCGTCATCTGGGCCGTCGTCATGATCGGGGCAGCGGTCGCCCGGCAGTGGGTGGTGTTCGCCGTCCTGTTCTGTGCCACCGAGGTCGCCGGCGGTTGCGTGGACACCGCCATGAACGCCGCCGCCTCCCGCCGCCTGACCGGCCGCCCCGGCGCCCTCGTCCGGTTCCACGCCCTGTTCAACACCGGCGCCCTGACCGGCGCCGCCGCCGCCGGCCTGGTCCTGCACTTCGGGCTCTCCTGGCGGTGGCTGTGGCCGGTGCTCGCCGTCGGGGTCGTCGGCCTGGCCATCTGGACCTGGCGTACCACCACCGCCGACGCCGACGCCGACGCCGACGCCGACTCCGGTGCCGGTGCCGCCGACGCCGGTGCCGCCGACGGGGCCGAGGGTGCCGACGGGGCCGAGGGTGCCGCGACCGACGGGTCCGGGGCGGCACCCGGCGGGGCGGCAGTGGCCGACCCCCCAGGCCAGGGGGCACTGGATCAGGGGGAATTGGGTCCGGTGGCCCGGCTGCACGCCGACGGCCTGCTGCTGTTCCTGGTGGTGTTCGCCCTGGCGGAGATCACCGAAGGCGGGGTGGACACGTGGGGGGTGCTGTACCTGCGGACCCACCTGGCCGCCGGGGTGCTGCTGGGAGCAGGGGCCTACGTAGTGGGCCAGTCGGTGGCCGCCACCACCCGGGGAGCCGGCGGGCCGGTGCTCGGACGGCTGTCGCCGCGGCTGGCGCTGATCGTGGGCGGCACCGTGGCCGGCGGCGGCATCCTGCTGGAGTCGCTGTCGCCGCTGGCGGTGGTGGCGGCCTGCGGCCTGGCTCTGGGCGCCGCCGGGGCGTCCCTGTTCTGGCCGCTGGTGATGAGCCAGGTGACGGTGCAGGCGTCCCGGGCCACCAGCGCCGTCGGCGCCTTCACGGCCGCCGGGTACGTGGGCTGGGTGGCCGGGGCGCCGGCGGTGGGCTGGGTGTCGGACACCTGGGGACCGGCCCGGGGGCTGCAACTGCTGGCCGCGCTGGCCGGCGTGGTGGTCGTGGCCTCGGCGCTCCGCCGAGGGAGCGCCCCGGCGCTACGTAGGGGGAGCACCGATCGGCTGCCGCGGGCGCGGTAGCGTGGCGGTGCGGCCACCTCGCGATCGCCGCACCGACCTTCCTGACAGATGATCCTGCCCCGCATCGAGACCCCAGCCGACGTCCGCAATCTGAGCCCGGACGAGCTGGCCGAGCTGGCCGCCGAGATCCGGACGTTCATCGTCGAAGCGGTCACCACCACCGGCGGGCACCTGGGCTCGAACCTCGGGGTGGTGGAGCTGACGCTGGCGCTGCACCGGGTGTTCGAGTCGCCGAAGGACGCCATCTTGTGGGACACCGGCCACCAGGCCTACGTGCACAAGCTGCTGACCGGCCGCCGCTACGGGTTCCGGGAGCTGCGACAAGCCGGCGGGCTGTCGGGCTACCCCAACCGGACCGAGTCCGAGCACGACTGGATCGAGAACAGCCACGCCTCGACGGTGCTGTCCTACGCCCACGGCCTGGCCAGCGCCCTGGAGCTGCAGGGCCTGGCGGCCGGGCAGGGTGGGGACCGGCAGGTGGTGGCGGTCATCGGCGACGGGGCCCTCACCGGCGGCATGGCCTACGAGGCCCTCAACAACCTCGGCCATTCCGGCCGGCGGGTGGTGGTGGTGCTGAACGACAACGGCCGGTCCTACGCGCCGACCGTCTCGCACCTGTCGCGCAGCCTGACGTCCCTGCGGCTGAACCCGACCTACGTGCAGACGAGGGAGCGGGTGCGGTCGCTGCTGCGGGAGATCCCCGGCGTCGGGCAGCTGGCCTACTCCGGGGTGCACGGCGTCACCAGCGCCCTGCGGGAGGTGGTGTCCCCGCACACCTTCTTCGAGGCCTTGGGCGTCCGCTACGCCGGTCCCATCGACGGCCACGACTTCGACCAGCTGGAGCAGGCCCTGCAGCACGCCGCCGCCTGGGACGGCCCCATCGTCGTCCATGTCCTCACCCAGAAGGGCCGCGGGTACGCCCCCGCCGAGGAGGACGAGGTCCAGCGACTGCACGACGTCAAGGCCGGCCGCCGGACCGGCACTGACGGCCCGGCCGCGGCGCTCGGACCTGCGACCGGCGAGATCGACACAGCCCGGGCGACGACGGCCGTGGTCCCGGCTGCCGGCGCCGGCGGTCCCGGATCGGAGTTGGCGGCCATCCGGCCGACCACGTACACCGACGCCTTCACCCGGGCCCTGTTGGGCCTGGCCGAGGAACGGCCGGACATCGTGGCCCTGACCGCCGCCATGCCCGGCCCGACCGGCCTGCTGCCGTTCCAGGCCCGGTTCCCGGACCGGTTCTTCGACGTCGGCATCGCCGAGCAGCACGAGGTGACGGCGGCGGCCGGCATGGCCATGGGCGGCCTGCGGCCGGTGGTGGCGGTCTACTCCACCTTCTTCTCCCGGGCCTTCGACCAGGCCAACCTGGACGTCGGCCTGCACAACCTGCCGGTGGTCTACGCCCTGGACCGGGCCGGGATCACCGGCGACAACGGCCCCAGCCACCACGGGGTCCTCGACCTGGCGCTGACCCTGTCCATCCCCGGCATGACCGTCTTCGCCCCGTCGTCGGCCGAGGACCTGGAAGTGATGCTGCGGACGGCCGTGGACCTGCCCGGACCGGCCGCCATCCGGTATCCGACCACCGTGCCGACCGAGCACGGGCCCACATCGGCCGGCGTGGGCCTGGACGCCCGCCGGGTACGCGCCGGGAACCGGTCGGTGTGCCTGCTCGGGGTCGGCAAGCTGCTGACGGCCTGCCGGCAGGCGGCGGACGAGTTGACCGAGGCCGGTGTGGACGCCACCGTCTGGGACGTCCGGGTGGTCAGTCCGCCGGACCCGGCCATGCTGGCCGACGCCGTCGACCACGCCCTGGTGGTCACCGCCGAGGACGGCATCCGCTTGGGCGGCGCCGGCACCTTCCTGGCCGACGCCCTCCGGAAGACCGCCGCCGAGAACGGGCGACCGGCCCCGCCGGTGGTCAGCCTGGGCCTGCCCCGGGCGTACATCCCGCAGGGCCGCGTCGACGACATCCTGGCCGGCCTCGGCCTGGACGGCCACGGGGTGGCCGCCAGTGTCCGCGACGCCATGCGCCTCCACCGGGTGCTGCCCTCCGGGGTCACGTCGGCGCCCAGCGCCGGCAGCTGACCCGGCTCAGGCCTTGTTGGCCCCGCTGGACCGTACGAAGTCGTTGACGGTGTAGTAGGCGTCGATGGACTCGCCGGCGTCACCCCAGAAGCCGTCCAACACGTCGTAGGCCATCCGGCCCTCCGAGACGTAGTGGTTGTTGACGTCGGTGATCTCCAACTCGCCCCGGCCGGACGGCTCCAAGGTCTTGATGACGTCGAAGACCTCGGCGTCGTAGCAGTAGATGCCGGTGACCCCGAAGTTGGAGGCCGGCTCGGTCGGCTTCTCGACGATCCGCACGACCCGGCCGGCGTCGTCGAGCTCGGGTACCCCGAGGTGCCGCAGGTGCTCGGGCTCCGTCACCGGGGTGAGCAGGATCCGGGCCCCTACCGGGTCGGCCTTGAAGGCCTCCACCATGGGCCGGATGGACCGCTCGACCACGTTGTCGGCCAGCATCACCAGGGCCGGCTCGCCGTCGGCGAACCGCTCGGCCAGGCCCAGGGCCTCGGCGATGCCGCCGGGCCGCTCCTGGTAGCCGTACGACAACCGGTCGATGCCGAACTCGTGGCCGTTACCGAGCAGCCGCAGGAACTCACCGGCATGGGTGCCGCCGGTGACCAGCATGATCTCGGTGATGCCGGCGTTGACCACCGCCTCGATGGACCACTGGACCATCGGCCGGTCGTAGATCGGCAGCAGGTGCTTGTTGGTGATCCGGGTCAACGGGGACAGGCGCGAGCCGGTGCCCCCAGCCAAGAGGATGCCTTTCACGGGAGCACACCCTAGGGCACGGCGCCGGCAGGCCGGGCCAGTTGAAGGCCCGGGTCAGTTGAAGGCCCGGGTCAGTTGAAGGCCCGGGTCAGTTGAAGGTCAGCACCCCTCGGGCCACGCGGCCGGCGTGCATCTCGTCGATGACCTCCCCGATGGCCTCCAACGGCCGCGTCAGGCTGACCAGCTCGTCCAGCAGCAGGCGGCCGGACTTGTACAGCTCGATCATCAGCGGGATGTCGTGGTGGGGCCGGGCCGATCCGTACCGGTTGCCGAGCAGGCCACGGTCGACGTAGGCCAGGGCGTTGACGTCGACGGCCACCTCGGTACCCTGCGGGGGGATCCCGATGGCGACGGCGTTGCCACCCCAGTCCAGGCTGTCCAGGGCGCTGCGCAGCACGGCCGGATGGCCGACGCAGTCGAAGGCCCAGGCCACGCCACCCTGGGGACCGAGGGCCCCCGAGGCCAGCTCGCGGTTGGGCGGCACCAGCTCCCGGACGGCCGCCGCGGCGTCGCCGGCGGAGGCGTCCACGAAGTCGGTGGCCCCGAACTGGCGGCCCAGGGACTCCTTGGCCGCCACGGTGTCCACCGCCACGATGCGGGTGGCCCCGGCGATGCGGAGGCCCTGGATCACGTTGAGGCCGACCCCGCCGACCCCGAACACCGCCGCCGTCTCCCCTGGACGGACACGAGCCCGGTTCAGCACGGCACCGACCCCGGTGAGGACGCCGCAGCCGATGAGGCAGGCCGACGTCAGCGGCACGTCCTTCGGGATGCGGACCGCCTGGACCTCCGAGACGACGGTCAGCTCGGAGAACACGGAGGTGGCCGCGAAATTGTACGCCGGCTGGCCCTCGAAGGTGAACGGGGTGCCGATGTTGCCGAGGGACCGACGGCAGCGGGTGGGCTGGCCGGTGCCGCAGGCCCGGCAGGCCCCGCAGCTGGCCAGGGTGGCGATGACCACGTGGTCGCCGGCCTTCACCGACCGCACCTCGGACCCCACCGCCTCGACCACCCCGGCGCCCTCGTGGCCGAGGACCACCGGCGGCGGGAACGGGATGGTGCCGTCGATCACCGACAGGTCGGAGTGGCATACCCCGGCCGCCCCGACCCGGACCAGGACCTCCTTCGGCCCAGGATCCCGCACCGACAGGGCGTCGGTGACGGTCAACCCGTCGGCCGTGTACACGATCCCTCGCATGCTCACCTTCTCCTCTCGTAGGTCACTGCTTTGTCGACCCCCCCGACGAACCGACGACGGAGCTCGCCTTTCAAGATCTTGCCGATCGCGTTGGCCGGCAGGGCGTCCACCACCACCGCGTACCGCGGCACCTTGTAGTTGGCCATCGCCTCCCGGGCCCAGGCCAGGACCCGCTCGGCGTAGGCCGCCGGGTCGTCACCCTGATGGGCCAGGTACACACAGCCGACCTCGCCCATCCGGTCGTCGGCCACCCCGATCACCGCCAGCGGCCCCACGTCGGGGCAACCCCGAAGGATCCCCTCGATCTCGGCCGGGTAGGCGTTGAAGCCGCCGGTCACGTACATGTCCTTCAACCGGTCGGTGATGGCCACGTTGCCGCCCTGGTCCATGATCCCGACGTCACCGGTGTGCAGCCACCCGTCGGGGTCCACGGCCTCGGCGGTGGCCACCGGGTCCTCCCAGTAGCCCCGCATGACGGCGTAGCCGCGGACCAGGATCTCACCGGCCTCCCCGGCCGGCTGCTCCTTGCCCTCGGCGTCCACGATCTGGACTTCCACGTCCGGCAGCGCCCGGCCCGAGGTCCGGGCCACCACCTCCGGCGGGTCCGACCGGCGGCACATGGTGGCGGTCCCACACGACTCGGTCAGCCCATAGGCGGTGAGCACCGTGTCGAACCCCAGCTCCTCCCGCATGGCCACCACCAGCTCCACCGGGATGATGTCGGCCCCGGTGGTGGCCAGCCGCAGCGACGACAGGTCGTGGGCGGCCCGGTCCGGGTGGGCCAGCAGGCCCCGGAACAAGGTCGGCGGCCCGGGCAGCACCGAGATCTTCTCGGCGGCGATCTTCTCCAGGACCCGGTCCACGTCGAAGACCGGCTCGGGGACGATGGTGGCACCGTACATCAGGCTGGCCACCATGCCGGCCTTGTAGCCGAAGGTGTGGAACAGCGGGTTCACCAGCAGGTACCGGTCACCAGCCCGCAGCCCCGCCAGGGCCGCCCAGGTGCCGTACATCCGCATCGTGGTCGACTGGACCGACATGACCCCCTTGGGGTGCCCGGTGGTGCCGGAGGTGAACAGCAGGTCGGACACGTCGTCCGGACCGACCGACGCCGCCCGCTCGGCTGCCGCCTCCGGCGACACCGAAACGGCTCGCTGCAGGTAGTCGTCCCGCCACAGCACCGGGATCTGCCTGGCCTCGGCGGCGCTGGCCTCACCAGTGCTGGCCTCGGCCGGGCCGACGGTCACCGAGCCGATGCCGCCGCTGCCCTCCTCGTGATGGGCCCCCTCGCGGCGGACCACCACCACTTCAGCCAGCTGACCCACGTCCTGGCCCTCCAGCATGGCCGGGTAGTCGGCCCCGAGGAACCCCTGGACGGTCAGCAGCACCCGGGCCCCCGAGGCCCGCAGGATGTAGTCGGCCTCGCCGCCCTTGAACCGGGTGTTGAGGGTCACCACGATGGCTCCGGCCCCCATGGCCCCGAGGGCGCTCACGATCCACTGGGCACAGTTGGGGGCCCAGATGGCCACCCGGTCGCCCTTGGCCACCCCCGAAGCCATCAGGGCCCGGGACAGCTCCCCAGCCGCCTCGGCCAGCTCCCCGTAGGTCAGCCGGATCGGGCCGTCCGCCACCGCCTCGGCGTCCGGCCGGCAGCGGGCGGCGTCGGCCAGCAGGGCCGGGATGGTTCCCCAGCGGAGATCGGCCCGCGGATCCTCCACCTCGTGGGCCCAGTCGATCCATTCCGCCCAATCGGACGGGCCGGCAGTCGTCGGCGCGGGGGTTGGCGCGGGGGTCGGCGGGGTCTCCATGGCACCGGTAGGTTACCGAACTGCGCCAGAGGCACCTGATGGGCCGTCAGGTTCCGGAATAACCGCTGGCCTGCCGTGTTGTGTTGAGCAACGATGAGAACGATCTGGTCGGGATGGCGCGGCGGTCAACGAGGACCCGGGCGGTCAGCCGGCCGAGAAAGGGAGCGGACGGTGACGACCCCCGGTACCCCCGAGGTGCAGTTGAGCGACGAGGAGTGGCGTGAGCGGTTGACGCCCGACCAATACCAGGTGCTGCGACGGAGCAGCACCGAGCCGGCCTGGTCCGGGGAGTTGCTGCACGTGGACGGCGACGGCGTCTTTCACTGTGCCGGCTGCGGCGCCGCCCTGTTCTCCACCGACGCCAAGTTCGATTCCGGGTCCGGCTGGCCGAGCTTCGACCGGGCGACGGCCGCCGGAACCATCGTCGAGACGGACGACAACAGTCACTTCATGGTGCGGACCGAGATCACCTGCGCCAGCTGCGGCGGACACCTGGGGCACCTCTTCCCCGACGGGCGCACCTACACCGGGCTGCGCTACTGCGTCAACTCCCTCGCCCTGGACTTCAAGCCCGAGGACGCCGACAAGCCGGAGGGCTCTGCCCCGGCCGGGTCCGACGCCGACGGCGGCCCGGTCGGCGGTGGCCCGGTCCCCGGCGACGCCGGGGCCTGACCGACCCGCCGGCCGCGGTCAACCGGCCAACCGGCCCTCCACGAGGTCGAAGACGGCCGCCATCCTGGCTGCCTCGATCGGGCGGCCCAACCCGGCCAAGACCACCTCGGCCAGGGCCAACGCTCCGCAGACCTCGATGACGTCGTCCTTGCTGTAGCAAACGGTCGGCCGCAGCCGGGCCGGCTCCGGCGGTGGTCCCTGGTCACGGCACGGGGCTTCGCCGCCGCCCGCACCGCGACCAGGGCCACGGCCAACAGCGCCGCCACCAGGATCACCGCCGCCATGATCGCTGCCACCAGGGGCGGCGGCCCGGCGGCCGGCCACCGGGGCCACCACCAGACCCGGTCGGCTGGCCACCAAAGGGGCATCCCGAAAGACGCCTCCGGGAGCGTCACCGGTCACTCGCCGGCCGTTCCGGCCCGCCGGGAGGCCGACCGGGAACTGCCCACCGGGGCGGCTTCCGACGGGTGGTTCTCCGCCGCCGCACCCCCGTTGGCCGAGCCGCCGTTACCCGAGCTGCCCTGAGCGGGGTCACCGTCGGCCGGGTCGGCACCGGCGGTCCCCATTCCGGGCTCGTCCGCCGAAGGCCCCCCGGTGCGGTCGTTGCGGGCGACGGTAGCGGTGGTGAACCGCAGGCTGACGCCGATCTCCTCGGCCACGATCTCGACCTTGGAGCGGCGTTCTCCCTGGTCGGTCTCCCAACTGCGCTGTTCGAGCCGGCCGGTGACCATGACCCGCATGCCCTTCCCGAGGCTGAGGGCGGCGTTCTCGGCCAGGTCCCGCCAGCAGACGACGTCGAAGAAGGAGGTGGACTCCTCCCACTCCTTGCTGTCCCGGTCCATCCACCGTCGGTGGACGGCCAGGCCCAGCTGGACGTTGGCATGGCCTTCGCGGGTGTAGCGGACCTCGGGGTCCCGGGTCAGGTTGCCGGTGACGGTGGTGGTGTTGCTCATGGCCTGTTCCTCCCTGCGGCTGGCCGGCGGGTTGCCGGCACCACAGCGTGAACGGGGCACCTTGCTGGAGGCCTTGCCCGGGACCTTGCCGGACTCCTTGCCGGCGCCGTCGGCCAGCCCGTCGAACGCGCGGGCGGCATGCTGAGCGGTCGGACGGTCGTTGTTACTTTTCTCGCGCCGGCACAACTTTTGGAGCGGATATGCGCAATTCTGGGTGCCAGCGCCGTTTGAGAAAACCACGACAGACGCACCTCGACGCACCTCGACGGCCCCCGACGGGCCCCCGGTCGGGCGCCCGTCGGGCCCTAGACGTCGAGGAAGCGGCGGATGGCGACGGCCGAGCCCAGGGTGCCGATGGCGATGCCGACGACGACCACGACGGCGTCGGTGGCGAACACCTGCCACCCGGTCATCCGCATCTGGGACAGCAAGGAGCCCGGGGTGCCGCCGAGGTCGTTGAGGACGACGTGGAGGACGTACACCAGGGCCGCGGCCAGGCCCGAGCCGATCAGGCCTTGGATCATGCCCTCGGACATGAACGGGATCCTGATGAACCAGTTGGTGGCCCCCACCAGCTTCATCACGGACACTTCTCTCCGGCGGGCAAAGATGGCCATGCGGATCGTGTTCAAGATGAGGACGGCGGCGGAGATCAACAGCACGAGGGCCACCACCAAGAAGACCCACTGCAAGATGGTGATGACCTTCTGCTCGGTCCGGATCTGGGCCAAGGGGGCCGACACGGCCAGGACCCCGGCCTGCCCTTCGAACTTGCTGATCACCTGGTTGGCGTCCTGGGGGCGGATGGGGACGCATCGCCAGGACGTCGGCGTACCGGCCGGCGTGACGGCCTCGGTGTAGATGTTCTCCAGCAGGTGCTTGGCTTCGTTGTAGTCGTACTGGTGGCCCCGGAAGACGCACGGCTGGTACAGGTACGGCAGGGCCTTCAGCTGGGTGCCGACCGCCTTGATCTCCGGTGTGGTGGCGTCGGCCTTCATCCAGACGGTGACCTGGGTGCCGCGCTGCCACTCCCCTTCGGCCTGGGCGGCACCCTGCTTCAGCAGCAGGGCGGCCCCGACCAGGGAGAGGGAGACGGCGACGGTGAGGACGGCAGCAATGGTCATCAGCCGGTTCCGCCACAGGTTGGACGCCGTCTCCCGGACGACGTACTCGCTGGAGACCGGCATCAGCCGAAGCCCTCGGCCGCCGGCTCCGGCGGGTCGAAGGGGGACCTTTCGCCGCCGCCGCCGGTGGCGCTGTCGATGCCGTAGACGCCGCGGGCCTGGTCGCGGACCATGCTGCCGTGGTCCAGCTCCACCACCCGTCGACGCATCCAGTTGACCAGCACCTGGTCGTGGGTGGCCACCACCACGGTGGTCCCGGTCCGGTTGATGCGGTCGAGCAGCTGCATGATGCCCTGGCTGGTGGCCGGGTCCAGGTTGCCGGTGGGCTCGTCGGCCAGCAGGATCAGCGGGCGGTTCACGAAGGCCCGGGCCACCGCCACCCGCTGCTGCTCACCACCGGACAGTTCGCCGGGCAGGTTGTCGCGCTTCTTCGACAGCCCGACCAGGTCGAGGACCTGGGGCACCTGGGCCGCCACGACGTGCTTGGGACGCCCGATGACCTCCAGGGCGAAGGCCACGTTCTCGAATACGGACTTGTTCGGCAGCAGCCGGAAGTCCTGGAAGACGCAGCCGATGTTGCGTCGCAGGTACGGCACCCGCCACTTGGGCAGGTGCACGATGTCCCGACCGGCCTCCCAGATACGACCCTGGTCCGGCAGCTCCTCTCGGAGCAGCAGCCGGATGAACGTGGTCTTGCCGGAGCCCGAGGCCCCGACGAGGAAGACGAATTCGCCCTTGTCGATCTCCAAGGAGACCGACCGGAGAGCGACGGTGCTGTTCTTGTAGGTCTTGGTGACGTTCTCGAAGCGGATCATTCGAAGAGGGTCACCCCAGGCTCGGTAGAGCCCCGTGCGGGCCGCCACCGGCGAAGGGGAACGGGGGCCGAGCCTACCGGCCGGCCACGCCAAATTGCTGCCATTCGGTGAACCCGCAGGTCAGCGACCTAACAAGACGGGATCACTCGGTGCCACCCCGCTGGCGACGCAGTTCGGCCTCCATGAACTGGTCGAGGTCGCCGTCCAGGACCGCCTCCACGTTGCCGGTCTCCACCTGGGTCCGCAGGTCCTTGACCAACTGGTAGGGGGCCAGCACGTAGGAGCGGATCTGGTTGCCCCAGGCGTTGTCCCCCCGATCGCCGCTCAGCGAGTCCAGCTCGGCCCGGCGCTCCTGCCGGGCCCGCTCGGCCAGCT
>CAYVPF010000030.1:0-19476 GCA_964453355.1 uncultured Acidimicrobiaceae bacterium | reverse complement strand
GCTCGGCCAGCTGGCCACCCGGGTGGTGGCCCCGGCCCTACCGGTGGCCGCCCGGCCGACGCCGGGGCCGCCGAAGCGGTTCGCCCAGGCCATCGGCACCGTCATGACCTCGGCCGCCGTCGTCGTGTGGGCCACCGTCGGCTGGGGGGCCGCGGCGTGGTTGGTCGGCCTGCTGGCCGCCGCCGCCTTCTTGGAGGCCGCTTTCGGGCTCTGCCTGGGCTGCCGCTTGTTCGCCCTGGGCATGCGGATGGGGCTGGTCCCCGAGCACGTCTGCGAGGCCTGCGCCGACATCAGCCGGCGCCCGCAGGCCCTCGCCCCCTGATCCCCCGCTGCGCCCGGCTCCCCCCGTCGGCTCAGCCGGCCACCACCGGGTAGCGCCCGACGGCGGCCGTGTGCAGCAGCCGGCGGGTGGCCGCCAGTGCGTCGGCCGCCTCGTCGAAGGACACCGGAACCAGCCACACCCGGTCGCCGGGCCGGCACTGCCCCAGCTTCCAGCGGTCGGCGGCGATGACGACGGCGACGACCGGGTAGCCGCCGAGGGTGGCGTGGTCGGGACCGAGCACCACCGGGTGGCCGTCGGGCGGTACCTGGACGGCGCCGGTGACCATGCCCTGGGAGTCCAGCTCACCGGTCGCCCGGGGCACCCGGCGGGCGGGGGTGAGGCGCAGGCCCACCCGATCGCTGGACGGGTCGACCGCCAGCGGCTGGGCGGCCAGCCCGGGGAGGACGTCGGCCGGGAACCAGTCGGGATGCGGGCCGGGGAGGACGCGGAGCCGGATGCGGTCCCCGGGCGGCGGACCGGCCAGGTGGTCCCGCAGGGTCCCGGTCCGCGGCCCGGCCCCCAACCGGTCGCCGGCGACCAGCGGCCCGGGGCCGAGACCGCTCAGGAGATCGGTTGACCGGCTGCCGGCCACCGTGGGGACCACCAGGCCCCCGGGCCAGGCCAGGTAGGAGCGGAGGCCGTCGCCGACGGTGCCGACGGCCACCCGCTGGCCGACGGCGACGGGCACCACGTGGCCGGACCCGACCGGGTGGCCGTCCACGACGACATCCGGACAGCCGCCCACCACGGCCAGGTATCCGGGGGCGGTGCACCGCAGGACCGGGCCGGAGGCCGTCACCTCCAGGGCGGCGGCGTCCGGGTGGTTGCCGACCAGGCGGTTGGCCAGCTCGTGGGCCAGCGGGTCGGCGGGGCCGGCGCCGGGGACCCCGGCGTGGGCCAGCCCCCGGCGGCCGCCGTCCTGAACCAGCGTGAGCAGCCCCGGGTGCTCCACGGCGAGCACCACACCGGTCCCCGGTGGCGGCACGAACGGGCGCCGGGTGGCTGGGGCCGCCTGGGGGGCCGGGACGGCGGCCGGCTCGAAGCGGACCCGGTCGCCGGGACGCAGCAGGGCGTACGGCGGCACGTCGGGATCGAACAGGGCCAGGCCGGTCCGGCCGACCAGCCGCCAGCCGGCGGGGGTGGACTGCGGGTAGATGCCGGCGAAGCCGCCGGCCACGGCGACGGACCCGGCCGGAACGCTCGCCCGCGGCCGGTCCCGGCGGGGGATGCGGCGGAGCACCTCCGGGAGGCCGGCCAGGTAGGGGAAGCCCGGCGAGAACCCGACGACCGCCACCTCCAGGACGGCCTCGGCCAGCAACCCGGGCAGGTCGTCGGGACCGACGCCGGCCAGCCGGCAGACCTCCTCGATGTCCGGACCGTCGAAGGCCACGGGGACGCGGACCTCCCGCGGCGGCCGGACCGGGTCGTCGACGGGCGCCAGGTCGGCCAGGCGGGAGGCCGCCTCGGCGATCGGGACGACAGCTGGGTCGAAGATGACCAGGACCGACCGCAGGCCGATCACCACCTCCTCGGCCCATCCGGCGGCCACCACCGCCCGCGCCAGGGCCCGGGCCCGCCGCGGCCCGTCGGCCGCGGCCAAGAGGGCGGTGTCGCCCACCGCCCGGACGGCCCGCTGGAGGGTCACCCGGCGAAGGGGGCCAGCCCCACCCCAGCCCCCGTCAAAGCGCGCCGCACGGCGGCGGCCACCGCGACCGCGCCGGGCGTGTCG
This sequence comes from uncultured Acidimicrobiaceae bacterium, assembly GCA_964453355.1. Lineage (GTDB taxonomy): Bacteria > Actinomycetota > Acidimicrobiia > Acidimicrobiales > RAAP-2 > DASZUK01. The sequence continues at coordinate 17,425 of CAYVPF010000030.1, read as the reverse complement.
CCGTGGACGCACAGGGTGTCGCAGCGCAGTGGCAGCTCGCGGCCGTCGACGGCCGTCACCCGGCCGTTGACGGCCATGGCCACTGCCCGGCGACCGGCTTCCTCCGGGTCGGTCACGACGGCACCGGCGGTCGACCGGGGGGCCAAGGTGCCGTCGGGCAGGTACCCGCGGTCGCAGAACCCTTCGGTGGCCGTCGGCACCCCCTGGCGGCGGGCCACCGCCTCGGCCAGGGATCCGGCCGGGACGACGAGCACCAGGTCGTCCCCGAGGGCGGCCACGGCGCCGGCCACGGCCAGGGTGCAGGCCTCGTCGACCGCCATCCGGTTGTACAGGGCCCCGTGGGCCTTCACCGAGCGGACCCGCCCGCCACAGGTCCTGGCCACCGCTTGAAGGGCGCCGACCTGGTAGGCGACGTCGTCGGCCACCAGGGACGGCGACCGGTCCATCGGGTGGCGACCGAAGCCGCGGCGGTCCGGATAAGACGGGTGCGCCCCGACGACGACCCCGGCGGCCAGGGCTGCGGTCACCGTCCGGCGCATCAGCTCCGGGTCGCCGGCGTGAAACCCACAGGCGACGTGGGCCGTCGTCACCAGGTCCAACAGCGACCGATCGGGCAGCGGCGTCCCGGGCTCGCCGGCCAGCTCGCCGACGTCGGCGTTCAGGTCCACCGAGACGCCGGGCGACCCTAGGCCCGTCGACACGGCCTCACCCCGCCTGCCGGGCGGGCACCACCGTCCCGTCCCGCAGCACCACCCGGCGGTGCCGGACGGCGGGCACCCGGGGCCCGGGCAGGACGGTGCCGGTCAGGTTCAATGGGTCGGTGGCGGCGAGGTCCAGGTCCCGACCAACACCGTCCCCGCCGGGCCCGGCCGCACCGGCACTGGCCCCGCCAGCACTGGTCCTGCCGGCGTCGGGGGCGCGGCGGACCGCAGCCAACAGCTCGGCCGCTTCGGGCAGGGCGTACTGCTCTCCGGACAGTCCGGCCACGAAGCGACCCCCGAGGACCGATCCCCGGGCCTCCAGCCGCCGCAGGGCGCGGACGACGGCGCGCCAGGGCACCCGGTAGGACTCCCTGGCCCAGAGCTCCCAGACCACCACGCCCCAGCGGGTCAGCAGCTGCCAGGCCACGGCTTCGGCCAACTCGTCGGCCGCCTGCTCGGCCAGTCCCCGCGCCTCCGCCGCACCGGCTCCCGCCGCCCCAGCCGTCGGCGCCGTTGCCGTTGTCGCCGACAGCTCGGCCGGCGGCTCCGGCAGCAGGGCCCAACGCCCCTCCCCCAGGCCCGTCCCGACGGTCGCCCGCCGCATCCCCAATCCCGGCCGGCCGAGCCCCGGGCGCCGTCCTGGGACCCGGCGCTGCCGGGCCGCCCACCGGGAACGGGCGGACAGGAGGGATCGGACGGCCGAGAAGGCGTCGGCGGTGACGATGCCCCGGGCGACCAGGTCCCAGAGGCCCTCGTCCACCTCGGCCGGCAATCGGCCGGCGGCGCCGGCCAGCTCGGCCCGGAAGCAGGCCCCCCGGGACCGCAGGGCGGCCAGGACGTCGGCGGCGGCGCCGGCGGTCGGCTCTACCACCGGCTCACCCTGGCGGACGGCGGCCAGCTGCCAGTCCAGGTCCTCCCGCAGCACCAGGGCCAGGGGGGTGGCCCGGGACGGGGTGGCCGCCCCGCGTCCGGCTTCGGTGTCCGGCTTCGGGGTCAACCGGCCCCAGGCCACCTCGCCGGAGAGGCACAGCTCGTCCAGCCACCGGGGGTCGTAGCCGGCGACCCGGGCGGCCAGGACGTGCTCCTCCCAATCGCCGGCCGGGATCTCGATGCCCTGCAGCTGCTCCAGCACGGCCAGCAGCCCGGACCGTCCCTCCAGGCGGTCGCCGGGGCCGACGTGCTGCCAACGGGCGCAGAAGCGGACCAGGTCGGCAAGGCTGGCCGGGGTCACGGCCCGGCGCCGGCGGTTGCGGCTGGTGGCGTGCAGCCGGACCAGCAGGTGCCGGGCACACCAGCGGCCGTCGGGCAGGTGGATGGCCGACCCCTCGGCCTCCAGCCGGGCCAGGCCCGTCCGCAGCCGCAGCACGGTCAGCGGCGCGCCGGCCGGGGCCCCGGGCGGCAACGGCGCCGGCCCGGCCAGGGCCTCCTCGGACACCGGACCGGCCACGTCCAGGTGGCCCCGGACGCACTCGGCGGCGGCCTCGTCGTCGTCGGTCAACGACTCGGCCCAGGCCCGGCGCTCGGTGGCGGCCCAGTCGTCCCCCACGAGACCGGCCCGGCCGTCGGCCACCAGGGCGTCGAACCACTGCTGCCAGGCCGGTACCGGGCGGGCCCGGACCAGGGACAGCAGCAGGTCGTGGAGCTCGTCCGGCGTCCGGGGGGCCGGTCGGACCTGGTCGAGGACGGCCTGGACCGCCTCGTCGTCCAGCGGGCCCAGCTGGTCGACCGGCACCGGCAGCCCGTCGGCGCCGATGACCCCGAGGCCGCGCCGGAGGGGGACGGCCCGCGACCGGCGCCCCTCCAACGGGGCCCCGTCCAAGAACGTGTACGGCCGCCCGGTGAGGATGCCGTGGGCCAGCACCGAGGGCTCGGCCGATTCGACCAGGTGGACCTGGACCCGTCCGTCCTCGATGCGAGCCAGCAGGTCCACCAGCCCTTCGGCGTCCAGGGCCTCGGTGAGGCAGTCGGTGACGGTCTGGCGGACGAGCACGTGGTCGGGCACCGGGATGGGCCCGCCCTCGGCGTTCTCCTGGCAGGCCGCCAGGGCCGGCCAGGCGGCGGCCAGCAGGTCGTCGGCGTCCATCCGCTGCAGGTGGATCGGGCGGCGTTGGCCGCCCCGGGACCGCGGCACGACAAGGGCCCGGTTGCAGTTCCACCGCCACCGGGCGGCGAGCATGGGGTGCGGCAGGACGGCCTGGGTGAGGACGTCGACGGCCGTCCGGCTGGACAGCATCTTGGGCACCTGGGCCAGCGGGAAGCTGTGGTGGGGGCTCAGCGACAGCACCACGGTGTCGTCGTCGGCGGCCGCCTGCAGCTCGAAGTCGAAGGTCACGCAGAACCGCTTGCGCAGGGCCAGGCCGAAGGCCCGGTTGACCCGGCCGCCGTACGGGGCGTGGATCACCAGCTGGGTGCCTTCGCTGTCGTCGAAGAACCGCTCCACCACGATCCGGTCCCGGGTGGGCAGGCAGCCGAGGGCATCACGGCCGGCGGCCAGGTAGGCCACCACCTGCTCCGCCACCTCCGCCGACACCCCGGCCCGGTCGCGGACCACCCGGCGGGCGTCGTCGGGCCGGCCGGCGGCCAGGGGCTCCTCCACCGCCGCCCGCAGGGCCCCCACCTCGGCCGACAGCTCGGCCGTGCGCGACGGGGCCTCACCCAACCAGAACGGCACCGTCGGGGCGGCGTCGCCGGCGTCGGAGACCCGGACGGTGCCGACCTCCACCTGGCGGACCCGCCACGAGTGGGTGCCGAGCAGGAAGACGTCACCGATGTTGGCCTCCACCGCAAAGTCCTCGTGGACCGACCCGACGGTGACCCCGTCGGGGTCCAGCACCACGCGGTAGTCCCCGGTCTCCGGGATGGCGCCGCCACTGGTCAGGGCGGCCAGGCGGGCGCCCCGCCGGGCCCGCAACCGGCCGTTGACGCCGTCATGGTGCAGGTACGCCCCGCGGCGGCCCCGTCCGGTGGGGATGCCCCAGGACACCAGGTCGACCACCTCACCGAAGGTGGCCCGGTCCAGGTCGGCGTAGGGGGCGGCGTGGCGGACGAGGTCGTACAGCTGGTCCTCCGGCCACTCGTCGGTGGACGCCACCTCGGCGACCAGCTGCTGGGCCAGCACGTCCAACGGCGCCACCGGCGGGTCCAGCACGTCCAGGTGGCCGGCCCGCACCGCGGCCAGCAGAGCGGTGCACTCGACCAGCTCGTCGCGGGTCAGCGGGTACAGGCGGCCGGCCGGGGTGCCCTCCAGCTGGTGGTTGGCCCGGCCGACGCGCTGCAGGAAGGTGCCGATGGCCCGGGGTGACCCGATCTGGCACACCAGCTCGACCGGGCCGACGTCGATGCCCAGCTCCAGCGACGCCGTGGCCACCAGGGCCCGGAGGTCGCCGGCCCGCAGCCGCGCCTCCACCAGCCGCCGCCGGGCCGACGACAGGCTGCCGTGGTGGGCGGCCACCAGCAGGCCGTCGCTGTTGCCTCCGTCGCCGTCGCCGTCGCCGTCGCTGTTGCCGTCCAGGCGCTCGGCCAGCAGGTGGGCCACCCGTTCGGCCAGCTTCCGGGTGTTGACGAACACCAGGGTGGTGCGGTGGCGGCGGACATGGTCGGCGATCCGGTCCAGGACCTCCTCGAACTGCCCCCGGCTGGACACCGCCTCCAGCTCCGACGACGGCAGCTCCACGGCCACGTCCAGGTCGCGCTGGTGGCCGCAGTCGACGATGGCCGGCAAAGGACGATCGGGACCGGTGCCGGACAGCAGGCGGCCGACCACCTCCAGCGGCCGCTGGGTGGCGGACAGCCCGATCCGCTGGACCCGTACCGGGCCCCGATCGTCGGCTGCCCGACCGCCGGCGGCCCCGCCGTCGGCTGCGGCGGCCTCGGCCACCAGGTGGGACAGCCGTTCCAGGCTGAGGGCCAGGTGGGAGCCGCGCTTGTCGCGGGCCAGGGTGTGCACCTCGTCGACGATGACGGTGCGGACGCCGCGCAGCATGGCCCTGGAAGCCGGGGCGGTCAGCAGCAGGTACAGCGATTCGGGGGTGGTCACCAGCAGGTCCGGCGGGTTCCGGCGCATGGCCGCCCGCTCGGCCGGCGGGGTGTCGCCGGTGCGGATGGCCACCGACAGGTCCGGGGCGTCCAGGCCCAACTCGGCGGCCACCGCCTGGATGCCGGCCAGGGGGACCTGCAGGTTCTCGTGCACGTCGGCCGCCAGGGCCCGGAGGGGGGAGATGTAGACGACCTCCGGGAGGCGGGGGCCGGGCGCAGCCACCGGCTGGCCGGCGTCGCCGTGCCCGCGGTAGGCGGCTGCCCCCTCGTGCCGCCGGTAGGCGGCGTCGATGGCCACGAGGAACCCGGTGAGGGTCTTGCCGGTGCCGGTCGGGGAGGCCACCAGGACGTCCTGGCCGGTGGCGATCAGCGGCCAGGCGGCGGTCTGCGGGGCGGTGGGGCCGCCGGGGAACCGGCGGCGGAACCACTCCCCGACGGCCGGATGGAAGCCGTCGAGCACCGCCGCCCCGGGGTGACCGGATGCGGAGGGTGCGTCGGTGGTGATGGTCACCCGTCTATTTCACCAGTCCGGAGTGACAACTGCGCCGGCTGGCGTCGTCCCACCGGTCGCGCCGGACCACTACCCGCCGCCGGGCGTGGGCGTCGCCACCCACATACGACAAGTTAGTCTGGCCTCCAAAACTCAAGTTATTTTAAATGCAATAAAATACTAGGTTTTTCTTGCATAGTCTATTGACCTTCTCTGTGCACCATGTTCGAGTATGGATTCAAATCCGATGCCTCTGCAGATACCTACCGGTCTGATGCCATCGGATTACCGCCGACCGGCGGGCTCATACCCACAAAGGAGAAACCTCATGAAGTCCAGAATTCTTCGAACCCTGGGCATCGGCGCAGCCCTACTGATGCCGATCGGCGGACTCTCGTTCGCCGCCGCCGGGACCGCCGGAGCGTCACTCCCTACGACCCTGACCTTCGGGAGTGGCAGTTCCCTGCACATCCACATGGGGATCCTCACGGTCACAGTCGACTTCAACACAGGTACCGACGGCACCGACCCCAGCGGCTCCGTGGCCGTCAGCACGACAGGCGACAAGTTCGTCTCCACCAAGACCTACGTGGCGACCGGCGACACAGGGGACTCGACCTGGACCTTTCCGGCCGGAACTCTCAAGGGGAACTTCACAGGATCCAGCATCACAACCTTGAAGATCGCCAACACAGCGATCAATGGGGCGCCGTGGATGCACTTCGACACATCGACATCGCAGATCAAGGGCTGCGCCATCTACGATATCTACACCATCTTCTTCGGCGGGTCGGACGGGACATTGACGCCGACAGTCGGCAGCTTTAGGACACATGGGACCGCCGGATATCGGCCGGGCTACACCACATGCACGACAGTGCTCATCAACTACTTCAACACGTACATCAAGAGCGCCACGGTGACCGGAGGCGTGCACGTCAGCTGACCGAGCACTGACGCCGACGGGTCCCCGGTAACACACCAGGGAGGGGTGGCCGCGCGCCACCTCTCCCTGGTTCCCACCCGGCGCCGCCGGCAGCCCTACCCGAGCTGGTGTGAGGTGCCCCGGTAGCGGTCGAGGACGGCGGCCACCTCGGCCCGGCCGGCGTCGATCAGCTGGGGGGTGGCGGAGAAGTCGCGGTAGTCGGCGTCGGGACCGCCGCCGCCGCTGAACACCACCACCTCGACCCCGGGGGGCAAGAAGGCCAGCTCCCGGGCGAACCGGGCGTGGACGGCGACGAAGAAGGCGGTGATGACCGCTTCCACCGGCCGGCGGGGGGCGGGGGGATGGAAGTGGAGGGGCCCGCACAACAGGACGTAGATGCGGGTGGCCCCGCCGGCGATGGCCCGGATGATGGGCACGTTGTTGACCACCCCGCCGTCCACCAGCAGGTCACCGTCGATGGACACCGGTGGAAAGATGCCGGGGATGGCGGCGGAAGCCAGCACGGCGTCGACGACCGGGCCGCTGGTGATCCACCGCTCCTGGCCGTCGGTGAGGGAGGTGGTGACCACCTCCAAGGGCACCTCGGCATCCTCCAGGCGGGCGAAGTCGGCACCGGCCTCGATGATGCGGCGCAGGCCGCTGTTCGGATGCACGGAGGCACGTTGCTGCAGGAACATCCACGGCCCGTGGACGAGGCCACGGGGGAACACGTCCTCGCCGGACAGGTTGCGCCAGACCTCTTCCATCTTCTTCATGCCGTCGGGGTTGGGCGCACCGCAGTAGCCGGCGGCGTTGACCGCCCCGACGGAGGCGCCGTACACCCGGTCGGCCCGGATGTCGCGGCGGACCAGTTCGGCCAGCATGCCCACCTGCACCGCCCCCCGGCTGCCGCCGCCGGCCAGGACGAACGCCGTTCTCGGCGGGTCCGTCTCCGGTCGGCGCCATGGCAGGGAACGCGGACGCCACCACCCCTGGCGGCCCGGTTGGCTGGGGGTCGCCAGCCCGATGGTCACCCCGGTGGCCTCCGGGGCCGCCCGCGGCGGCCGGCGGGCGGCCGGTGCCCGTTGGTGGCCGGCGGTGCCGTGCCGCCGGCTACCGCGCCGCCCGATGGGCCGCCGGATGGGCCGCCGTCGGGGTCGACCGCTTCCGCGCCGGGCTGCTGGCGCTGCAGCCACCGTTGCCGGCCGGTACGGTCCTGGCGGAGGGCCCAGCCGACGGTGATGACCGACAGGACCACGAAGGCGACGACGAAGACGCCGAAGACGGCGTAGAAGGCCGCATCGGCGGCCGGAAAGGCGGCGGCGGCGGGGATCACGGTGCAGAGGCTATGGGACCGGGGCCGGCCGGTGATACACCCGTCGCCGATACTGCAACGGTGCCCACCGCCATCGCCACCCTGGCCGACCACCGTAGGGAAACCCCGGCCGACGCCGGCTCCGCCCCGCCGGCGTCAGCGATCCTCCGCGTGGTCGGGCCGGCCGCCATCGGATCGTCCGTGGTGGAGCGGCTGCGGGGGGACACCCGGCGGCGGCCGGTCGTGGACCCGGGACTGGCCGGGGGGCTACGGGCCTGGTTGGAGGACGGGGTGGCGACGCTGGTCGCCCCGATGCCCGAGAGAGGGGCCCCGGTGGTGGTGGACCGGCGGCGCCTGGAGCCGTGGCGGCTGGGGGAGCCGTCGACGCTGACGGCCACAGTGGTCCGCAGCGCTGTGGTGGCGAGTCTGTTCGGCCAGGTGGTGGTCACGGGCCGTCTCGACGATCCGGTCGAGGACGGCCTGGCGGCCCTGGAGGCGACCGGCCGGAGCGACCTGGTGGCGTTCGCCCGGGGACTGCCGGCCGCCGAGCAGCGATCGTTGGAGCGGACGGTCGTGGCCCAAGCGGCCACGATGGTCTCCCAGTGGGCGATGGTGTCCCCGGGCTGGCTGCCCCGGGTGGCCGACCGGCTGACGGTCCCGCTGGCGGGCGGCCGGGTGGTGCTCCGGGGAAGGGCCGACCTGGTCCTGGGGGCACCGTCGGACGGGCGGGCGTCGGTGTGCCTGGTGGACGTCCGGTCGGGCGACCCGCAGGCGGCCCACGGACGGTTCCGGCGGTTCGTCGCCCTGCTGGAGACCGTCCGCAGCGGCGCCCCGCCGTTCCGGACCGCCACCTACTACCCGGCGGCCGGCGACGTGCAGGTCGACGAGGTCACCGACGAGCTGCTGGCCGCCACCGTCGGCGAGGTACTGGACGCCGTGGCCCAACCACAGCCGGCATGACCCCGTTCCGGACGGCCCTGGCCACGACGACCCAGGCCCCGACCCCCCTGGCCGCTACGGCTCTGGCGCCAATGGTGCTGCCGAAGGCCCGGGCGCTCACCGACGCCCTGACGGCGCCGGCGGTGACGCCGGCGGTGACGGACGGGGACCGGCTGGCGCTGGCCGAAAGCCTGCGGGCCGGCCTGTCGGCACGGTCGGGGACGCGGCCGGGGACGCAACTGACGGTGAACGGCTACCTGCTGCGGTCGCCCGGGGCCACACCGTCCACGCCGTTCCGGTGGTCGGCCCGGACCGCCCGGCGGGCGATCGGGCTGCCGGCGGTCCGCCACTGCCGGGAGGGGGCACCGCGGACGCCGGCCGAAGCGGTGGCCGGAGTGGTCGACGAGCTGGCGACCGAGGGGAAACGGGGCCTGGGTCGGCCCGGGTCCTTGGGACGGTGGCTGGCCGGGCAGCCGGCCGGGGGGCGGGCGGCCGTCCGGGCGGAGGCCACCGGCTGGTGCACGACCGTGGTGGGGGCGGTCGAATGGGCGCGGCTGCCGGCCGCCGACGTCGGGCCGACGGACCAGTGGTGGGCGGTCGCCGGGACGGCCCTGCGAGCCCGGGCCGACGTCCGGGTGGCCGTGCCCCCCGCGGCGGACGGGACGGGGGGGGACGGGGGAGGAAGGACGGCGCTCTTGACGGTGGCGGCGGGTTGGCCCGGGGCGACCAGCCGAGCCGAGCTGGGCCTGGCGGCCCTGGTGGCGGCGGTCAACGGCGGCGAGGTGCCGGCCCGGGTGGTGGGGTGGTGGCCGGAGTGCGGCCGGGCGGTGTTGGCGGACGTGGACCGCGGGTTCTTGGACGCCACGGCCGCCGCCGTGGTCGAAACGGTTCGGGAGGTGCGCCAGGCCGGGTAGGTTCGCAGGGCTATGGCCACGCACGACGAGCACACGCAAACCAGGGACGACATCCGGAACGTGGCCATCGTGGCGCACGTGGACCACGGCAAGACCACCCTGGTGGACGCCATGTTGTGGCAGACCGGGGCGTTCCGGGCCAACGAAGAGGTGGCCGACCGGGTGATGGACTCCGGCGACCTGGAACGGGAGAAGGGCATCACCATCCTGGCCAAGAACACCGCGGTCCGGTTCGAGGGGACGAAGCTCAACATCATCGACACCCCGGGCCACGCCGACTTCGGCGGGGAGGTGGAGCGGGGCCTGACCATGGTGGACGGGGTGCTGCTGCTCGTCGACGCCTCGGAGGGGCCGTTGCCGCAGACCCGGTTCGTCCTGCGCAAGGCCCTGGAAGCCCGCCTGCCGGTGGTGCTGGTGGTCAACAAGGTGGACCGGCCCGATGCCCGGATCGAGGAGGTCGTGTCGGAGGTCGAGGAGCTGTTCTTGGACCTGGAAGCCGACGAGCACCAGATCAGCTTTCCCATCCTCTACGCCAACGCCCGGGCCGGCTGGGCGTCGACGGAGCGGGGGGTCGAAGGCACCGACCTGCGGCCGCTGTTCCAGGCCATCCTCGACCACATCCCGGCACCCCGGTTCGACCCGGCCATGCCCCTGCAGGCCCTGGTGTGCAACCTGGATGCGTCCCCCTACGTCGGCCGGCTGGCCATCTGCCGGGTCCAGAACGGAGTCCTCCGCAAGGGGGCCACGGTGGGGTGGTGCCGGTTGGACGGCACGGTGGAGCGCACCAGGGTGACCGAGCTGTACGTCACCGACGCCCTGCACCGGGTGGACGCCGAGGAGGCCGGGCCCGGAGAGATCGCCGCGGTGGCCGGGATGGCCGACATCACCATCGGGGAGACCCTGAGCGACCTCGACGACCCGCGGCCGCTCCCGGTCATCACCGTGGACGAGCCCAGCCTGGGCATGACCATCGGCATCAACACGTCGCCGTTGGCCGGGGCCGACGGGACCAAGCTGACGGCCCGGCAGATCATCAGCCGGCTGGAAGCGGAGCTCATCGGGAACGTCTCCCTCCGGGTCCAGCCCACCGAGCGGCCGGACACCTGGGAGGTGCAAGGCCGGGGGGAGCTGCAGCTGGCCGTGCTGGTGGAGACCATGCGCCGAGAAGGGTTCGAGATGACCGTCGGGAAGCCCCAGGTGGTGACCCGGGAGGTGGACGGGAAAGTTCACGAGCCGATGGAGCGGGTAGCCATCGACGTCCCGGAGGACTACCTGGGCGTGGTCACCCAGCTGATGGCGCTGCGCAAGGGCACGCTGATCGAGATGGTCAACCACGGCACCGGCTGGGTCCGCATGGACTACCGGGTGCCGGCCCGCGGCCTGGTGGGGTTCCGGACGGAGTTCATGACCGAGACCAGGGGCACCGGGATGCTGCACCACGTGTTCGACGGGTGGGAGCCCTGGCACGGGGACCTGCGGACCAAGCGGAACGGGTCCATGGTGGCCGACCGGCGGGGGGCGACCACCGGGTACTCGCTGATGAACCTCCAAGAGCGCGGGGTGCTCCTGGTGGGACCGGCCACCGAGGTCTACGAGGGGATGATCGTGGGGGAGAACGCCCGGGACGAGGAGATGGACGTCAACCCCACCCGGGAGAAGAAGCAGACCAACGTCCGGGCGGCCGCCGCCGACGAGGCCATCCGACTGACCCCGCCCCTGCTCCACTCCCTGGAGCAGGCCCTGGAGTTCATCGCCGACGACGAGTGCGTGGAGGTGACCCCGAAGTCGGTCCGGCTGCGCAAGGTGGTGCTGGACCAGGCCCTCCGCGGCCGGATGCGGTCCCGGGCCCGGTCCGGCCGGGCCTGACCCGCCGTACCGGGCCCACCGGGGACGGCGGGCCGAGACGGGTCCGGCTCAGTCGGGGTCTCTCGGTACCGCCACGGCGTGCCGGTACCGGTACCCGAACCCCCGGACGTTCTCGATGGGGCAGTTCCGGGCGTCGCCCCAGCCCATCTTGCGGCGCAGGCCGAGGACGGTGAACTTGACCCGACCGGGCCCCGAACCGCTGGGGTCGCTACAGCCCAACTCCAGGAGCTGGCCCGGTGACAGCACCTGGCCGGCGTGCCGCACCAGGGCGGCCAGCAGCCGGAACTCGGTGGGGGTCAGGTTGACGGCGCCGCCGTCGGCCTCGACGACGTGGTTGGCGAAGTCCACCCGGACCCGGCCGTCGTCGTACACGTCGGCCTTGGCCCCGGTGGGAACCGGCGGGGAGCGACGGAGAAGGGCCGCCACCCGGGCCACCAGCTCCTCGTTGCTGAACGGCTTGGTCAGGTAGTCGTCGGCCCCACCCAGCAGACCGCGAACCTTGTCGGTCTCCAGGCCCCGGGCCGTCAGCAGCATGACCGGGACGCTGCTGACGTGGCGCATCCGCTCCAGGACGGCCCAGCCGTCCAGCCCCGGCAGGCTGAGGTCGAGGACCACCAGGTCGGGCCGGTCGGCACCGAAGCGACGCAGGCCGTCGTGGCCGTCGGCCGCCCACAGCGGGGCGTAGCCGGCCCGTCGGAGCAGCAGCTCCAGGGAGCGCCAGATGTCGGCGTCGTCCTCCACCACGAGGATCCGGGCGGGGGTGCTCACCGGCGGCTCCACTCGGTGCCCGACTGCACCTGCCAGGCGGTGGCCTGGGCCAGGGGGGACACCGGCATGGCCGGTTCGACGGCACCCCTCAACGTCACGGTGAAGATGGTACCGACGCCCTCGACGCTCTCGAACGACACGTCCCCGCGGTGCAGCTCGGCCACCCGACGGACGATGGCCAACCCCAGGCCGGAGCCGGCGGTGGACCGCTGGCGGGCGTTGGAGGCCCGGAAGAACCGCTGGAACAGGTTGCCCTGCTCCTCGGCGGGGATGCCGATGCCGGTGTCCGACACCTCGAGGACCCAGCCGTCGGCGACCGGGCGGGCGGCGATGGACGCCCGGCCGCCCGCCGGGGTGAACTTGACGGCGTTGGCCAGCAGGTTGTCAACCAGCTGGCCCAGACGGCCGACGTCACCCAGCAACGTCGGCCCGGGCTCGGTGTGGACCTGCAGATCCACCCCGTTCTCCACCGCCACCGGGTGGATGGAGGAGGCGGCCTGCTCGACCAGGGCAACCAGGTCGGTCGGCTCCAGGGTTGTGCGGACGGCGTTGGTCTCCAGGCGGTCCAGCAGCAGCAGGTCGTCGACCAACCGGAGCAGTCGTTCGGTGTTGCGGCCGACGATGTCCAAGAACTCGGCCTGCTCCTCGAGGCTGTCCATGCCCAGCCCTTCGCGAAGTAACTGGGTGAAGCTGACGATGGAGGTCAGCGGGGTCCGCAGCTCGTGGGACACCGAGGCCACCAATCCCGACTTGAGCTCGTCCAGCTCCGTCAGTCGGGCGTTCTGCTGCTTCTCCATGTCCAGCAGGTACTCCCGCTCGGCGGCCACCGCCAGCTCCTCGGTGCGGTCGCGGAGCAACCACATGCTGCCCCGGTAATCCCCGTCGGCCTCGATGGGGATGAACGAGGCGGCGAGGGTACGCCGGTCCTTCAGCTCGAAATGGGCCTCCGGCACGGGCGCCCGCCCGGACACGGTGGCCACGATCCGGGCGGCGTCGCCGTCGGGGTCGGCGAGGACCCGAAGGAGCCGTTCCAGCATCCCCGGGGCCGACTCTCCGAGCAGGTCCTCCGGGGTGGCGTCGAGGCCCAGGGCGTCGACGAAGGCCCGGTTGACGGCGATGGTGGTGCCGCTCTGGTCGCTGATCCTGACGCCGAGGAGCATGTTGCCGATGAGGGCGGCCAGGCGGCTGCTGACCGACAGCAGCTCCTGTTCGGCCTGATGCCGGGCGGTGACGTCCCGGCTGTGCAGGACGATGCCGCCGACGGCGGGCTCGTCCACCATGTTGGCCCCGGTGATCTCCACCCACCGGGTCGAGCCGTCGGGCAGGATGACCCGGACCTCGTACAGGCGCCCGAAGGAGCCGTCCCTTCGCTCGATCAGGTCGTCGAAGGCCTGCCGGGCCACCGGTCGGTCGGCAGGGTGGATGGCCGTGACGAAGGAGCCGTCGGCCAGCGCCTCTTCGGATAACCCCAGCAGCCGGACGGCGTTGGGGGTGGTGGACCGCCAGGTCCCGTCGGCCTCGAGGACGGTGATGACGTCGACCGAGTTGTCGAAGATCATCTGCAGCCGCCGCTCGCTCTGACGCAGGGCGTTCTCGGCCTCCTTGTGCTCGGTCAGGTCGACCGCGGCCAGCAACCACCGGTCGATGTTGCCGTCGGCATCCCGCAGGGGGGTGGCGTGGGAGCTGATCCAGGTCACGGCGCCGTCGGGCGTGACCACCCGGCCTTCCTGCCGGACGGACCGGCCCTCTCGTACCGCCCCCCGGCCGGCCGCCATCGCCCCCGGGAGGTCGTCGCCGTGCACCAGGTCGGTCCAGTGGATCCCGACCGCCTGGTTCGCCGGCCAACCGGTGATGGCACACCATCGGGGGCTGACGTGGAGAATCCGCCCGTCGGCGCCCAGGAGGGCCACCGCCGCCAGGTCACCCAGGGCGACCGCCACGGCGGGATCGGCCCATACCGACTGCTGCTCGCCTGCGCGCCCCCCGGCTTCGGTCATACTGCGCCGTCCTCTTCCCAGCTCCCCGGTGACACTACTGCCACCCGAGACCCGCCAGCGGCCCACCCGGTCCCCGCGCCCGCGCCCGCGCCAGCCCTCTCGGGCGGTCGACCGGTCGCTCCGGCGGTACCCTGGACGCCCAGCCGGGACGGCGAAACCGACCGGGCCGGGAGGGATGGCAGAGCGGACGAATGCGCGGCTCTTGAAAAGCCGTGGGGCTTCTGGTCCCCGTGGGTTCGAATCCCACTCCCTCCGCCAAATCAATGGCTCCGCCAAACCAATGGCTCCGCGACGCGGTCGCCGGGCGGCCCGGCTCAGCCGAGCTGCGACCGGAGGCCGGACAGCCAGGCGTCGGCCTCCCGCCAGGCCCGGTCGGCCTCCTGCCGCCGGGCCGGCGCCTGGCGGCCGGCCGCCGGATAGGACCCAAGGAATTTCACGCCGGCCAGCTCGGCGTGGAGGTCGCGGAGACAGTCGGCCACGACCTCGTCGGCCAGATGGCCGGACAGGTCGATGGCGAAGCAGTAGTCGCCGAGGCCCCGCTTGGTCGGTCGGGACTCCAGCCGCGTCAGGTTGATGTTGCGGGCGGCGAACTGCCCCAGGATGCCGTGGAGGCTGCCGGGGTGGTCGTCGTTCTGGAAGCAGACGATGCTGGTCCGGTCGTGGCCGGTCGGGGCCGGCACCCCGGTGGCGGCCACCGCCAGGAACCGGGTCTGGTTGTCGGGGAAGTCCTCGACGTCCTCGGCCAGTAGGGACAGGCCATACAGGTCGGCGGCCAGCCGCGGGGCCACGGCGGCGGTCCCCGGCTCCGGGTGCTCCCCCAGCTGCCGGGCGGCGTCGGCCGTGGAGTTGGCCGCCACCAGCTCCACCCCGCCCAGCTGGTCGGCCAGGAACCGCCGGCACTGGGCCAGGGCCACCGGGAACGACAGCACCCGGCGGACCGCCGAGAGGTCGGTGCCGGCCGGGGCCATCAGGTGCAGGTGGATGTCCAGGACCACCTCGCGTTGGACCAGCAGCTCGAAGTCGAAGATGAGGGCGTCCAGGGAGTCTCGAACCATGCCGTCGATGGCGTTCTCGATCGGCACGAACCCCAGGTCGACCTGGCCGTCGGCGACCGCTTCCAACACCTCGGCGATGGTCGACCGGGGCTCCAACGCCGCCGCGGCGTAGTCCGGCTGGGTCAGCAGGGCCTCTTCGGTGAAAGTGCCGGCCGGGCCGAAGTAGGCCACCGAGGTCACGGGGGGGGTCACATCCGGGCAGGATAGTGACCTCATGGACGAACCTGCTCTTCGCCAGTTGGTCGACGACGTGGCCGCCGGCCGCTGCTCCCCGGACGAGGCCGTCCGGCGGCTCCGCCGGTTGCCGTACGCCGACCTGGGGTTCGCCCGGGTGGACCACCACCGGTCCCTGCGGCAGGGCCTGGCCGAAGCCGTGTACGGGCCCGGGAAGACGGCGGAGCAGTGCGCGGCGATCGTGGTGGAGCTGCTGGACAACGGCACCGGCCCGGTGCTACTCACCAGGGCCGGTGCCGGCCAGGTCAAGGCGGCGGCGGCGGCCGCCGAAGCCGCCGGGCACGGCCACGCCACGGCGACCGGCACCGACGCCCTGGCCACCGTGGCCTGGCGGCCGGCGGCGGCCCGGACCGGGGACATCGTGGTGGTCACCGCCGGCACCGCCGACCTCCCGGTGGCCGAGGAATGCGGGGCCGTGCTCGCCGCCCTCGGCTTCGCCCCCCGGCTGGTCGCCGACTGCGGGGTCGCCGGCCTTCACCGGCTGTTGGCCGACGCCGACCAATTGGCGGCGGCGGACGTCGTCGTGGTGGTAGCCGGCATGGAGGGTGCGCTGGCCAGCGTCGTCGGCGGCCTGACGCCGGCCCCGGTGGTGGCCGTGCCCACCTCCGTCGGCTACGGCGCCGCCCTCGAGGGGGTCACCGCCCTCCTGGCCATGCTGGCGTCCTGTGCCTCCGGCATCACCGTGGTCGGCATCGACAACGGCTTCGGCGCCGCCTGCGCCGTGGCCCGGCTCCTGCGATGACCACCCGAGTTGCATGGTTCCACTGCTTCGCCGGCATCGCCGGGGACATGGCGCTGGGCAGCCTGCTGGACGCCGGGGCAGATCTGGACGAGGTGGTGGCGATGGTCCGCCGGGTTCGGGTGCCGGGGTGGGAGCTGCGATGCGAACCGGTACTGCGCGGCGGGGTCGCCTGTACGCGGGCGGTCGTGGAGGTCGCCGGGGACGACTCGGTGCGGACCCACGCCCATATCGACGGGCTGCTCGTCGAGGCCGGGCTGCCGGACCGGGTGGAGCGGCGGGCCCGGGCCGCCTTCGCCGCCCTGGCCCGGGTGGAAGCGGCCCTGCACCGCCGGGACCCGGCCGACGTGCACTTCCACGAGGTCGGCGGCCACGACGCCGTGGTCGACGTGGTGGGGACCATGGCCGCCCTGGAGGTCCTCGGAGTAGACCGGGTGGCCGCCTCGCCGGTCGCCACCGGCACCGGCACCGTCCGGGCGGCCCACGGCCTCCTGCCGAACCCGTCGCCGGCGGTGATCCGGCTGCTGGAAGGCGCCCCCACCTACGGCCGGGAAACCCCGGTGGAGCTGACCACGCCCACCGGCGCCGCCCTGCTCGCCACCCTGGCCGAGGCCTTCGGGCCCCTGCCCCCGATGACGATCACCGGTTCTGGGTTCGGGGCCGGCGGCCACGACCTGGACGACCTGCCCAACTGCACCCAGGTGGTCCTCGGCACGACGGTGGCCGGCGACGTCGGTTCCGGCCAGCCGGTGACGGTGCTGGAGGCCAACCTGGACGACGTCACCGGCGAGCAGCTGGCCCACGCCGTGGCGGCCCTCATGGACGCCGGTGCCCACGACGCCTGGGTGACCCCGGCGGTGATGAAGAAGGGGCGGCCGGCCCACGTCCTCCATGTCCTGTGCGACCCGGCCCGGGCCCCGGCCCTTCGTTCCGTGGTCACCCGGACCACCGGCACCTTCGGGGTCCGGGCCGTCGCCGGCGAGCGCTGGCCGGTGGCCCGGCGGATGGCCCAGGTGACCGTCGACGGGGAGCCGGTCGGCATCAAGGTGGGTGCCGGTCGGGCCAAGCCCGAATTCGACGACGTGGCTCGGGTGGCCGACCGAGTGGGGCGGTCGCCAGGGCAGGTGGCCTCGCTGGCCGAGGAGGCCTTCCGTCAGACCGGCGGCGGGGAGCAGGACCAGGACGGCATCGGACACGGCGGCGGGACCGGCGGCGGGACCGGGTGACCCGCCGGGTGGCGGCCATGCGGGCCGCCATTTTGGCCACCGCCGTTCTGGCCGCCGTTGTTCTGGCCACCGCCGTTCTGGTCGCTCCCCTTGTGGCCGGCCGGTTGCCGGCTTGGGCGGGACCGCCGGCCGCCGGGGCGGCGACCGGCGGTGGGGCACCGGGGGGCCCGGTGTCACCGATCGCCTGGACCGCCTGCGCCAAGAACCCCGGGTACCGCTGC